>NZ_JBHLUH010000071.1:0-91123 GCF_042433955.1 Phytohabitans kaempferiae | reverse complement strand
CCGCTTACCGCAACGGAACCGAAGACAGACGCCAACGAAGATCATGACAAAGCACTACCTTGCGGCCGGTCTGAAAGGGCAATGTCCCCGACAACGCCCACGCACCCGCACCCGCCGAGGTCCGGCGCGGCTGGCCCACCAGCCGCGCATCCGGACCACCAGCCGCGCATCCGGCGACCGTCCCGGGGGTTGGGCGCACCGGTGCGCCCAGCTCGACAGCTTCTCCCACAGACGGCACCAGGTCCGAACGCGGCCCAGCCACGCGACCACCTCGACCCTTGAACCTCACTGGAGGGCGAAACGCGGCTGGATCGCGCTGTTGGTCTGGCGACGCCGGGCCCAGCTCATGTCCGGGCAGGGTGGCCATCGCTGAGTCGTAAAGCCGCTCCGACAGGCCGTACGAACGGCGCTGTACATGGTCGACGGTGAAGGAGGCGACGAGATCCGGTCGGTGGCGTTCTCAGCCGAGACCGGTCAGGGGCGGAGCGTCAGGCGGAAGGCCGCGCCGTCGCCGTCGGGCCCCGGCGAGGTCACGGACACGTCGCCGCCGTGTGCCTGGGCGACCTGGCGGGCGATCGGCAGGCCGAGCCCGCTGCCCGCACCGCTGTGGCCACCGCGCCAGAAGCGCTCGAATATCCGCTCCCGCTGGTCCGGCGGTACGCCTGGGCCGTGGTCGGTGACGGTGACCGCGACCCATCCCCCGCTCCGTTCGATGTGGACGTCCACAGTAGAGCGGTCGGGCGCGTGCCGGATCGCGTTGTCCAGGAGGTTGGAGACGGCGCGCCGTACCGTCGGCTCGTCGACCCGGCACTCGGCGGTGGGCGGCCCGGCGACGGCGATGGTCACGTCGCGGGCCGCGGCGAGCACGGCGGCGTCGGCGACGAGCGCGCGCACGACGGCCGCCAGCTCCACCGGCTGGCGGTTGATGGTGCGGGCCCGGCCGCGCGCGTCGGCCAGCAGCTCGTCGAGCGTCCGCTGTAGACGGTCGGCGGCGGCCCGGGAGCGTTCCAGACCGTGGCGGTAGACCTCGACGGTGGGCGCGGGGTGGGCGAGGAGCACCTCGGCGTTCGTCATCAGCACCGACAGTGGCAGGCGTAGCTCGTGGCTGGTCTCCTCGACGAGCTGGCGCTGGGTCACCGCGGCGGCCTCGAGGCGGTCGAGCATCGCGTCGAAGCTCGCCGCCAGCGCGGTCACCTCGACCGGCCCTCGGTCGAGGCCGATGCGGCGGCTGAGGTCGGTAGCCTCGATGTCCTCGGCGACCGCCCGCACGCGGTGCAGGGGGCGCACCGCGCGGCCGGCCCACCACCAGGCCAGCGCGGCGGCGACCGGGCCGAGCGCGATCAGCGTGGCGAGCGGCCAGCCGGAGAGGTGGCGCGTGGACGCGGCCGGAGCGCCAGTCTCCACCACCACCTCGGTGTCGGTCGCCAGGATCACGCCGAACAGCAGCAGCGCGGGCAGGTAGATGGCGAGCAGGCCGAGCGTCGCCAGGCGTACCCGCAACGAGCGCCACGGGCGGGTCACGGCTCCACCTCCAGCCGGTAGCCGACCTGCGGGACGGTGGCGATCGGCGAGGGCTCGCCGAGCTTGCGGCGCAGGCGGCTGAGGATGACCCGCACCGACGCGGTGAACGGGTTGGCGTGCGCGTCCCACACGTGTTCCAGCAGGTCCTCGGCGGAGAGGACGGTGCCGGGATGGTGCATGAAGTAGCGCAGGAGCGAGTACTCCCGCGCGGTCAGCGCGAGTGGCACGCCGGCCCGCCACGCGCGGTGCGTGGCGAGGTCGAGCACCAGGTCGCCGACCCGCAGCGTGGTGCCCCGCTCGTCGGCGCGGCGGGAGAGAGCGCGCAGGCGGGCGGTCAGCTCGGTGAAGTGGAACGGCTTGACCAGGTAGTCGTCGGCGCCGGCGTCGAGGCCGGCGATCCGGTCGGCGACCGCGTCCCGGGCGGTCAGCACCAGCAGCCGCCGCGGGCGGTGCAGCTCGGGGTCGTGGCCGAGGCGGCGGACGAGGTCGAGCCCGTCGCCGTCGGGCAGCCCGAGGTCGAGGCAGGCGACGTCGTACGCGGTCGTGCGGAGGTGCTCCTCCGCGGCACCGGCCGTACCGGCGAGGTCGACCGCGTACGACTCGTTGCGCAGGCCGAGGGCGACGACCTCCGCCAGGTCCGGGTCGTCTTCCACCAGAAGGATGCGCATGCCGCCGCCCCGCCTCCGTTCAGCCCGCGCGCTCGGCGGTGGCCGACCCGCCCGGCCCGGTCACCGTCATCCGCCCGCCCGCGAACGCCACCGTCACCGCCGGACCCGCGCCCGTGGGGTCGTCGGGGTGGTACCGGTCGTCGCCGGACGGGAGGAGACGCAGCGTGGGCGGCTCGCCGGCCGGTACCTCCGCCGCCTCGACGCCGCCCGCCTCGTTCACCGCGTACCAGCCAAGGACCTCCTGCCCTCCGGCGGTGACCGCGACGTACGTGCGCAGCTCGCCCCCGGCGGCGATCGTCCCCACGACGGCTACACCGCTGAGCGGGCCGAACGCCGACTCGACCGCCGCCCGCTCGGCGCGCCCCTCCCGGGTCTGCCCGGCGAGCAGCGCCCGCACGCGCTCCTCGTGCCCGCGCAGGTCGCCGGCCGCGACGCCGGCGGGCGGCGGGAAGAGCGCGGCCACCGCGTCGGCACCGGCCGCGGTCACCGCCAGGCCGCCGTCGCGGACGGTCACCTGGAACGAGCCACCACTGTCCAACGTGTACTCGCCGGCGGCTGCCGCGAGGTCGCTCCGCCCGGCCGGCCCGCTGGGAGTCGGCAGCGGCTCGCCCCGCGCCAGTGCCGGGCCGATCGCCTCCAGGAGCCCTTCGGCGGAGACCTTCGGCTTGTTGGCGGCGATCGCGATCGTGCGCCGCTCGCGCGGGAGCCACACGACGACCGCGTTGTGCCCGACCTCGCCCCCGCCACCGGCCGCGGCCAGAAACGGCTGCCCGTACCGCGACTCGTCGTAGGCGACCCAGCCGGGGGTCTCGCCGCGCCCGCCGCCGATCGGCTGACCGGGCGTGGCGATGGCCTCGGTCGAGCCGGGCGAGAGGACCGCGCCGGTGAAGAGCGCGTGTATCCAGCTCGCCAGGTCACGCGTGGTCATCGCCAGGCCGCCGTTGCCCTCCACGGCCCAGTACGGCCCCGCGAAGTCACCGCGCGCGCCGGTCCCGCCGCCGTCGAGGTGGCCCACGGCGCGCGGACCCGGCGCGGCTGGCCGGCCGTGCCAGAAGCCACCGGCGAGCCGGCCGTCGGGCAGCGGAAGGATGTGCGACACCACGTAGTCCCGGTAGGGCGAGCCCGACACCTTGTCGACGATCAACGCCAACAGAGTGTAACCAGCGTTGGAGTACAGGTAGCGCGTTCCGGGGCGGGCGACCACCTCCAGCCGCCCGATCGCGGCGAGGGCCGCCTCCTCGCTCAGCGGCGTGGAGTCGTTGCCGTGCGTACCGTTCAGCCCGCTGGTGTGCAGCAGCAGGTGCCGCACCGTCGCCTCCCGCACAGGACCGCGCAGCTCCGGCAGCAGCGCGCCGGCCCGGTCGTCGAGCGTGAGCTTCCCCTCGTCGGCCAGGTGCAGGATCGCCGCGGCGGTGAACGACTTGCTGATCGACCCGATGTCGAAGACCGTCTCCACGGTGTTGGGCGTGGCGGTGGCGTCGTCGGCCGAGCCGTACGCGGCCAGGCAGTCGAAGCGGTCTCCGGTCGCGACCGCGATCGAGCCGCTGAAGCCGGCGCCGGCCCACGCGCTGAACGCGGCGTCCAGCTCGCGCGGGCACGCCCGACCGGGGGCCGGCGACGCCTCCGGGCCGGGGTCGTCCACTGTGCACGCCGCCGGCCCGAGAAGCGCCGCCACGGCGAGGATCGCCAGGTACCTCTTCGTCATGCCGCCGAAGCTAGGAGCGCCCCGGTGAACGAGGTGTAAACGAGCCCGGCTACGCGATGGCGGGCGGCTCCCAGTACGCCTCCACGCGGTGCCCGTCCGGGTCGAGGCACTTGAAGGCGGTGTACTCCGGCTCGTCGTCCTCCTCGACGACCTCGACGCCGTCGGCCTTCAGCCGCAGCAGCAGCGCGCGTACGTCGTCGGGACGCGGCAGCCGGAAGCCGAAGTGCAGGAACGCCGGCAGCTCGCCCACCGCCTCGACGGCGTGCAGCGCGAGGTCGAAGCCGGCGGCGTCACGGACGATGACGGTGCCGTCGGGGTAGCGCCGCGCCGTGGCCGGGTCGAAGCCGAAGTACGCCGCGTAGAAGTGGAGGCTGCGCTGGGGGTCGCGCACGGGCAGGCCGAGGTGGTTCAGTCGCACGGCCACACGCTAGCCCCCGCGGGCTGGGCCGGCACCAACCGGCACACGTTCGGCGGCCTGACCGACTGGGCGTTCACGATGATCCCGCTGCTGGAGGCAGGCCGACTGGCGGTGGCGGTAGGCGACCTCCGCCCGCCGGGGCGGAGGTCGCCGAGGGCGTGCCGATACTCGTCCGCCAGCCTCGAAAATCACCACCGCCCGGCCGACCTCCCGCGGGGGTCGTCTGTCGGCTAGGCGATTGCCGGCCATGCCTCGCGAGGCTCACGCTCACAAGCGATTCAGAGCCTCGGAGGGAGGCGAGGATGACCGATGAGGAGAGGTCCGCGGCCGCGGATGTCGATCTGTTCGACGAGGACGTCGACGTCGGCGAGGAGGCCCCGGAAGACGAGGACTTCGGCGCCGACGAGTTGGACGCCATCCGGGAGAGTCAGGCGGACCCGGAGACCGACGACCCCGAGGCGGAGGTGAGTTGACGTGGCCAAGCTGCTTCAGATCGGGATCGTCTACCCGCACGAGATGAAGTCCGGGATCGGGCACGTGGCCTGCACGCTCGGCGGGGTCAACTACGAGAGCCGCGGCGGGCGCGGCTGCCTGAAGGGCTCGGCCGCCCGAGGCGCGTCGCATCCGCTCTTCAAGCACCGCTTCCACCGCGTACTGACCGACGCGCAGGCACAGGCGGCCAAGGAGTGGGCCGACCGGTGCGTGGGCCAGCGCTACGTCTGGGGCGGGGTACCGGTGCCGAAGCCGCCACCGCCGGGCCGCGGCGGCGACTGCTCCGGCTTCGTCTCCGGGATCCTCTGCGCGGCCGAGGGCAGGAGGGTCGGCCGGCGCTTCGCCACCGGGCAGTGGAAAGGGCTCTTCAAGTCCCTGGGCTTCGCCGAGGGCCTGGGCGGCGGCACGCCCGGCGCGGCGCCGATCGGGGTCGCCGACCGTCCCTACCCGGGCTCGCCGGTCGGCCGGGGCAGCCCCAAGCGCGACCACGTGAAGTGGATCCAGGCGCGGCTCAACTTCGCCGCGAAGAACAAGCACGCCGTCCTCGGCGGCAAGCCGCTGGCGGTCGACGGCAGCTACGGCGAGCAGACCGAGAAGGTCGTGATCGCCTTCCAGAAGGCCCGCGGCCTCCAGGGCCAGGGCATGTGCGGCGCGAAGACCTGGCCGCTGCTCAACGCCATCCGCTAGCGCGGTGGCCGCTGACCTTGGCCGGCTTCGCCGGCACGGGTGACCACACCGGCCACCGCACCGGCCAACGGCTGGTCGGGCTCCCGGGCCCGGCCAGCCGTCGCGTCCGCCCGCTCCGGGGCAGTGTCGCAGGGCAGCCAGGTGGTCGAAGCCCACCTGGGCGGTGCCGGCGGTGCCACACGCCGACGACCGGTGGTGCGTGAGACCTGCCAGAGCCGGACCGGACTGCCGGACCCTTGCCATCGGGCCCGCGGCGCGGCCTGCGGTCGTCGTTCTCGCATCCCAAAAGATCCAAGGATGTGAACGTTTGGATCATAGGCGGGCCACGTCCCCCGTAGCAAGGCGAATCGGGCAGACCTCGGTCCTGCTCACGTTTTGGTGACAGTTTGCTGACGCACTGTCCTTGATCGATCTCTTCGGCGATCTCTAGTGTCCAACCGGGCTACCGGCGAGATCCGCGCGGCGCCCTGGGGCACGGAGGGTTCACCTGTCCCGGTCTCATCGGCACGGGAGGGCTCCCCCGGCTCCGTTCACTAGGGGAGGCAACATCGATGTTGAGACGTACCCGCCGAGGGCGCCTGGCCAGATCGCTGGTCAGTACCGGCGCCGCCCTGGCGCTGGCCGCCACCGGCCTGGCCGCGACCGGCTCGGCCGCGCAGGCCGCGCCCGGTGGCTCGGCCGCGTCCGGGAAGATCCGGCCGGAGCTGAGCAAGCAGTTCCAGGCCAAGAGCGAGGCGGACTTCTGGATCCGCTTCGCCGCCAGGGCTGACCTGAGCAAGGCCAGCGCGATCAAGGACTGGACCGAACGCGGCACCGCGGTCGCGGCCGCACTGCGGAAGACCGCCGCGGAGAGCCAGGCCAAGGTCCGCGCCGAGCTCGACGCCGCGGGCGTGAAGTACCAGGCGTTCTGGGCGACCAACGCCATCAAGGTCAGCAGCGGGCCCGCCACCATGGCGCAGCAGATCGCCGCCCGTGGCGAGGTCGAAGGGCTCTACGCGCCGGTCGCGTACGAGCTGCCCGAACTCGCTCCGGGCACGAGTCAGATGGCGCCGAACGCCGTCGAGTGGGGCATCGCGAACATCAACGCCGACGACGTCTGGGCCCAGTACGGCGTCCGGGGCGAGGGCATCACGATCGCCAACATCGACAGTGGCGTCCAGTTCGACCATCCGGCGCTGGTCGGCTCCTACCGCGGCAACAACGGCGACGGCACCTTCGACCACAACTACAACTGGTTCGACGCCGCCGACGCCTGCGACGGCGCGCCCTGCGACGACGACGGCCACGGCACGCACACGATGGGCACGATGGCCGGCGCCGACGGGGCGAACCAGATCGGTGTCGCGCCCGCGGTGAAGTGGATCGCCGCGAACGGCTGCTGCCCGAGCGACAACGCGCTCGTCGTCTCCGGCGAGTGGATGCTGGAGCCGACCGACCTCAACGGGGAGAACCCGGACGCGAGCAAGCGCCCGAACATCATCAACAACTCCTGGGGATCGCGCGTCCCGTCGAACGACCCGTTCATGGAGGACGTCACGCTGGCCTGGGAGGCCTCCGGCATCTTCGGCTCCTGGTCCAACGGCAACAGCGGCTCGGCCTGCCAGACCAGCGGCTCGCCGGGCAGCCGGATCGTCAACTACTCCGTCGGCGCGTACGACGTCAGCAACAACATCGCCGGCTTCTCCGGCCGGGGCGCCGGGCAGGACGGTGAGATCAAGCCCAACATCTCGGCGCCGGGCGTCAACGTGCGGTCGAGTCTGCCGGGCAACACGTACGGCACCGCCAACGGCACCTCGATGGCCTCGCCGCACCTGGCCGGTACGGTGGCGCTGCTCTGGTCGGCGGCTCCCGCGCTGCTGGGCGAGGTCGCAGATACGCGCGCGCTGCTCAACGGCACCGCGATCGACAAGGCCGACGCGCAGTGCGGTGGCACCGCCGCCGACAACAACGTGTACGGCGAGGGACGGCTGGACGCGCTCGCGCTCCTCGACGCCGCCCCGATCGGCGACAACGGCACGCTGGCCGGCACGGTGACCGACGCGGCCACCGGCAGCCCGCTTTCCGGCGCCACCCTCGCCCTCACCGGCCCGGCCGAGCGCCAGCTCACCACCGGGACCGACGGGAAGTACACCTCGCTCCTGCCGACCGGGCAGTACCAGGTCGCGGTCTCGCTCTTCGGCTACGAGAGCAGGACGGTGCCGGCGACGGTCACCACCGGGGACACCACGACGCTCGACGTGGCGCTGACCCCGGTGCCCCAGGTCACGGTGAGCGGCACGGTCACCGACGGCTCCGGCCACGGCTGGCCGCTCTACGCCAAGGTGACGGTCGCGGGGCCGTCGGGCGTCTCCGACTACACCAACCCGGTCAACGGCCGCTACAGCGTCACGCTGCCGGCCGGCGCGACGTACTCCCTGACGGTCCAGCCGCAGTACCCCGGCTACCAGACCATCACCAGGGATGTCGTGGTCGGCTCCCGCAACGTGGTGAGCAACGTGGCGGTACCGGTCGCGTCGAACGCCTGCTCCACCGCGCCCGGCTACGAGTACGGCTCGGACGGCGTGTACGAGACCTTCGACGGCACCACGGTGCCCGCCGGCTGGACCGTCGTCGACCACATCGGTACGGGCCAGGTCTGGAAGTTCACCGACGACGGCGCGCGGGGCAACCTGACCGGCGGCACGGGCAACTTCGCCATGATCGACAGTGACGACTACGGCGCCGGCGGGCGGCAGGACACCTCGCTGGTCAGCCCGGTCGTCGACCTGACCGACGTCGCCGCCCCGGTGATCCGCTTCAACCAGGACTACAACTGGCTGAGCACCGACCGGGCCGACGTCGACCTCAGCCTCGACGGCGGCACCACCTGGACGAACGTGCTCCGGCAGGCGGCCGACGTACGCGGGCCGCGGGTCACCCAGATCCCGATCCCGCAGGCCGCGGGCCAGGCGCGGGTCCAGGTCCGGTTCCACTACTACGACGCCACGTTCGAGTGGTGGTGGGGAGTCGACAACGTACTGATCGGCAGCGAGGTGACCTGCGTGCCGGTCAACGGCGGCCTGCTGGTCGGCCACGTACGCGATCAGAACACCAACGGCTTCGTCAACGGCGCCACCGTCGCCAGCGTGCATCGGCCGGCCGAGACGGCGACCAGCGCCGCGACGCCGGACGACACCGGGCTCCAGGACGGCTTCTACTGGCTGTTCTCGTCGCTGACCGGGAGCCACCCCTTCAGCGCCAAGGCCGGCAACTTCGTGAGCCAGACCAAGGAGATCGACGTCGAGGCGGACTGGGTCACCTCCGAGAGCTTCCAGCTCGGGGCCGGCCGGCTCGCCGTACAGCCGAGCGCGCTGAACGCGAAGCTCCGGATGCCCACCGGCAAGGTCACCAAGACGTTCACGGTGACCAACACCGGCGGCGCCCCGGTCGACGTCACGTTCGGCGAGCAGGACGGCGGGGTCGAGCTGCTGCGGGCCGACGGGTCGCGGATGACCCGGGAGCAGGTCCTCGGTGCCGCAGGGGCGCCGGCGCAGCGGCTCGACGTGCCCACGTCGTTCGCCGCCCACGCGGCGATGGGCGCGGCGGCGGTGCCGGCGGCGGCGACCGGCCCGCAGGCCGCGCCGTGGACCGACATCGCGGACTATCCGGCGAACGTGATGGACAACCGGGTCGTCAGCCTGGACGGGAAGATCTACTCGATCGGCGGCGGCAACGGCTCCGCCTCCACGGCGAAGAACTTCGTCTACGACCCGGTCGCGCAGACCTGGGCGCCGATCGCCGACCTGCCGGGCGCGCGCAACGCCATGACGGTGGGCGTGATCGGCGGGAAGATCATCGCTACCGGCGGCTGGGGCTCGGCCGGCCCGGACGGCACCACCTGGTCGTACGACCCGGCCGCGAACTCGTGGTCGGAGAAGGCCGACAACCCCGTGCCGCGCTCGGCGGCCGGGCAGGGGGTCGTCGACGGCAAGCTGTACGCGGTCGGCGGCTGCACGACCTCGGGCTGCACGCCGATGTCCAACGACGTCGTCCGGTACGACCCGGGCAGCGACACGTGGGAGACGCTCCCCGACTACCCCAAGTCGGTGGCGTTCGCCTCCTGCGGCGGGATCGGCGGCATCCTGTACTGCACCGGCGGCAACGACGGCTCGGTGGCGCAGCGCTCCAGCTACGCCTTCGACCCGGGCAGCGGCAGCTGGACCGCGGTCGCCGACGCACCGGTCGACAACTGGGCCAGCTCGTTCGCGGTCGCCAACGGCCGGCTGCTGGTGGTCGGCGGCTCGCAGGGCGGGGTCATCTCCAACGCGGGCTTCGCGTACGACCCCGGCACCAACACCTGGTCCGCCCTGCCGAACGCCAACACCGCCCGGTACCGCGGCGGCGCGGCGTGCGGGTTCTACAAGATCGGTGGTTCCTCGGGACAGTTCAACGCCACGCCCGACAGCGAGGCGCTGCCCGGCTTCGAGGAGTGCGCCGAGGGCGGCGCGGACGTGAGCTGGCTGACGATCGACAAGACCTCGGCCACGCTGGCGCCCGGTGAGAAGGTCACGGTCTCCGTCGGCATGGCGGCGAACGTCGACCAGCCCGGCACGTACACCGGCTCGATCCAGATCGGCGAGAACACGCCCTACAGCGTTCCGCCGGTCCAGGTCACGATGGAGGTTCAGCCTCCGACGACCTGGGGCAAGCTCATGGGTACGGTCACCGGGACCGACTGCCAGGGTGCGAGCGCGCCGATCTCGGGCGCGGTCGTGCAGGTCGACTCGTGGGCCAGCTCGTGGACGTTCGCGACCGACGCCCAGGGCAAGTACGCCTACTGGATGGACCGTCGCAACAACCCGCTGACGCTGATCGTCGCGAAGGACGGCTGGAAGCCGCAGACCCGCCAGACGAGGATCAACACCAGCACGCCCACGGTGGAGGACTTCGCGCTCTCCCCCATCCGCTGTTGACGCCTGACCGCTGAGTACGGACACCGGCCCCGCCTGGCTTTCCGGCCAGGCGGGGCCGCTCCGTCTCTCGCGCCTCGCCGCCGCCAGGCGGCGCGATCAGGCGGGGGTCAGGCGGAAGCCGACGCCGCGGACCGAGTGGATGGTGGCGGTCGCCTCCAGCCCGGCGAGCTTGCGCCGCACTCGCCGGACGACCGAGTGGATGTCGGAGCCTCGGCCGAGGTGCTCGTTGCCCCACACCTCCTGGTGCAGCCGCTCGTACGTCCACACCTGTCCCGGCGCGCCGAGCAGCCGGTGCAGGAAGTCGTGCTCCAGCCGGGTCAGGTCGACCTCGCGGTCCAGCCACCGCAGGACCCGCCGGTCGGAGTCGACGCTCAGGTCGGGCGGTCGCCGCGGCTCGTCGTCGCGGGCCTCCTCGGGGGGTGCGGTCGGTGCGGCGCCGGCCGCCCCGCCGGAGGTCACCGGCGCCGCCGTGCGGGGCACGGCCGCGTCCAGGAACTCCCTCGCCTGCTCCACGCTCGCGACGATGAGGAACGCCTGGGTCCCCCCAAGCAGCTCGGCGAGCTGCCTGCGCTCCGCCGCCGACGGAGCGATCCCGATGATCAATGGCACGGCCAGGTCTCCGCTCATCCCCAACCCCTTCCCCGCGCGGTGTCGATCATTGGCTTCGCACCTTAGTGACGCTTCATCACGACCTAGTTAAATATTTAGATCACACCAGTTTGGTGGATAAGCCCTCTTGGGCATGGTTTAGGGGGCCTCGGCCCACTCAGGCCGGCGCCCAGCTCTGGGCTAAGAATGCGTCACGACAGGGCTACGGCGAGTGGCATCAATGCGTCATGGCGCATTCCCGACAGCACCGAACGCCGCCGGCAGAAGTGGATCATCAGGGTCCGCCGTGTTTCGCCGCCGACCCAAGCTGCCCGGCATGGCAGGGCGTCTCCGGCGCGGCGACCGCGGCCGGCAGCGGTCGGAGGTGACTGACGCACGGCGCAGCGGCGGCCGTCGCGCGACGGCCGCCGCTCCTGGTCACCTCATTGTTCCTAAGTGGACAGCAGCTCCAGCACGATGCTGTCGGTGCCGTTTGCGGAGCCGGCCAGCGCCGACCACGCGCTGCCGTTCCACCGAGCGATGTTGTTTGCCGTCACGCCGCCCGCCTGGCCGAAGGCACCGCCCACGAACAGGAAGCCCGCGTGGCTGGCCAGCGCGTGGACCGTGCCGCTGGCGCCCGTCCCCGAGGGACCGGAGAGGGCTGACCAGGCGGAGCCGTTCCACTGCGCGACGCGGTTGACGGTGATGCCCGCGGCCTGCGTGAACTCGCCGCCGGCGATGAGGTTGCCATTGTGGACGATCAGGTCGCGGGGCGAGCCGTTCATCCGGCCCTGCGGGTCGCCGCCGAGCACGGACCACTGGCCGCCGTCGCGCCACACCACGTCGCCCACGTTGAAGTTGTCGACGACGTAGCTGCGCGACGCCACCAGCCGCCCGTTGAACGAGGTGACCGCCATGATGGTCGCGTCCGCGATCGGCTGGTTGAGCGACGACCAGGTGGTGCCATTCCAGGCGCCGACGCTGTTGACGGCCACCCCGCCGATGGAGGTGAACTCGCCGGCCGCGATCAGCAGACCGTCCACGACCGTCAGGTCCCAGACCGGCGCGATCACGCTGCCGTGGTTTTCGGTGCCCACCGCGCCCGACGGTCCGGGCAGCGCGAACCACTCGGCGCCGTTCCACCGGGCGATGTTGTTGACGTCGACCGTGCCGCCAGCACGCGGAAACATGCCGCCCGCGTACAGGTCGCCGTTGTAGACGACCAGCGAGCTGACGAAGCCCAGCGGCGCCACCGTCACGCCCACCGCTCCGGAAGGGCTGACGAACGGCTCCCAGTCGGTGCCGTCCCAGGACGCGATCCCGCTCACCGTCTCGCCGCCCGCCTCGATGAACGAGCCGCCGACGATGAGCTTGCCGTTGTACATGGTCATGGCGGTGACCGTCGAGTCGGCGCCTTCGCCGTTTGGCCCGACCAGCCCCGACCAGTCGACCCCGTCCCACGCCGCGATGCTCGTGGCCGTGGTCGCGCCGGCGGTGCCGAACGAGCCGCCGACGAAGAGCTTTCCGCCCGGCTGCGCGTCCGCGAAGGCCGGCCCTCCCGTGCCCAGCACCACCAGCGCGGCCAGCACCGGCACTACCAGGCGATTGATGACACGTCTCACCGAACTGCCCACGTGATCCCCCGATCCGCAGTGACGTCAGTCGTTGTGCCGCACGGGGAAACGAAACCACGCCGATACACACATATGCGATCGACATGATTGGATCCCCGTTGCGGTCGAGTCTTCATAACCACCGACCGGAGTGTCAAGGAGACTCCGCGTGACGGGAATCTCAAGCCCGCGTTGTCCACTCACGACACTCCGCGAACACCAGGGAAATCGCCATTCCGGGTACCGGAGGCGTGCGACCGTCGTGTGGACGCCAGTCCGGATAGGGCCTACGTTCGAAGCGGACGGCTCGTGCCGTGGCGACACGGCAAAAGTGATCGTTGATATCATCCGCATCGCCGGCGGCGGTGTCTCGGCGTGCCGAGCCGGGGGTCACGCGTGCGTGGCGAAAAGTTGACCCTGTGTGGGGTCAAGAAATCGCCACGCACGCCAAGCGTTTGTGACCGCGCAGGGTGAGGCCGCGGGAGCGGCGGTCTGGAGCGCGGCGCACATCGCGGTAGCCCAGATCCTTCTCTTGAGGGGCCTTGCCCGCCTACACGCGGCGCAGGACCGAGACGACCTTGCCCAGCACCACGGCGCGGTCGCCGTCGATGACGTCGTACGCCGGGTTGCGCGGCTCCAGCAGCACATGGCCGCCGCGGCGGCGGTACACCTTGACGGTCGCCTCGTCGTCGATCATCGCGGCCACGATGTCGCCGTTGTACGCCTCGCTCTGCTGCCGCACCACCACGATGTCGTCGTCGCAGATCGCCGCGTCGATCATCGAGTCGCCCCGCACGCGCAGGCAGAAGAGGTTGCCCCGCCCGACCAGGTCCCGCGGCAGGGTGAGCGTCTCCTCGGGCGACTCCTCGGCGAGGATGGGCGTGCCCGCGGCGATCGAGCCGACCAGCGGCACGCCGACGGTCGAGGGATCGTCTTCCCGCCGGTCGACCGTCTCCAGGAACATGCGGACGTCGACCGGGCGGGTCGCGGTACGCCCCCGGCGCAGGAAGCCGAGCTCCTCCAGCACGCGCAGGTGCCGGCTGACCGACGACGTCGACGCCAGCCCGACCGCGTCGCCGATCTCGCGTGTGGATGGCGGGTAGCCGTAGCGGACCGCCCAGTCGCGGATGACGGTCAGGATGCCCCGCTGCCGTGGGGTGAGCGTAGAGGTGTCGAGATCTTCAGCCAGCACCCTCAGATGGTCACTCATCGTACGCCCCGGGCGCGGCAAGCCACGCCGACCTCGGCCCGGCCCGTGCACCGGCCGTGCCTGGTGGGGGCGGGTTCTCTCGGCTGCGTGCACACCGGATTTGCAGAAGTGTCACGCGCCTGAAACACCGGACGGCGACGGTGTACCGACCCCTTGATCATCGGAACGCCCCGCCACGTCCCCCGTCAGCGATGGGAGTCACCATGTCCCCCAACCACTGGAGTTCGGCGAGCCGGAGAAGCGTGCTGGCCGCCGGTCTGGCCGCCACCGTCGCGGCCGGCGTCGCCGCCCCCGCGCAGGCGGCGCCCGCCGGCAACGGCAGCCGCGGCGGCCCCAAGCGCGCCAAGTGGCACCACCACCTCAAGTCCACCCCGGACAACCTGCACTGGGGCGGCTTCCCGATCGGCTGGGAGCCCGGCCTCACCATGCGTTCGGGCCAGACCGTCCGCGTCGACGCACTCTCCCACCAGGGCTTCACCAATCCGGCCGTCAACCCCCGCGACTACTTCGGGGCGTTCGGGGTCAAGCCGGGCGACATCCTGCGCGACGGGCTCGCATTCTGGCAGACGCTGCCCGAGCGCCAGGCGACCGGCCGGCAGTACGGCGGGCACGTCCTGACCGGCCCGATCTACGTCGAGGGCGCCGAGCCAGGCGACACCATCGCGATCGACATCCTCGACATCGACACGCGTGTACCCTACGGCTTCAACAACACCGCGCCGACCGGTGGCGTCATGGCCACCTTCTACCCTGGCTGGCGCGAGGGCGACGCGGGCCTCGACATCCCCGCCGAGATCCCGCCCGGCCTGCCCGCCGGCGTCTGGCCCGACGTCCGCACCCACCTCTACCGCACCGGCATGTTCCGCGGGCAGGAGGTCGTCTTCTTCGCCGACGACATCATCATCCCGACGCACAAGTTCATGGGCATCATCGCGGTCGCCCCGCCGACGGGCGAGTTCATCGGCAACACCGAGGACGCCCCGCCGCCCGCCACCGGCGTGCAGAGCTCGACGCCGCCCGGCAAGTTCGGCGGCAACATGGACGTCCGCGACCTCAACGTCGGCACGACGCTCTACCTGCCGGTCTTCCAGCCCGGCGCGCAGATCTTCATCGGCGACCCGCACAGCTGCCAGGGCGACGGCGAGGTCAGCGGCACGGCGGTGGAACACTCGCTCTCCGGCACGTTCCGCGTCACGGTCATGAAGAAGGTGGCGACCGAGCTGCCCTGGGCCGAGACCGACGACCACTGGATCATGATGGGCATCCACTGGGACCTCGACCGCGCCATGCGCATCGCGGTGGAGAAGACCGTCGACTTCCTCGTCACCACGCAGGGCCTGACCGTGCCGAAGGCGTACTCCTTCGCCTCGATCGCGGTGAACTACCACAACGCCGAGGTCGTGGACCGCACGCAGGTCGTGACCGGCTACATCCCCAAGAGCGTCTTCAAGGGCCGCCGCCGCTGACGATCCGACCTCGACCGCGGCCCGAGGCGGCGGGATGGCTGTCCATCGTTGACAGTCCGTCCCGCCGCTCCGTTTTCTGACCAGGTCCGGGCAAAGGGCTGTTGCTGGCCACCAGCGAGTGGTTCATCCTCGTTGGGCCAAGGGCGAACGCACGGCCGGCCCGATCCGCCGAATCAGACCCGCCGAGGAGCCGATACATGACGAGCAGCCAGTTCGCGGAGAGTTACGACCCGCTGGGCACACACCTCGACGACCCGTACCCCTTCTACGCCCAGGCCCGCCGCACCGAGCCGGTGTTCCACTCGCCGCGGCTGGACGCCTGGGTCGTCACGCGCTTCGACGACATCGATGCGATCCTCAAGGACCCGGTGGCATTCTCCTCGGCCAACAGCCTCCGGCCCGTGCGCGAGTTGTACCCGGCGACGTACGCCGCGTTCGCCGAGGGCTACCCGCCGAAGCCGGATCACGTCACCTCCGACGGGGAGACCCACCGTCGGTTCCGCGCCCCGTACGCCAAGCGCCTCGCGCCCGGGGCGGTCAAGACGCTCGAACCGGCGATCCGGCGGCGGGCCGACGCCCTGGTCGAGTCGTTCGCCGCCGACGGTGGGGCCGACCTGATTTCCCGGTACGCCTCCCCGCTGCCGGTCGCCACCGCCGCCGACCTCTTCGGCATCGCCCCCGGCGACGTGGCGACGGCGAAGTCGGGCAGCGAGTCCCTCTTCCAGTTGGGCAGCGCCGACCTGACCGAGGCGGAGGAGGCGCGCGCGGCCCGCGAGTTCGTCGCCTTCCAGCACCTGGTGGGCGGGTACGTACGCCAGCGGCACGCGGCCCCGGAAGACGACCTCATCAGCGATGTCGTCACCGCCCTCGCCCCCGGCGCCGGGCCACTCACCGTCGACCAGGAGGCCGAGCTGGTCGGGACGATCTGCGGCACCATCGGCGCCGGCCACATCACCACGACCGACACCATCGGAAACGCCGTGCGGGTCCTGCTCAGCCATCCGGACCAGTGGGACCTGCTGCGCCGGCGGCCGGAGCTGCTGCCCAACGCGGTCGAGGAGGTGCTGCGGTTCGAGGCGCCGGTGCCGACCATCTTCCGCCGCGCCACCGGGGCGGCCACGGTCGCGGGCGTGCGGATCCCCGAGGGCGCGGACGTGCTGCTCGTCTTCGCCTCCGCCAACCGCGACGAGAGCCGCTACCCCGATGCCGACCGCTTCGACGTGACCCGGACGCCGAGTCGCCACTTCGGCTTCGGCGCCGGCGTGCACACCTGTGTCGGCGCGTCGCTGGCCCGCGCCCAGGCCCGCATCGCGCTCCAGGCGCTCGTCGAGCGCCTTCCCGATCCGCGCCTCGCGCCGGAGCAGACCGTCCGGCTGCAACCGTCGATCAACGTACGCGGCCCGCTCGCGCTCGAACTGCGCTGGTGACCCTCGGCCCGTCAAGCCGGGACTCGGAGCGCCCACGCCCGCCGGCGAGACTCGGAAAGCGGCTCTGAGCTGGGCATTCAAGACGAGCACAAGTGAAGCGCAAAGATCGCGGGGCACAATGCCACGGTCGCCCGGATATCGGGGGTGCGGCGTACGGCGGTCGGCAAACGGCCGTGCGCCACACCGGGCGAACCAGCGACCGGCGGCAGGCGGCGTCCCAGGGTGGATGGGCGCCGCCCCGCCGGCTCGAAGGCTGCCGGGCCGCCCGGCCCACCGCGCACATCGAGGGCCGCGGCGATCTGTGGCTGGCACTGACCGACTGACCGGATTGACCACGCCCGCGGCCGGTGGGCGATGCTGTGTGGATGACGGATCTCCGGGTACGCGCCGGCGGCACCGAGCCGCCGGTGGTCCTGCTGCTGCACGGTCTCGGCGCCACCGGCGAGGTGTGGAGCGACCTCACCGACCTGCTCGGCCCGGCTGCCTGGATCGCCCCCGACCTGCCCGGCCACGGCGGCTCCGCGGCACTCCCGGCGTACTCGTTCGCCGCGGTGGCCGAGGCCGTCGCCGGCCTCGTCGACCCGCGTGGCACGGTGATCGTCGGGCACTCCTTCGGCGGCGTGATCGGGCTGCACCTGGCCGGCCGGCCGGGCGTACGCGCCGTCATCGGGCTCGGCATCAAGGTCGCCTGGACCGCCGACGAACTGGCGAAGGCCGCCGCGCTGGCCGCCCGCCCCGCGACGGTGTTCGAGACCCGGGACGAGGCGGTTCGCCGCCACCTGCGCGTCGCCGGCCTCGACGGGCTGGTCGACCCGGCAGGCCCGGGCCTGGACGCCGCGGTGGTACGGGACGGCGACGGCTGGCGCCCCACGTTCGACCCGCGCGCCTTCGGCGTCGGCGAGCCCGGCCTGGCCGGACTGCTGGCCACCGCCCCGGTCCCGGTGGTCCTGGCACGTGGCGAGCACGATCCGATGGTCAGCGCGGCGCACCTGGCCGCACTGGTGCCCGGCCCCGTCGACCTCCCGGGCCTGGGCCACAACGCGCACGCCGAAGACCCGGCCGCCCTGCTGCCACTTCTCACTCCGTACCGCTGACAGCCTCCCCGTGGTCGCCGGCGCCGTGGCGTGGGCCTGCTAGCCGGCGCTCCGCTCACCGCGGACAGCCCGGCGGCAGGCCACGACCGGCTGGCCGCCCGACGGCGCTTCCCCTTGCCTCGCGGACAGCGCACGGCAAGGCCACTACCGGGCTGGCCACCGATGGCTGCCGAGCCAGTCCACCGCGAAGTCGACGAGTGCGCGCTGGCGTATCAGCCGGCACTCGGCCCCGCCGACCAGCCCGACGCGCACGGCCCCTCCGGCTTCGAAGGCCGCGCCCACCTGATCGAAGTCGCCCTCGTCGGTGTCGACGTCCTGCCAGCGGACCCACGTCCCGCCGCCGGAGGCGCGTCCGGCACCGCCGCCGCGGGCAAGCCCGGCGTCGCTGGGGCCACGCCCGGCACCGCCGCTGGGGGCGCGCACGGCAGAGCCCTCCCATCGACGCGGTGGGTCCGGCAGCCGATACTCGGCCAGGTGCAGCGAGGTGTTGCTGCCATGCCCCACGCCCACCAGCAGGACGTCGCCGTCCATCCGGTAGACGGCGCCGACGGGCGAGCGCTCACCCAGCATCTCGTCGAGCTGGTGGCCGGCAACGACAGCCTCGGCGGCCGGTCCGACGGCCGCGAACGAAACCTGCGGATGGTCGCTGCGCCGCGCGCCCGGCCACGTGCGGACCGTCTCCGCGACCACGCCCATCCACCGGCTCGGGGTCAGCCCTGGGTCGAACGCGGGCGTGTGCGCCCGGATCACCGGCCACCACGACTCGGGCACCGGCGGATGCCGCCAGCCGGCGGGATCGGTGTTGTCCGGCGTGTGCGTCGGCACGACCAGCGTGCCCTGCGGGCCGAGCGCGTCGAGCAGCGCCTGAACCACGGCGACCGGCCCGCCGCAGACCCAGCCCAGTGCTTTGAACGACGAGTGCACCAGAAGCACCGACCCACGCCGAACACCCAGGGCGGCCAGATCGCCGGCGAGCCCTTCGCGCGTCTGAGGCATCGCGGTAGCTGTCACCATCTCCTCGGCCACCGCCGCATCATCGGTCATGTCGCAGGTCAGCCGCATGGCGTTTTCCGCGCGACGTCACTGTGCCCCTTACCGCGTGACGGCTTGCCGGACGTGCATAGAGTGCCGGCAAACGGTGCCGACCGAGGATGTGACGGCGCGGTCACGCGTCGCCGAGTCGTACCCGTCCCGCGTAGCGGGCCAGCAGCAGATCGTTGTGCTTCTCGGTGTCCGGGACGTTCAGCGATCGCAGCACCGGCGGCCGGACGCCGGCGGCCGCCATGCGGTCGGCCACCTCGGCCACCAGGAGTTGCGCGGCGAGCACGCCGGTGAGTGTCGAAAGGGGGCCGATCGTCTCGCCGCCGGCCGGGACGGCGGCGTCGCCGTACGGCGAGCCGTTGTCGATGACCACGTCTGCCAGGTCGGCCAGGCGCAGCCCGCTGGGGTGGCGGGAGGTGATGCGCCTGGTGTGCGCCATCGAGGTCAGCCCGATGACGGTGTGGCCCCGTGACTTGGCGAGCTGCGCCATCTCCACGACCGAGCCGTTGCCGCCGGACTGGCTGATGATGACGAAGATGTCTTCGGGCCGGATGTCGGCGAGCTGCCAGATCCTGTGCGCCAGGCTCAGGTCACGCTCCACCAGGGGGTCCAGGATGGACTCGACCGGCTCGCCTCCGTAGTAGACGGTGTCCCGGATGGCCAGTTGGTTGGCGGGCACCAGCCCGCCGGCCCGGCCGGTCAGCTCCAGCGCCACGGCGCGGGAGTGGCCGGTGCCGAAGGCTTGCAGCACGCCGCCCTTCATGAGCGCCGCCGCGATCAGCTCACCGCCGCGGGTGATCGCGTCCGCCTGGCTGTCGGCGAGCTGCCGTACCGCGTCGAGCGCGGCGGCGAGAAAGGTGTCCCGTGCCGTGTCGGTCATCGTGTGCCCGTTCTGTCGAAGGTGGTGGGAAAGGCGCCTCGCGCGCTCCTCATTGGACGAGCGCCTGCAACAGACCGGTGTACCCGCCGGGGTCAGCGGCCAGGAGCGCCGCCCCGGCGAGCCCGTCCCCCGCCGGCGGCAGCGGCACCGCGTCGGGGCGCAGCCGGGAGAGCCCGCCGAGAAACGCCTCGCGCAGCCCGGCGTCGGCGAGCAGCCCGCCGGTCCAGGAGACGCCGACGCCGTCGCCCGGGTCGAAGTCGGCGGCCGCGGCGGCGGCGGTGCGGGCGAGCTCGGTGCCGGCCTCCGCGACGATGGCCGTGGCGTGCGGCTCGCCCTCGGCGGCAAGGCGGAGCACCGACCGGGCGAAGCCGGCGATCTGGCGGACCGCGTCGGGCGCGCCGTAGAGCCGCTCGGGCAGGGTCGCGAGGTCGCCGAACGTTTGCTCGGCGCTGGCGGTGAGTGCCCCGGCGCCCATCCGGCCGTCGTGGCCCCGCACGGCCGCGTCGAGCCCGCGGCGGCCGATCCACGAGCCGCCGCCCGCGTCGCCGAGGAGGTAGCCCCAGCCGTCGACCCGGCGGTGGCGGCCGGCGGCGGTGATGCCCAGCGCGATCGCGCCGGTGCCCGCGGCGAGGACCACGCCGGGCCGCCCGGTGAGCGCGCCGGCGTGCGCGGTCACGACGTCACCGGTCACCATCGCCCGCGCGGCACCGAAGTCGTCGCGCAACGTGGCCGCGAGCTCGCCGTACGCGCCGGGCGACGTCAGCACCGTCGCCAGGCCGATGCAGACGGTCGACACGGCACCGCCGCTCGCGGGCAGGGCGGAGGCCGCCGCGCGCACCGCCCGCAGCACCGAGTCGGCCGCGCCGCCGTCGAGGTAGCTCGGGCCGGCGCGCTCGGGCGCCCGGGTGAGGATCGCCCCGCGGGCCGCCACGCCCAGCCGGAGGCCGGTCTGACCGGCGTCGATCACGATGTCGTGCGGGGACACGGGACGTATCGTAATTTCGGTCAGCCCCGGAAATCAACGGGCCAGGTGGAGTAGAGTTTGCCGCGAATCTTGGAGCTTGTCAGCTAAGGAGAGCCAGGGTGCGGATCGCGCTGGCCGGACTGGCGACCAGTCACCCATACACCGACGCGAGCACGCTGCGCGAGCACTGTGAGCTGGCCGTCTGGGAGCCGGATCCGGCTCGCCTCCAGCGCTTTCGCGACGAGCATCCGCAGGTCGACGTGCTGCCCGACCTGACCTCCCTCCTCGCGACGCGCCCCGACGGCGTCATGCTCACGGTGCCGACACCCCAGGTGCCCGCCGCCCTCCGGCACGTGCTCGACCTGCGCGTGCCCTGCTTCGTCAACAAACCGGCGGCGGCGACCGCCGACCAGCTCGCCGAGCTCGACGACGTGGTGGCCGCCGCGCCCGAGCTCGTGTTCAGCAGCTCGGTGCTGCGGTTCGCCCCCGCGTTCACCCGCCTGCGCGCCGACCTCGACGCGGCCGAGCCGCCGCTGGCCGCACGGGTCACCGTCCGCCACGACGCCCGGTTCTGGGCGGCCGGAAACAACCCCTGGCAGGACGACCCCGAGGCCGGGGGCGGCATGCTGGTGCTGCTCGGCGTGCACGGGGTCGAGCTGCTGGTGGCCCTGTTCGGGCCGGACGTACGGCTGGTCGGCGCGGTCACCGCGCGCCGGCACTACCGGTCGCTGCGGTCGGAGGACACCGCACTGCTGACGCTGGCCTGGGAGGGCGGGCCGGTCGGCATCGTGGAGGTGCTCGCGAGCGGGAGCGGCGAGGCGTACGAGGTCGCCGTGCACGGCCCGGCCACCACCGCGACGGTGACGCTGGAGGGCGGCGACGACCCGCGGCACGCGCTGGGCTACCGCGGCGCGGTCGAGGCGTTTCTCGCGATGGTCGCGGGGCAGCCGAGCCCGGTGCCGTGGCCGCAGACACAGGCCATCCTGAAGGTGCTCACGGCGGCCCGAGCCACCGCCTGACCGGGCCCGCGCGCCGCAACCAACGTCCCAGTCCGCCCGGAAACCGGCGCCGACCCAAGCCGCCCCGTAGCCCCGCACGCCGCCACCGACCTCCCGACCCGCGCCGCCAACCGGCGCAGGCGCGGCCACCGGCGCGAGCCAGTCGGAAGGCCCGCGCGCCGCGGCCATCTCCCAGCCAGAGCCGGAAACCGGTCACGTGGTTGACAGTGCCGCCGCGTCCTGTTTACGGTCAGGGCCGTTACTAGAGCCGGAGGTTGTTCATGCGATCCCTGCCCGAGCTTGAGGAGCGCTTGTCGCGGCCACGCGACGCCCTCGTCGAAGACCTGCGAAAGATCGACGGCGATCTTCTCGTGCTCGGCGCGGGCGGCAAGCTCGGACCCAGCCTGGTCCGGCTGGCGCTGCGAGCTGTCGAGGCCGCCGGCACCGGCGCCCGGGTCATGGCGGTGTCGCGTTTCTCCGACACCGGGCTGGCCGACTCGCTCCGCGAGGCCGGCGCGCACGTCATCGCCGCCGACGTCACCGATCCCGCCGCGCTGGGCGGGCTCCCCGACGCGCCCAACGTCATCTACCTCGTCGGGTCGAAGTTCGGCACCGCGGGGCGCGAGCACGCCACCTGGGCCACCAACACGTTCCTTCCCGGGCAGGTCGCCGACCGCTACCGCGGCTCGCGCATCGTCGCGCTCTCGACCGGCAACGTGTACCCGCTGGTGCCCGTCACCTCCGGCGGCTCCACCGAGGACGGCCCGATCGGACCGGTCGGTGAGTACGCGATGAGCTGCCTCGGCCGGGAGCGCATCTTCGAGCACTTCGCCGAGACACACACCACGCCGACCGCGCTCATCCGCCTCAACTACGCGGTGGAGATGCGCTACGGCGTACTCGTCGACATCGCCCGTGCGGTCCTGGCCGGCGAACCGGTCGACGTCACCACCGGACACGTCAACGTGGTCTGGCAGGGGTACGCCAACGAGGTGACGATCCGCGCGCTGCGGCACACCTCCGTACCGCCGTTCGTGCTCAACGTGACCGGACCGGAGCTGGTTTCCGTACGGCAGGCCGCCGACGCGGTCGCCGCAGTCGCCGGGCTCCCCGCGCGGGTCACCGGCGAGGAGGCGGCCAGCGCGCTGCTCTCCAACGCGCAGCGGTGCCACCGCCTCTTCGGCTACCCCGACGTGACTGTCGCCGACCTGATCGAGTGGACCACACACTGGGTACGCGACGGCCTTCCCCTGTTGGGCAAGCCGACCCAGTTCCAGCGGCGGGACGGCAGGTTCTGAGCGTGACCCGCATGACACCATGGCCCACCGCGCTCGGTGACTTCCAGACCCAGTCCAGCCCGATCGAGACGTTCCGCCGTGGATGCGTCATCCCGGCGCATCCGCTCGCCCTCGACGCCAACCGGCGGCTCGACGAGGTCCGGCAGCGGGCGCTCACCCGTTACTACATCGAGGCGGGCGCGGGCGGCGTCGCGGTCGGCGTGCACACGACCCAGT
The DNA here is from genome assembly GCF_042433955.1 of Phytohabitans kaempferiae. Classification (NCBI taxonomy): domain Bacteria; kingdom Bacillati; phylum Actinomycetota; class Actinomycetes; order Micromonosporales; family Micromonosporaceae; genus Phytohabitans; species Phytohabitans kaempferiae. The sequence continues at coordinate 67,885 of NZ_JBHLUH010000071.1, read as the reverse complement.
TCGCCATCCACGACCCCGGCACCGGCCTGCTCGCTCCCGTACTCGACCTGGCCGTCTCCACCGCACGCGAGTACCAGCACCGGGTCGTCCTCGTCGCCGGAGTGTGCGGGCCGACCGCGCAGGCGGTGGCCGAGGCGGAGTTGGCCGCCTCGCTCGGATACGACATGGTCCTTCTCTCGCCAGTGTCCGATATGGACGAGGAAGGGCTCATCGACCGGGCTCGCGCGGTGGCGGAGATACTCCCGCTGGTGGGCTTCTATCTCCAGCCCGCCGTCGGCGGACGGCACCTCTCCCGCGCCTTCTGGACCCGCTTCGCCTCCATCGAGGGCGTCGTGGGCATCAAGGTGGCGCCCTTCGACCGGTACCGCACACTCGACGTGCTGCACGGTGTCTGCCGGGCCGGCGCGGTCGACCGGGTCAGCCTCTACACCGGCAACGATGACCACATCCTCACCGATCTCGCGACGCCGCACCGCGTGGTGGTCGACGGGCGGCAGGTCGACGTCGGTTTCGTCGGCGGGCTGCTGGGCCAGTGGGCGGTGTGGGTACGCCGGGCGGTGGAGCTGCTGGAGGACGCACGGCTCGCGCGTACCGGTGACGACGCGGCGCTGCGCCGGATGCTCGCCCTCGACGGACAGCTCACCGACGCGAACGCGGCGATATTCGACGTGGCGAACGGCTTCCACGGCTGCATCCCCGGCATCCACGAGGTGTTGCGGCGGCACGGCCTGCTGGCCGGCCGCTGGTGCCTCGACCCGGCCGAGGAGCTGTCCCCCGGCCAGCTCGCCGAGATCGACCGGGTCTGGAACGCCTACCCCTGGCTGCGCGACGACGAGTTCATCGCCGAGCACCTCGACCGCTGGCTCGCCGGCTGACGCGACGCCTGCCGCACAAGGGCAGTGGCTGGCGCGTCGGGCTTCCCCAACCAGCCCGACGCGCCAACGCCGAAAGCCACAAGCCAGACGAACGCTAGAGAGTCAGCCGGTACAGCGTCAGCGGGCGCCCGCGGGGGCCCGAGTTTCGGTTGCCCTCGCGCTCGGCCAGGCCCGCCATCTCCAGCCGGTGCAGCAGCCGCCGCGCGGTGCGCTGCTGGACGCCGAGGTGCGTGGCAACGTCCGATGTGGTCAGTGACTTGGCACCGGTCGCCTCCCACGCCCCTTGCAGTCGCTGCAACGTCGGCACCGACAGGCCGACCCGCTGCGCCACGTAGGCCAGGTTTTCTCCGGCGGCCGGCGGGATCGCCTGATCGGACTCGAGGACGAGGTCGGTGTCGCCGCGCAGGGAGACCACCGCCGCGACGTCGCCGATCCGCCGCGCCCGGGCCAGCGCCCGCCGGGCCAGGCTCTCCGCCTCCGCCGCACTGCGGCCGAGGCCGAAACCGAGGCGCACCACCGCGTGCCGGTCGGCGAGCCGGCGCAGCATCGGCAGCGCGGTGAAGCCGCCGCTGGCGCTGGCGAGCGGCCCCCGGGTCGTAATGATCATGTGGGTGCCGCCCTTGGCACGGGCCACGCTGCCGCCGAGCGCCGCGACCTCCTTGAGGAGTCCGGCCTCGTCTCCGCCCTCCGGGAGGTCGACCAAGCCGAGGGCGAGATGCGCGTCCTCCTGCGCCTGGTTGTCGGCGGCCAGAAGCAGCTGCCGCAGAGCGACCCGCACCGAGTGGCTGGACGGCGCGAGCCGCAGCGCGGGCAACTCCTCGGCGAGCACGTCGTACGCCGAGCTGAGGCAGGTGACCGCGACGCCCTTGTGCGCACCGCGATGGTGCCGGCGGTGGAAGGCCACCACGTCTTCGGAACTCTGCCCCGGCCGGTACGGCAAGGTACGCACGCCGTCGGTCGGCAGGCCCGCCTCGCGAAGCGTGCCGAGGACGTCGGCGGCGGGCAGCGTGTCGACGGACAGCCGGGTGATGTCCTGCTTCTCGTGGAGCAGCCGCACCAGCGCCTGCAACAACGTGGCGCCCATGTAGTCGACGAAAGTCGCGGCCCGGGACAGCGTGCCCGCCTCGTGGGCCAAGGTGTACGGGACGATCCCGGTGAACAGCCACGCGCCGACCGAGGCGCTGTATGCCTCCACGATGCCCGCCGCCTCGGACTCGTGGTCGTACACCAGCCGGAGCGGGGTGACACCGGCCTGCTCCTCACAGACCTCCGCCACTTCGTCGACAAGGTCGTGCGGACCAACGATGCCGATGACGATGCTCACCGCTTCCTCCCGGCTGGTTGCGTTCCCAACAACTCTAGATTACGGTCTGGACCGCTATGACTGACGCCCTTGAGCACCTGCGGTTTCCCAGCGTGGCCGAAGCGGCCGGCCGGACCATCGGCGCCGAAGAGGTCGAGGCGGTCACCCGGGTGCTGCGATCCGGGATGCTCAACAGCGTATGGGGTACCGAGACGCGCGCGCTGGAACGTGAGATGGCCGCCCTGCACGGCGTCGGCCACGCGGTCGCCGCCAGCTCCGGTACCGCCGCCATCCACCTCGCGGTCGCGGCCGCCGGACCCGATCCGGGCGACGAGATCATTACCTCGCCAATCACCGATTTCGGCACCGTCGGGCCGATCCTCGCGCAGAACGCCGTACCGGTCTTCGCCGACGTCGACCCGGTGACCGGCAACCTCGACCCGGCCGCCGTCGAGAGCGCGATCGGCCCCCGCACGAAGGCGATCGTCGCGGTGCACCTCTTCGGCGCCACCGCCCCCGCGGAGCTGCGCCAGATCGCCGACCGGCACGGCGTACCGCTGATCGAAGACTGCGCGCAGGCGTGGCTCGCCCGCTACCCGGACGGCCGGCTCGCCGGCACCGCCGGGGCGATCGGCTGCTTCAGCCTCCAGCAGTGGAAGCACATCACGTGCGGCGACGGCGGCCTGACGATCACGGACGACGCCGACCTCGCCCGCCGCATGCGCCTGTTCGCCGACAAGGGCTGGCCGCGCGACAAGGGCCGGCGGCACCAGACGTTCGGGCTCAACTACCGGATGACCGAGCTTCAGGCGGCGGTCGCGCGGGCCCAGCTCGCGAAGCTCCCCGGCGTACTCGCCCGCCGCCGCGCCACCGCCCACCGGCTGCTGGCCGAACTGGGCCCGCTGCCCGGGCTGCACCTGGCGGCAGACGTGGACCGGCACGCGTGGTGGCTCATGCCGATCGTGCTCGACGCGGGGCTGCCGGTCGGCAACCAGGAGTTCGCCTCGGCGCTCGCCGCGCGCGGGATCCCGGCCCGGCCTGGCTACCTGGAGGAGGCGCTCAACCACGCGCCGGCGTTGACTGGCGCGCCGGTCTACGGGTCGTCGCGGTTCCCGCTGGACGCGGGGCACGCGCCGGCCGCCTGCCCGCGGGCGGACCAGCTCGTCGGCCGCACGCTGGTGGTGCTGGACTGGAACGAGGCGTACACCGAAGAGCACGTCACGGCCGTCGTGGCCGCGATCCGGGCCGTACACCGGGAAGTGACCGGCCGGTGACCGAGCCCTCGATCGCGTGGGACGTGGACGTGCTCTTCGGCAAGGCCCCCAAGCACGACGTCGACGCGAGCGTCGAGGCCGTCTCCGGATCGCTCGCCGGGCACGGTGTCGCCGGGGCGTTCGCGTGTTCCCTGCGCGGGGCGCTCTACCAGGCCGGCGAGGGAAACGACGAGACCCTCGCGGCGGCCCGGGCGGCGGCCGCGCCTCGGCTGGTACCGGTGGGGACGGTCGACTGCCGGGACGCGCTGGTCGCGGAGGCGGAGGTCGCGCGGCTCGCCGACGCCGGCGTACGCGTGGTGAGGTTGTTTCCGGTCGAGCAGGGCGCCGAGCCGGAGCATCCGGGCTTCCGGCACATCGTCGACGTCAGCCTCGCCGCGGGCATGACGATCCTGACCGAGGGCGACGTGCGGCGCTTCTGGATGCCGTTCGCGGACCGAGGGGCCCGGGTCTGCTTCCTCGACGTGCACGCGTACCACGTCGCCGACTTCGTGCTGCTCGCCCGCCGCGAGCCCGGCTTCGTCGCGTCGACCCGCCTGCTCAACAGCCCCGACTCGATCGAGCGGATCGCCGGTGAGGTGGGCGCCGGGCACCTGGCCTACGGGTCGCGGGCGCCGCTGCACGCGGTCGGCCCGGCGGCGCTGCGGCTGCGGCGGGCCGCGCTGGCGCCGGCGGAGTGGGCGATGGTCGCCGGGGGCACCGCGGCGGGCTGGCTCGAGGCGGGCACTCCGTGATCGTCGATGTGCACGCCCACCTCGGGCCATGGTTCTTCGCGATGGACGTGGGAGCGGTCGGGACAAACCTGTCGCTCATGGATAAGTACGGCATCACGGTGCAGATCGTCTCCTCGACGGAGGCGGTGGTCTACGACGCGCCGGCCGGCAACCGCGCCCTGGCCACGGTCCTGGCGGGCACTCCCCGGCTGCTCGGCTACGTGGTGGTCAACCCCAACCACCTGGCCGCCGCCGAGCGCGACCTGGCCGAATACCTGCCGACCGGCCGCTTCGTCGGCGTCAAGATCCATACGACGTACCCCGGCCGGCCGATCGCCTCGGCGGCGATGCGCGACGCCCTCGCCCTGGTGGCACAGGCCGGGGTACCGGCGCTGGTGCACACCTGGGGCGACGATGTCTTCGCCCTGCTGGACCACCTGGAGGCGGAGCCCGCGCTGCGGGTCGTCGCCGGGCACATGGGCGGTCCCGCCTGGCGGTCCGGTGCCGAGGCGGCCGCCCGCTGCGACCGCATGTACCTGGAGCCGTGCTGCTCGATCACGGACGCGGGCAAGCTCCGGTACGCCCTGGACCGCGTGCCGGTACGGCAGTTCCTCTTCGGCACCGACGCCACGTTGATCGACCCCGCGGTGTCCCTCGGCGTGGTCGCCGACGCGCGCCTCGACCCGACCGAGCACGAGCACCTGATGTGGCGCAACGCGGTCGAGCTCTTCCGCCTGCCCGGCCCCGACCAGCCCTGACCGCCCGCCGGCCCCAGGGCACGCCCCGGCCCGCGGCGAGGTCGGCCCTTGTGGAACAGGCCCTGGTCCGGCGGGGCGGGCGGCACTACATTGAGCCGATGTCGATCGACCCCCGGGCGGCGAGCCTGCGTGACCGGCTGCGCGGGCGCCTGGCCGCGGCCGCCGCGACGCCGATGGACGCCGCCGGGCGGGTCGAGCCGGCCGTCCTCGACGCCTACCTGCGCGGGCTCCTGGCCGACGGCGCCGACGCGCTGGCCGTGCTGGCGCACACCGGGCGGGGCGGGCACCTGCCGGCGGGCGTACGCGAAGAGGTGATCCGCCGCGCGGTGGCGCTCGGCGTACCCGTCGTGGTGGGCGTCGGCGGCGGTGCCGAGGAGGACGACGAGGTCCTGGTCCGCCAGGCCGCGCAGGCCGCGTCCCTCGGGGCCGACGGGGTCATGGTCTACCCGCCGGCGCCGGGCACCGATCCCCTGCCCCGGCACGATAGGATCTGGCGCGGGTCCGGGCTGCCGCTGATCGCCTTCGACCTCTACATCCGGCCGTACCCCCAGGCCGCGCTCGCCGCGCTGCTCGACCATCCGGCCGTGGCGGCGCTGAAGGTGGCCCGGCTGCACGACGCCATCGCCTGCCAGACCGGCCTGGCACTGGCCCGTTCCGCGCGACGGCTCGCGATCACCGGCGAAGACCGCATGTTCGGGCCCTCGCTGATGTGGGGCGCGGAAGCGGCGCTGGTCGGGCTGGCCGCGGCCGCCACGCCGGTCACGGCGGCGGTGATGCGGGCGTTCGGCGAGGGCCGGCACGGTGACTTCCTCGCGGCGTCCGCGCGGCTGGACGCGCTGGCCGCGGCCACCTTCACCGAGCCGTTCGACGGCTACGTGCGCCGGATGCTGTGGATCGCGGCGGCCGAGGGGCGGCTGCCCGCCGAGACGGCGTGCGACCTGTTCGGGCCGGACCTGCCGCCGGGCCAGCGGGAGCGCGTGCTGGCGTGCTGCGCCGGCCTCGGCGTGCCGACCGGCCACGCCACCACCGTCGCGGAGGCGTGAGCGGCACCGCTACTTGACCTTGCTGTCGGCCGCCAACTATATTTTCGGTCATGGCCGTTATTGACGGCACGGGTCCACACGGGACGGTCGTCGACGCGCACCGCTTGCTCGGGCCGCTTCCCACCGGCGCGGGGCCCTCGGCCACCGTCGCGGGGACGCTCGGGGAGATGGACCGGCTGGGCGTCGACGAGGCCCACGTGACCCACGCCTACGCCCTGCACGGTGACCCCGCCGAGGCCAACCGCGCGCTCTTCGCCGCCCTCGACGGGGTCGAGCGGCTGCGTCCGGTACCGGTCGTGATCCCCGCCGTCGCGGGCGCGTCCGTACCGGCCCGGCTGGAAGACCTCGACGAACTGCGCGCCGCCGGGGTCGCTATGGTGCGCCTCGCTCCCGCCCGGCACCGCTTCGACCCGGCCGGCCCGGTCGCGCGGCGGTGGCTGGAGCGCCTGGGCCGGCTGGGCATCGCGGTGGCGATCGACGCCGCCGACACCTCCCTCGCCACGCTGCGCGCCCTGTCGGCGGCCCATCCGACCGTCAACTGGCTCGTGCTCGGCCCCGGCTACCGGCGGCTCCGCGAGTTCGGGGAGCTGCTCGACACCTCACCGAACGTCTGGTTGGAAACCGGCACGCTCAACACCTCCGGAGCCGTGGAGTGGTTCGCCGAGCGGTGGGGAGCCCAGCGGCTGGTCTTCGGCACCGGCGCGCCGGTCTTCGACGACGCCGGACCGCGCCACCAGTTGGACCACCTGGCCCTGAAGCCCGAAGACCGGGCGCTTGTCGCGGGCGGCTCGCTCGCGGCGATGCTGGGACGGCCGGCGACCCGTGCCGGACACGCGCCGGACCGCTCCGCACCGCGGACAGGGCCGATCCTCGACGCGCACGGACACATCGGCGGCTGGCACGACTTCCTGATCCCCGACCCGAGCGCGGACGGGCTCGCCGCCATGGCCGCACGGCTGGGCGTCACGACGATCGGCATCTCGGACCTGCTCGCCGTCGGGGCCGACCCGGCGGTTGGCAACCGGCGCGCGCTGGCCGCCGCCGAGACGCATCCGGGGCGGTTCGGCGTGTGGCTGGTCGCCAACCCGCACGACCCGGGCGGGCTGGACGACGTACGCGAGCTGCTGGGCCACGAGGCCGTGTGGGGCGTCAAGCTGCATCCCGACGTGCACCAGTGCACTTTGGACGATCCGGCGTACACGCCCGTCTTCGAGCTGGCCGCCGCGCACGGTGTGCCCGTGCTCGCGCACGGCCAGACCGACTCGTCGTGGTCGGATCCGGTGCGGTTCGCGGAGGTCGGCCGCCGCCATCCCCAGGTACCGCTGCTGATGGGGCACGCCGGGCTGTGGCCGTACGGATTCGCGCGGGCCGCCCGGCTGGTCGCCGACGTGCCCAACGTGTACCTGGAGACGTGCGGCTCGCGGATGACCGCCCGCTGGATCGCCGAGCTGGTCCGGCTCGCCGGTGCCGACCGCGTGGTGTTCGGCTCCGACGCCTGCTTTCTCGACCTGCGCCAGGGGCTCGGCCGCGTGCTGGGCGCACCGCTGGACGGACCCGACCGGGACGCCGTGCTCGGCGGCAACCTGGCCCGACTGCTCCACATTGGAGGAGCCTCATGACGGCACTGGCCCGGGACGGCGGCAAGCCGGTACGGGACCGCCCCTGGCCGGCCTGGCCGCCACCGCTCGACGACGCGCAGCGCGCGCTGCTGTTGAGCATCGCGGAGAGTGGCAAGTGGGGCGCGACGCAGGGGCCGCACTGCGACGACTTCGCGCGGCGGTTCGCCGAACGCTCCGCGGCGCCCCACGCGGTGCCGCTCGGCAACGGGACGCTCGCGCTGTTCGTGGCGCTGCGCGCGCTCGGCGTCCGGCCCGGAGACGAGGTCGTCGTGCCCGCGTACACGTTCGTCGCGTGCGCCACCTCGGTGCTGCTCGCCGGTGCCGTGCCGGTCGTCGTGGACGTGGACCCGGATCACCTGCACCTCGGTCCGGAGGCGGTGGAGGCCGCGATCACGCCGCGCACCAGGGCCGTCATGCCGGTGCACCTGGCCGGCAGCCCCGCCGACATGGCGCCGCTGACCGCGCTCGCCCGGCGGCACGGGCTCGCGGTGGTCGAAGACTGCGCCCAGGCGCACGGCGCCCGCTACCGTGACCAGCCGGTCGGTGGGATCGGCGACGCCGGCACGTTCAGCTTCCAGTCGTCGAAGGCGATGACCGCCGGCGAGGGCGGGCTCGTGGTGTGCCGCGATCCCGAGGTTTACCGCCGGATCTGGTCGCTGTGCAACGTCGGGCGCCGCCTCGGCGGAGCCTGGTACGAGCATCCGGAGATCGGCTGGAACCTGCGGCTGACCGAGCTTCAGGCGGCCCTGCTGCTTCCCTGGCTCGACCGGCTCGACGCGGAGATCGACCGCCGGGAGGCGTTCGCGGCCCGCGTCGTGGCTCTGCTCGCCGAGGCGGCGATCGGCGCGTCGGTGGTCCCACAACCAGCAGGTACGACCCGCGACTCCCGCCACCTGCTGATGATCCGGGTCGAGCGGCCGCTCGGCGAGCGCGAGGCCCGGTTCGTGGCCGAGGCGTGCGCCGCCGAAGGCGTACCCGTCGACCTCGGCTACCCGGCGCTCGGCACGCTCCCCGCCGTACGGGACAGCGACGCCCGGATCGCCGACTGTCCGCACGCGACACTCGCTTCCCGCCAGGTCTTCTGGCTCCGGCAGAGCGTGCTGATGGCCGATCCCGCCGAGGCGGAGGACGTCGTCGCCGCGCTCGCCAAGGTGCTCGGCGCGCTGTAGACAGCGAGAAAGGGGCGGCACCGGTCTGGTGCCGCCCCTCCCGTGTGGTCACCTATCCGGCCGGTGGCCAGTCGTACCAACGCGCTTCCAGCAGCAGCGTGCTCTGCAACATGTACTTCGGCCCGCTGGGATCCGCCGCGAAGAGGCTCCCCCGCACGTTGCCGCCGGTGTTCACCAGCGTGTCGGGGTCGATGCGCATCTGGTAGCCGATCGCCGTGCCGTACAGGTAGCCGTCGTGCGGGTCGTACACCAGGTTCACCGCGCGCGGCTGGAAGTTGGTGATGGTCGGCCACGGGTACGCGCGGTACTCGACGCTGCGCAGCACCTCGCGCGTCGCCGGGTCCAGCTCGAACGCCTTGCCGGCGGTGATGCCGAACAGCCGGCCCTGGCCGTCGAAGGCGAGCGCGTTGACGCCCTGCTCCCCCGCGAGCGGCACCGTCTCCCACAGCTTCGTGCGGGAGGCGACGTCGAACGCGAAGACCTTCCCTTCCTTCTTGGCCGGGCAGCAGCCGAGCGAGCCGCCGTAGAGCACGCCGTCCCGGTAGGTCAGGGCGCTGACCTGCTGGTCGCCGGCGATGCCGTGGAAGACCTCGTGGCTGCCGTCCGCCGGGTTGTACAGGGCGAGGGCGCCGTCGGTCTGGCTGTTCTTGGGCGAGGTGCCGACCGCCAGGTAGTCGCCCGCCGACGTGAGGGTCCAGGGCCGCTCCTGCCCCTGCGCCTTCATGTCGAACAGCTTCCGGGGATTGTTGTCACCGAACGGGATCGCCGGGTCGTACGCCCAGATCTCCGCGTTCGGGTAGACGCCCAGGTACAGGATCCCGTTGTGGGTGGCCATCCCCTCCACCTGGTGGCGGAAGTCGTACGTGGTCCACTCGCCGGTGCGCGGGTCCCAGGCAACGAAGCCGCCGGAGAAGTAGCCGCCGCCGTAGACCCGGCCGTCCGGGCCGACCGCGAGCGAGCGGGGGGCCGTGGCTGTTCCGGTCAGGCCCGCGATGCGGTCGAGCGTGCCGGTACGGGTCTGCACGTCGTAGACCATCAGCTCGCCCGCCGGCTGCCCCGCCACGATGAGCTCGTGCCCGGTGGAGGGGTCGACGATCCGTTCCATGCCCTTTGCCGCGCTGAGCCCGCCGAGGTCGACGTTGCCGGCGAAGCCGGTCGAGCGGAAGTGCCCGCTGCGCGGATGGTACTCGGTCAGCTCGCCGTTGCGGACCATGTAGACGCGACCGGCCCGGTCCGCGCTGGACACGCTCTGGCCGCGGTAGTCGCCGAGCGAGGCACGCCGCGCCCAGCCGCCCGCCTTGAGGTCCCAGACCCAGCCGGAGCTGGCCTCCACGCCGCCGGCGAACATCACGTACAGGAAGCCGGCCGCGTCGTCGAGCTGGTAGGTGTACTTGTCCAGGGCCATGCCCGGCGGCAGCGGAAGCTCGGTCTTCTCGCCGGTCACCGGGTCCACCTTGTAGAACGCGGTCACCGGGCCGAGCCCGACGTAGAGCTGGCCGTCGGCGTACTCGACCGAACGGACGTACGTGTACCGGTCGCCGAAGGTGCCGTAGTCACGGAAGGCGTTGGTGGCCGGATCCCAGCCGACCAGTCGGCCAGGCGGCAGGGTACCCGGGGCGAAGCCCTCGGTGGTGCCGACGTAGAGGCGGCCCTGGTCGTCGGTGTCGCCCTCCCACAGGAAGCTGGTGTACTGCGTCGGCGCCCCGAGGTTCTGGATCTGGTCGCCGCCCCACGGGAGGCGGAAGAGGGCGCCCTTGCCGTAGGTGGCGACGAAGACATCCCCGTTGGACGCGACCGAGACGCCCCACGCGCCCTGCGCGTCCGGCATGGTGAACTTGCGGACCACGGTGCGGGTGAACGGGTCGACCTCGGCGAGGTAGGCGGGGGTTCCCGCGGCGGGCAGGCCGCTCACGGCGAGCCAGGTGCGGTAGGTGCCGTCGGGCATGCGGGCCGTCTCGCCGCCCGCCGTGGTCGTGGCGGTGAGCGGGATCGCGCCCCGGTTGGCGTACTGCGGGTAGGAGGCCGCCACCGCGGCGGGGGCGGGTGCCAGGACGCCGGCCGTGACGAGCACTGCCAGCAGCCCCGCCAACCACACCCGGGTCGATCGGCGATAGGTCATGTGCACTCCAAATTATTAAGGGCCAGGACCGTAATTGGAGAGGCTAGACGGATGATCCACTGCTGGTCAATCGCCTAAGCTGGCCTTGCGGCCCTTCGGACAGCCTGGTTCAGGCGAACCGGTCGAGGTCGCCGGCGCGCAGTTCGTGCTCCAGCGGAAGGCCGGCGGCGAAGCGGGCGACCTCGGACGCGAGCACCTGACCCTGGCGCAGGCGGCCTTCCACGGTCGCCGCGGCGGCGTGGGGAGTCAGCAGCACGTTCGGCAGGGTCCGGTACGGATGGTCGGCGGGCAGCGGCTCGTGGTCGTACACGTCGAGCGCGGCGTCGATCCGTCCACTTTGGAGCTCGGCGAGCAGCGCCTCCTGGTCGACGAGCCAGGAGCGTGCGGTGTTGACGAGGCCGGCGCCGTCGGGCAGCAGCTTCAGCTCGGCACCGCCCAACAGGTGGCGCGTCGCGGGAGTGGCGGGCGCGTGGACGCAGGCGATGCGGCACCTGGCCAGCAGGTCGGGCAGGGGCAGCAGCTCGACGCCGAGGTGCTTGGCCGCGTCGGAGGTGACGTAGGGGTCGGAGAGCAGCACGCGCGCGCCGAGCGGGCGCACCATCTCGATGTAGGCGCGGCCGGTGCGGGAGGCGCCGACGACGCCCACCGTCGCGCCGTACAACTCGTGGTGGTCGGTGACCACGCCGACGACCGGCCACTGCCGCTGGGCGCGCATCGCGTGGTCGTACCGGTGTACCCGATGCAGGAGCGCGAGGGTCATCGCGAGCGCGACCTCGGCGACCGGGCGGGCCATGCCGGCGCCGGCCTGGGTGACGCGGATGCCCCGGGCGAACACGGCCTCCGTCACGAACGGCCGGATGGCGGCCCCAGCGTGGGCGATGAGCTTGAGGCGCGGCGCGGTGTCGAGCAGGTGCGGCTGGAGTCGGGGCATGCCCCAGCCGGTGACGAGGATGTCGACGTCCGGCAGGGCCGCGCCGAGTGCCCCCGGGTCGCCACAGTCGAGGACGGTGCCGGCGGCGGCCAGCTCCCGCTCCCGTTCGCCGTCGAAGAGCGCGGCGCGCAAGGCATGGCTCAGGGCGAGCCCGACGGTGGGGCCCTGGTGCATATCACTCACTTTCGGCCTGGTCTAAAACTGTATGCCTGCCAGTCACAATCACCCATTGTCAGGCAGTAACGCCATGACTAGCGTATCGGTCCAGCCCGTAATTAGGAAGCGCCCATGAGGAGGTCCGACTTGAACGTCCGCTCCCTGGCCACGACGGCAGCCCTCGCACTCGCCGCCAGCCTGTTGGTCGCAACGCCCGCGCAAGCGGCAACCTTCGTCTCCTTCAACCCCCGCACGATCCTGGCTCCGGGGCTCCCCTCCGGTGGCGGTGTAGACCAGAACGTCACGCCAGTCGGCACCGTCTCGCTGAACATGACCGCGACGCAGACCGCCTACGTGGTCTCGAAGATGCGGGTCAACGGCGCCACCATCCGCAGCCTTTTCGACAACGAGGTCGTCTGCAAGGGGCCCGGCGGCTGGAGCAAGAACATGGTGACCGGGCAGAACGTGTACGACATCCACTCGGGCTCCCCCTTGCAGGACGTGACCCTCTACACCCGCTTCCTCGTGCATCCCGGGGTCGCCGGCACGGTCACCTGCACCGCCAACGTGCGGGGCAACTCGCTCAACGCCAACGACGCCACGTACCGGCTCGTGAGCGGGTACATCCAGTTCGCCGACACCTCGGTCGTCAACGCCACCAACGGCGAGCCGGTGCAGTCCAGCGTCAGCGCCGGCGTGCGCAGCCTCAACGCCGGCATCCCGGTGGTACGGCTGCCCGCGCTCGACTACTTCAACCTGCCGTCGAGCGTCAACGGTCTCAACGTGGTGGGCGACGTCGAGCTGATGGTCTGCTGGCCGAACAACCCCTGCGACAAGTACGACACGACGCTGGTGAAGTTCACGCTCTTCATCAACCAGTGGAAGTCGGACGGCACGCTCTGCAAGACCGACAGCAGCGTGCAGATCACGCACGACGTGCCGTACTGGGTCCACCACAAGTACGTGCCGCTGAACAAGGCGGACTTCACGGTCAGCAGGGCCGCGGGCTGCATCCCCCGCTTCAACGCCTACGTCAAGGCGGAGTGGCTGGGCGGACAGACCGCCGGCATCCAGGGGACGGCCGTCGGGCTCACCGACTCCCGCGGCTCCTCCAGCACGCACGACTCGGACATGAGCCACGCGTACGTGCTGCCCTACTGACCTCTACCTAAGGATTGTCCACACAGGAAGGTAAGGAATGCCGCTACTCAGACGGCTGATGGTGCCGGCCGTGGTCACTGCCCTGGCACTGACACCGGCCACGGCCGCCACCGCAGCCGACTATCCACAGTACGCGGACCGCGGTGTGATGCCGCTAACCGCGACCACCACCTCCGGCGGCGAGACCGCGCGGATGCCGGACGGCACGTACCGGACCTGGCTCGCCGTCACCGGCCTGCCCGCCGCCGGCACGCCTGCCTACCTCGCCGAGATCGACCCGTTCAGCCGGACGGTTGTGCGCAAGTACCCCATGGAGAACGCCTCCGGCGCGTGGGGCGTATCGGTGGCGGACAACGGGGACGTGTACGTTGCCACCAGCGTGCAGGGAGACCTGTTCTACCTGCCGTGGGGCAGCGACGAGATCCAGAACGTGGGCCGGCCGCTGCCGGACGTGAGCTTCCTGTGGGAAGGTGACACGGACGAGCACGGCACGTACTACATCGGCACCTACCACGGGTACGCGACCGGCACGCTGCCCGCCGCCCACCTGGTCAGTTGGGATCCGAAGACGCGCCAGTACCGCGACTACGGGACCTTCGGCGACCGGTACACGTACGTACGCTCGGTCGAATACGCGGACGGGCAGCTGTTCGTGGGGCTCGGCCCGTTCACCGCGTTCTACCGGGTCGACCCGGTCACCGGCGCCAAGCAGGAGATCCCGCTGCCGCCCGGCGTCTCGGGCGACAAGTACACGTACCAGCTCGACGACGCGGGCGGCTACCTGTACGTGCTGTTCGCCGGTGGGATCGAGCCGGCGGTCGGCTGGGTCTACGACATCAAGCGGCGGCAGTGGAGCCGCAAGGGCAGCCTCGGCGCCTACGCCGGGCAGTCGGTCACCAGCGCGGCCCGCAACGGCGAGGTCTACATGGTGCGCGGCGGCGAGCTGACCGCGTACCAGCCGCACAGCGGGCGCTTCCGGTCGACCGGGTTCGCCGGCAACGTGGACACCGGCGGGCTGGGCGCGGCCAAGGGCCTGGAGCGGACGATCAACCCGGCCAACCGGCACGAGGTGATCGTCGGCGGCCAGCCCAACGGGCAGATCTTCCTCTACGACACCGTGACGAAGCAGGGCTCGGTCGACCGGGTCGAAGGGCTGACCGGTACGCCGACGTCGCCGCGTTCGATCGGCGTCGGGCCGGACGGTCGGGTCTACGGCGGCGGCTACTTCTCCGGCGGCCTCGTCGCCTGGGACCCGGGCACGCAGGACTGGTCGGTGTACGACTTCTACCACCAGATCGAGGGCATCGCCACGCACGACGGCATCCTCTACCTCGGTGTGTACCCGAACGCCGAGATCTGGGCGTACGACCCGGCACAGCCGTTCGGCGACAACAACCCGAGGAAGGTGTTCGACCTCAAGGCGCACGGGCAGGAGCGGCCGTGGACACTGGTGTCCGCGGGCGACTACCTGGCCATCGGCACCTCGCCGAAGAACAGCGAGACCGACGGCGCGCTCACCCTCTACAACCCGGACGACGGCACACACCGCGTCTTCAAGGGCATCGCCGGCCCGCAGGAGATCAGTGCCATCACGTACCGAGACGGCGTGGTCTACGGTGGCTCGCTGGGCTGCTGTCCGTCCAGGCAGGACGGTCGAGTGTTCGCGCTCGACGCCGCCTCCGGGCAGAAGCTGTGGGAGACCGTGCCGATCCCCGGTGAACTCGGTGTGAGCGGGCTGGCGTTCGACGGCCAGGGCCGGCTGTTCGGCGTCACCGCGGGCAAGGGCTTCGAGCTCGACCCGGCGACCCGGCAGGTGCTCCGCACGGTCGACTACGCGTCGTGGAACTGGGGGCCGGTGATCGGCTTCCAGCCGCGGGCGGTCAACCTGGCCTTCGACCCGACCGACGGCCACCTGTACGGCACCGCCGTCGGGGCGTTCCTCCGCGTCAACCCGGACACGATGGCCAACACTGCGGCGGGAGTACGGGCGCAGCCCAGCCTCTTCGCCACCGCGACCAGCGGTACCGGGCCGAAGTACTTCCTGCAGGCCAACAACCACCTGATCGAGAGCCGCTGGTACGACTGACCCGCGACTCAAAAGGCTCCGCCCAGGTCGTGCGAGCGACCTGGGCGGAGCTTTCGGCCCGTCGTGACAAGCTCGCCCCGGCGACACAAGACATCGAGCTACCGCGATGTCCGTCGTGGTACAGACCGTCGCGCGGGGTCCCGGGGAGTCGTGGAGCGCGGCGGAGCGTCTTCTTGGGGCGCTTTCCCGCGGCCTCACCCTCCGTGGTCCACAAGCCCGTGGGCGATCACATGTTTCCGCTCCAGCGCCTCGCTGTGTGCGACGAGGCCGCGGTAGTCAACCGCCACGCCCCGCAGAAGCGTTTCGATGGCGCTCGCGGCTTCGGCGTCGGTCATGTGCCGGCGGCCGAACACCGCGTGGTAGTGCACCAGCGCCCCGACGATGTCGAGCACCTGTTCCCGGTCGGTGTCCCCGCGTAGGTCGCCGCGGGCGATGGCGCGGTCGAGCGTCTGACCGACAGCTCGCCGGGACGGGTCGATGACGGTGTCCATGAAGCGTGTCCGTAGCTCAGGGTCCGCCACGCAGTCGGTGTAGAGCGAACTGAGGACGTCCGGGCGGATCGTGCGATAGGCCGCGAGGAATACGTTGAAGCTCTCGTCGAGGTCGCACAGTGTGCAGCCGGTGTCGGGCGGCGAGGGGACGTCGAGGCGGGTCGCGATCGCGGCGAGCGCCAGCGGTGCGCGGCCGGGCCACCGGCGGTAGATCGCCGGCCGCGAGGTGCCGGCGCGGCGGGCGACGTCTTCGAGCGTCAGCCGGTTGTAGCCCGCCTCGTCGAGCACGTCCAGCGTGGCGGCGAGCACGGCGTTGTCGATCTGCGGGTCGCGCGGTCGGCCGCTGCTGCCCCCGGTGCTGGGACGGTGTGCCTCGGACATGAGGCCCAGGCTATACCCACCGTTACGTGCCCGAACGTAACGAAGTCGCGAGATCGCGGCGGACCCGATATCGTTACGTCATGGAACGTAACTTAAATGAGCGAACCGCGGAGGCAGCTCCGACGGATCGCGCCACTGGCCGGGAGTGGGCCGGGCTCGCCCTGCTGGTGCTGCCCATGCTGATGCTCTCGACCGACCTGACGGTGCTGTTCTTCGCGCTGCCCACCCTCAGCGCGGACCTGAATCCCACCGCGCCCCAGACGCTGTGGATCGTCCACGTCTACGGATTCCTGATCGCCGGCTTCCTCGTCACCATGGGACGGCTCGGCGACCGCTTCGGCCCGCGACGGCTGCTGCTGACCGGCTCGGTCATCTTCACCGCGCTGTCCGCGGTGGCGGCGTTCTCCGTGAGCGCGGAGATGCTGATCGCGGTTCGTGCCCTCATGGGAATCGCCGGAGCCACCCTGATGCCGTCGCTGTTCTCGCTGCTGCGCGTCATGTTCCGCGACGACGGCCAGCGCCGGCTCGCCATCGCCATCATGTTCAGCGCCTTCTCCGTCGGCGGGGCGGTCGGCCCACTCCTTGGCGGCGCACTGCTGGAGTTCTTCTGGTGGGGATCAGTCTTCCTCGTCAACGTGCCACCGATGCTGCTGTTCCTGCTCGTGGGCGCCAGGCTGCTGCCGGAACGCAGCGAGCGAACCCGTACCGGGATCGACGGGGCGAGCGTCGCGCTCTCCGTCGTCGGGATGCTCGCCGTGGTGTATGGGCTACAGGAACTCGCGGCGGGACAGCAGGCCGGCACCGGTTCGGCGTGGACGAACCTCGCCGTCGTGGCCGGCGGACTCGCCGTGCTGGCCGCCTTCGTACGCCGGCAACGCCGGCTGCCCGACCCGCTGTTCGACCTCGCCCTGCTAGCAAACCGGCGCATGGCCGTGTCGCTGGCGACCCTGCTGATCGTGGGGGTCGGTGTCGTCGGCACGTTCTACCTGTTCACGCAGCACCTGCAATGGGTTGCGGGCCTTTCGCCGCTGGAGGCGGGTCTGTGGACACTTCCGTTCGTCGCGGTGAACATCGCCGGGGCGATGCTCGCCCCCACCCTCGCCGCGCGAATGCCCGCCACCACGATCATCCTGGGCGGGCTGGTCATCGCCGCGCTCGGGGCGGTGCTGGTCGCCGCCGGCACCGGCGCGGGGGCACCGCTCGTCGCGGCGATATCCGTCATCGGGTTCGGGCACGGCGTGGCGATCGCGCTGGTCAGCGATTCGATCATCTCCAGCGCGCCGCCCGAGCAGACGGGCTCGGCGGCCGCCGCCCAGGAGGTCGGAGGCGAACTGGGCACCGCACTCGGCGTGGCCGCCGGCGGCGCGATCGGCACGCTCGTCTACCGCGTCTCCCTGCCCGGCGCCATGCCGCCGGAGGTGCCGGAGACAGCCGTCGAATCCGCCGGATCCAGCGTCCACGAAGGGATCGCGACCGCTGAACGATTCGCTGCCCACAGCCCGGCGTTTCTCGACGCGGTGCACGATGCCGTGGCCCGTGGTCTCCAGGCGTACGCCGGCGTGAGCTCGATCCTCGTCACCGGGGCAGCGGCCCTGGTCGCCGTGGCCCTCGTCCTGCGTCGACCCCGGTCGCCCCAGGATCGTTAGCGGACCGTGGATGTCCTGGGCTGCCGGCGGGGCGACAGCGAAACGCCCGGCTGCGGCCGAAGCCACAGCCGGGACGCGGGATCAGGTGATCAGGTGTTCAGCTCCGCAGGCCGGTGGTCGCGATGCTGTTGACGAGGTAACGCTGGAGCACGCCGAAGACCAGCAGGCACGGGACCACGGACACCGCCGCGGCGGCCATCATCGTCGACAGTGGAACGGTCTCGCTGCGCAGCGTCGCCAGGCCGACGGTGAGGGTCCGCATCTCGTCGCTCTGTGCCACCACGAGTGGCCACAGGAAGTCGTTCCAGTGCCACAGGAACACGAACACGCCGAGCGTGGCGAGAATCGGCCGGGTCAGCGGCAGCACGATCCGCCAGAAGATGCGCCACTCCGAGGCGCCGTCCACTTTGGCCGCGTCGAACAGTTCGTTGGGCAGGTCGCGGATGAACTGTCGCATGAGGAAGACCGCCTGGGAGTTGGCGAGCGTCGGCACGATCATGCCCCAGAAGGTGTCCAGCCCGCCCATCTCCGAGACCATCACGAAGTACGGGATCAGCATCGCCTGGAACGGCACCATCAGCGTGGCGAGGAACGACCACATGAGAGTGTCGCGGCCGGGGAAGCGCTTCTTCGCGAAGGCATACCCGGCCATGGAGGCGGTGAGCAGCACCAGCACCACCGAGACCACCGAGTAGATCAGCGAGTTGACGGTCCAGCGGGCGAACCCTGAGGCCGACAGCACCTGCGTGATGTTGTCCAGCGTGAGCCCGTCGGGCAGTTGCGTCGGCACCGTCGGCGCGTGCTCCGGCGACAGCGCCACGACGAACATGAGCGCGAACGGCGTCACGGTGAGCAGGGAGACGATCGCGAGCAGGCCGGTCAGCGAGAGGTTCGCCAGTGTGGGGCGCGCCTGCGGCTTCTCTTCCGCCGTGGTGGTCATGCGTCCTCCCGCCCTTCCGTCGTGGTGGTCATGTGTTGTCCCGGTCGAGGAAGAGCCGCTGGATCAGCGAGACCACGAGGATGATGATGAACAGGACCACGCCCATCGTGGCGGCGTAGCCGAAGTCGAAGAACCGGAAGCCCTGGTCGAAGAGGCCGAAGACGAGCGTGTAGCTGGCTCGCACCGGCCCGCCGCCGGTCATCACGTAGATCGTGTCGAAGACCTGGAAGGCGCCGATGGTCTCGATGACGATCACGAAGAACAGCGCGGGGCGCAGCAGCGGCAGCACGATCCGGCGGAAGCGTTGCCACGCGCTGGCGCCGTCCACGCGCGCCGCCTCCAGATAGGACCCAGGGATCGACTTGAGTCCGGCCAGGAGGATCAGCATCGAGTAGCCGAATCCCTTCCACGCCGACACGACGGCGAGCGAAGGCAGTACGAGCGTCGTCTCACCGAGGAAGTCGATCGGGCCGAGGCTGACCTTCGCCAGCAGGCCGTTGATCAGGCCATCCAGCTCGTAGACCCAGCGCCAGATGATTCCGGCGAGCACGAA
Organism: Phytohabitans kaempferiae; assembly: GCF_042433955.1. Lineage (NCBI taxonomy): Bacteria > Bacillati > Actinomycetota > Actinomycetes > Micromonosporales > Micromonosporaceae > Phytohabitans > Phytohabitans kaempferiae. The sequence continues at coordinate 48,670 of NZ_JBHLUH010000071.1, read as the reverse complement.
GCTGGTGACGTACGGCAGGAAGAGCGCCCGGCGGAACAGCCCTCTCCCCCACAGCACGCTGTTGAGCAGCAACGCCGTGCCGAGCGCGATTAACACTGTCAGCGGTACGTAGATGGCGCTGTAGAGCAGCGTCGCCTTGAGGCTCGAGGCGAACACGGGGTCGTTCAACAGGCGCGTGTAGTTGTCGACGCCGACGATGTCGAACTCGCCGCTGATCTTGTAGTCGGTGAAGCTCATCCCCACCGCGCCGAAGGCGGGCACGAACCGGAACACCACGAACAGCACCAGCATCGGCAGCACGAACAGCAGGCCGGCGGCCGGCTCGCGTACGCGCTCCCGCCACGGCACGTTGCGGCGCCCGCCGCCGCGACCGGGCTTCCCCGTCTTCGCCGGCGCCGCCGGCCGGTCCGCGACATCCACCACTGGGGCTCCCCTCACCATCGGCGTATCCTGACCCGTCCATCAGGCAGCTTGTGGCCGGGGCACAAGCGCGGTGCCCCGGCCACGTGGCCACTCGATCAGCCCAACAGGGCGTTGGCCTCCTTGGCCGCGTCGTCGAGTGCCTGCTGCGCCGTCTTCTTGCCTTGCAGCGCCGCCTGGAGATGCGGCGCCAGGACGGCCATCACCTGGCGTGCCTTGGGGTGCGTATCGCCCGGGTACATCTTGTCGAGCGCGGCGGCGAACTGGTTCGCCTGCTCCGTCGCGTCCGGCACCTGCACGTCCGGGCGGGTCGGGAAGAAGCCGGACTCCTTCGCCAGGCTCGCCATCACCTCGGCGCTGCCGAGGTACGCGGCGAGCTTCTTCGCCGCCTCGTTCCCCTCCGCGTGCTTGGCCATCACCACGCCACCGGGGATGCCGAACGACACGCGGCTCTTGCCCTCGATCGGCTCACCGATGACGACGTTCTCAGCGCCGATGGCCCCCTCGATCTGCGGCAGCTGGCTCAGCGCCGCGGTCGGGACAGCCGCCGTGGTCCCCTTCAGGAACGAGGTGTTGTCGAGCACCGTGGTGGCGGTGGCCGCGCCCTGCTGGAGCCCGCCCGCCGCTTCGAGGTCGAGCAGGAACTGCAGCGCCTCGACACCGGCCGGCTGGTTGAAGGCGACCGACTTTCCGTCGGGGCTGAACACCGAGGCGCCGTTCTGCCAGAGGAACGGGTAGAACGTGAGGTTGAGCGTCTCGTTCGGCGCGCCAGCGTAGTGGAACATCGAGACCCCGGCCGCCGCCAGCTTCGGCGCCGCTTCCCTGATCTCCGTCCAGGTGTCCGGCGGATCGGTGATACCCGCCTTGGCCAGGGCGGCCTTGTTGTACACCGGCAGGTTGACGGTGTGGTAGATCGGTACCGCGTAGAGCTTGTCGTCGACCGACAGGGCGTTGATCGCGTTTGGCGCGAATGCGGCCTTGTCGGTCAGCACGTCGTCAACCGGGGCGAGCGTGCCCTGCTCGACATACTGCGGTATCTGGTCGGGGCCGAGCACCACCAGGTCGAAGCCCTTGCCCGCGGCGAGCGCGGTGGTGATCTTCTCCTGACGGCCGTCCCACGGCTGTAGTTCGATTTTCGCGTCGATGCCAGCGTTTGCGGCCTCGAAATCTGTCTCGACCTTGCTCCAGAAGGCCTGGCTCTTCGCCTGGTCGGCGATCACCGGATACATCCACAAGGTGACGCTGCCGCCACCCGACTGCTCCTCGCCGCTGTCGCCTCCGCACGCCGCGAGCGCCCCCGTGAGCACTGTCGCGATGCCTAAGGCCGCGGCCTTTCTCAACTGCACCCTTCCTCCCACCATCGCGGATGTACGCTCCGCGTCGACGCGCTGCCGGTCCGAATACCGGTCCTGGCCGAAATATAGGAGCCCGCTGACACGCAGGTCAAGGCGCCGAGACCGACGCGTGACCATTCGTCGCCACTGTCGCGCCGCCCGGCCCCCGAGACGCGCACCAGCGTCGCCACGGGCCGGCCCGATTCCACCTCCCAGTTGTGACCGACCTTGACCCGCGCTGCGCCCGCCGGCCCGCAATGGATAGCGATCGAAGATCTGCTCTTGTTACGGCCAGGGCCGATACCCGGACACAGGCCAGCCATCCCAGGACAGGAAAGCTTGCGAGACACGCCGGGCCGGCAGAGATCCGGTCGGATTGACAGAGGGTACCGCGCTGGTTACGGTCGGGGCCGTATTTCACACAACCGCACGGGACCTCATGTCGAGAGAGGTGCCACATGCCGGTCGAGCCGGTCTGGCTGGTTCCGCACACGCACTGGGACCGGGAGTGGTACGAGCCGTTCCAGCGGTTCCGGTTGCGCCTGGTCGACCTCATGGACGACGTCGTCGCGCGGGCGGAGGCCGACCCGGCGTTCCACTTCACGCTCGACGGCCAGGTGGCGGTGGTCGACGACTACCTGGAGGTACGCCCCGAGGCGGCGCCCCGGATCGCCGCGCTGGTCGCCAGCGGGCAGTTCGCGATCGGGCCGTGGGCGATCCTGATGGACGAGTTCCTGTGCTCGGGCGAGAGCATCGTGCGCAACCTCGAATGGGGCCTGCGCCGAGCGGCGGACCTCGGCGGGGCCATGCCTGTCGGCTACCTGCCGGACATGTTCGGTCACTGCGCGCAGATCCCGCAGATCCCGGCGCTGGCCGGGCTGCGGCACGCCTGCGTGTGGCGCGGCGTACCGGCGTCGGTCGACCGGCACGCGTTCGCGTGGCACGCCCCGGACGGCACGGCCGTGCGCACGGAGTACCTGCCCGGCGGCTATGGCAACGCGACGGAACTGGTCGCCGACCCCGAGCGCTTCCCGGTCGCCGCCAGCGAGCACGCCGCCCGGGCCAGGCCGTGGTTCGGCGGTGATCCGGTGCTCGCCATGGCCGGCTTCGACCACTCCGCGCCGCCGCCGTGGCTGGCGTCCGCGGTCAGGTCCGCCGGCGGCGGTGTGCGACTCTCCACTCTGGAGCGGTACCTGGAGCTGTTCGATCCATCCGACCTGGACGGTCTGCCGGTCTGGCACGGCGAGCTGCGCAGCCACGCCCGCGCCAACATCCTGCCCGGCGTGCTCTCCAGCCGGCCGCGTCTCAAGCGCGCGCTGTCGGCGGCCGAGCGCTTGGTCGAGCGGTACGCCGAGCCGCTGGCGGCCCGATGGCAGCCGGCCGATCGCTGGCCCGCCCGGCTGTTGGAGCTGGCCTGGCAGCGGCTGGTGCAGAGCTCCTGCCACGACTCGGTGACCGGCTGCGGCGCCGACGAGACCGCGACGCAGGTGGCCGCCCGCATCGCCGAGGCCGAGCAGATCGGGCGCGCCGTGGTGGACCGGACGGTGGAGAGCCTCGCCGCCACCGTCCCGGCCGACGCCGTACTGCTGGTCAACCCCTCGCCTGCGGCCCGCCGCGCTGTCGTCGCGGTCGAGGTGGCGGCACCGCACGAGTGGCCGGCCGTGGCGCTGCGGCTCGCCGACGGCGCACTCGTCCCCTTCCAGGAGACCGGGCGCAACGAGTCCCGCGCGCTGCTGGACACCGTACGCCCGGCCGGGCTCGTCGCCAGCGCGCTGCGCAACGGGACGCTGGGGCTGGAGTTCCTTCCCCGTACCCCGCGGGCGGTCGAGATCACCGGCCCGCGGGAGCTCACCGTGACCGTGGGCCGGTCCGGCCCGGGCATCACCACCGCGACGCGCGAGCTGGCCGACCTGATCACTGAGGGTGAGTGGCGGCTCCGCATCCTGGAGGAGCCGCTGCGCACCGGGTACGCGGCCGCCTTCCTGCCACCGCTGGGCTTCCAGACCGCGCGGGCCGAACCGGCGCCGGCCCCGGAGGCCGAGGTGCACGTGGCCGGGCACCGCCTGACCAACGGACGGCTGACCGTCGACGTCGCCGGCGACGGCACACTGACGCTGTCCACATCGAACGGCGTGGTGCTGACCGGCGTCGGCCGCCTCAGCGACGGCGGCGACCGCGGCGACCTCTACAACTACGCCCCCGACGGCCGGCCCCCGCTCGACGAGCCGTCGTCCACATCGGTCACCGTCCTCGAAGCCGGGCCGCTCGTCGGTGCCATCGAGGTCCGCCGCACCTACCCGTGGCGGGTCACCACCGAGGTCAGCACGCGGGTCGAGCTCCGCCACGGCGAGCCCTTCTGCCGGCTCGACGTCGCCTTCACCAACCGGCATCCCGACCATCGGACACGCCTCCACGTCCCCCTCGCCCACCCCGCGACCGAGTCACACGCCGAAGGCCAGTTCGCGGTCGTGACCCGCGGCCGCACCGCCGAGGGCGGGCACGGTGAGGAGCCCTTGCCCACCTTCCCCGCGTACTCGTTCGTCGCCGCCGGCGGCGCCGCCGTCCTGCTGGACCAGGTCACCGAGTACGAGTTGCTGCCGGGCGAACTCGCGCTCACGCTGCTGCGCGCCACCGGCCTGATCAGCCGCCCCGACCATCCGCTGCGCCCCGAGCCCGCCGGTCCCGTCGTGGCCACCCCCGAGGCCCAGCTCATCGACCACCGGATCCGGGCCACGTTCGCGGTCATGCCGTACCCGGGAACGTGGGAGTCCGCGGGAGTGCTCGATGCCGCCGAGGCGTACCGCCATCCACCCCTCGCGAGCCGGGGCAGCGCGGCCCCCGGCGGCGAACTCAGCCGTTCGGTCGGGCTCGCGGTGCGCGGCGACGGGGTCGTGATGACGAGCCTTCGCCGCCGCGACGCCCGCTGGCTCGAAGCCCGGGTCGTCGCGATGACGAGCCGGCCCACCACCGTCCACTTCGGCCCCGTCGCGGAAGCCCGGCTCGCCGACCTGCTCGGCAAACCCGGGGCCGCCATCCCTGTCCACGGCGGCGCCGCGACCCTCCCGCTGCGCCCCTGGCAGATCGCGACGATCCAGCTCCGCACCGCTTAGGATCTGAGGCCGTTGGCGCGGATCACCTCGGAGTACCAGCGGGCGCTGGTCTTGGGCGTGCGCCGTTGGCTGGCGAAGTCGACGTGCACGATGCCGAACCGCTTGGCGTACCCCTGGTGCCACTCGAAGTTGTCCAGCAGCGACCAGCAGAAATAGCCGCGCACGTCGACCCCGGCCGCGATCGCCTCGTGCAACGCGCCCAGGTGCCCGCGCAGGTACTCCACGCGCTCCGGGTCGTGCACCGCCCCGGCGGGGTCGGCGTAGTCGTGGAAGGCCGCGCCGTTCTCCGTGATGTACACCGGTGGCAGGCCGGGATGGTCGGCGCGCAGCCGCACCAGGATCTGGCGCAGCCCGTCCGGCTCGACCGGCCAGCCCATCGCGGTCGCCGGCACGCCGCTCGGGCTGACCTGGCGGGCCCCCACCGCCGGGCGGGGCGTGAGCGGGTCGGCGGCGTCGGCGCCCGCGGCGATGTGCATCCGGCAGTAGTAGTTGACGCCCAGGAAGTCGAGCGGCGCGGCGATCGTCGCCAGGTCGCCGGGGGCCACCACACCGTCGAACGCCGCGCCGTACCAGTCGGCCATGTCCTGCGGGTACGCCCCGCGCAGCAGGGGGTCGAGAAACCACCGGTTGTGGTAGCCGTCGAAGCGCTCCGCCGCCGCCGCGTCCTCGGCCGACGAGGTGGCCGGCACCATCGGCGACAGGTTGACCGTGATGCCCACCTGCCGGTCGCCACCGCGCAGCACCGGCACCGCCTGCCCGTGCGCGAGCAGGAGGTGGTGGGCGGCCCGCAGCGCGGCGGCACCGTCGGCCAGCGCCGGCGGCAGGAGCGACGTGCCGTATCCGAGCATGGCGGCGACCCACGGCTCGTTGAGCGTGGTCCAGAGCCGGACCCGGTCGCCGAGCTGGTCGCGCACCGCGCCGGCGAAGTCGACGAACGCGTCTACTGTGGAGCGCTCGAGCCAGCCGCCGCGCTCGTGCAGCGCCTCCGGCAGATCCCAGTGGTACAGCGTGAGCGCCGGCTCGATGCCCCGCTCCAGCAGCGCGTCGACCAGCCGCGAGTAGAAGTCGAGGCCCCGTCGATCCGGCTCGCCCGTGCCCGCCGGCAGCACGCGCGGCCAGGCTACCGAGAAGCGGTACGCCGTCAGGCCCAACTCGGCCATCAACGCGACATCCTCCGCCCACCGTCCATAGTGGTCGCAGGCGACGTCGGCCGTGTCGCCGTGGTACACGTTGCCGGGTACGGCGCAGAACGAGTCCCAGATGGACCGGCCGCGCTCGGCGGCGCCGCCCTCGATCTGGTATGCCGACGTCGCCGCTCCCCAGCGGAAGCCGTCTGGAAACTCGCGCACGCCAAGCCCTTTCGCCGAGGACTTCCCACCAGTCGTGGCGAATCATGTCACCGGGATCCAGCGCTGGAAACCCTCACGCGCACGGTGGCGGTATCAGCGGTAGACCACGGTTCATCCGGCGCGCGTCCTGAACGGCAGAACCGGCGTGCCGAGGCTGGCACGCCGGTTCCGGGTCAGCTGGGAGTGGCCGTCACGCGGGGATCTCGTCGAACATCGCCTGTAGCGCCCGCTCGTAGCCGGCCGGGTCGAGGCTGAGGCTGGACAAGATGATGGTGTAGCTGCCGCCCTTGCTGACCAGCACCGCTTCGGCCTTGATGTCGTCGACCGCGATGTACGCCCGGTCACCCTTCTGCACGTCGGTGACCTTCGCGTGCGACTCGCCAGCGGTCTTGCGCTGGTAGTCGTACGTGGTCGAGCCCGCCAGTTGGGACGACAGGTTGATCGTGACGCTGCCGACGCCCTTGCCGTCGCCGAAGGAGCAGTTTCCGTCGTCCACCATCGGCTTGCCGACGAACCCGGAGATCTTCTCCGCGGTGAACGGGCACGCGGGCACCGTGCTTTCGAGGTTGCCGACGACGGGAAGGTCGCCAAGGCCGGCGTCCTCCGCCGCGGCACCGGATTCGCCGTCGCAGGCCGCCACGGCGAGGAGTAGAGCAAACGCCACCGGCACGAGCTTCGCCCGCGCCCCGATTCGCTTCAGGAGAGCCATGTGCTCGAAGTTAGGGCCGGGACGTGCCGCTGGAATCGGGAGCTTCCCTACGCTTTGCGCCGCGGCCGCCTACCCCTCGGCCGCTCCCCCTGCAACGGCCGAGGGCGTGGCCGGTACCGCCGTTGACGCTCCGTAACTGGGGAAGATGCCGGCGTCGCTGGGCAAACGCCCGCGCGGCGTGGCACGATCCGTTGAGTGACCAGCAGTACCGCCGCTGAGCAGCACCTGCGCGACCTCGCCCGGCTTCGCCGCGTGCGCGACCGGATCGACCGGGATCACGCACAGCCACTGGATGTCGAGGCGCTCGCGCGGGGCGTCAACATGTCGGCCGGGCACCTCAGCCGCGAGTTCCGGCAAGCCTACGGCGAGTCACCGTACTCGTACCTGATGACCCGGCGCATCGAGCGCGCGATGGCGTTGCTGCGCCGTGGCGACCTCAGCGTCACCGAGGTCTGCTTCACGGTCGGCTGCTCGTCGCTCGGCACCTTCAGTACCCGCTTCACCGAGCTTGTCGGCATGCCGCCCAGCGCGTACCGGCGCGAGGCGGCGCGCGCGACCGCGGGGATGCCGGCGTGCGTGGCGAAACAGGTGACCAGACCGATCAGGAATCGAGAAGCACAGCCACAAAGCCTCACGTAGCGTAACCGTCATGGACATCACGATTCACTCAAGCTACCTCCCGCACACCGACCCGGACGCCGCCCTGGCGTTCTACCGCGACACGCTCGGCTTCGAGGTCCGCAACGACGTCGGATACGCGGGGATGCGCTGGCTCACGGTCGGTCCCCCCGGCCAGCCGGGCACGTCGATCGTGCTGCACCCGCCGGCCGTCGACCCGGGCATCACCGACGAGGAGCGCCGCACCATCAGCGAGATGATGGCCAAGGGCACCTACGGCGGCATCAACCTGGCCACCAAGGACCTCGACGCCACCTTCGCCCGGCTCCAGGCCAGCGACGCCGAGGTCGTCCAGGAGCCGACCGACCAGCCGTACGGGGTGCGTGACTGCGCCTTCCGCGACCCCTCCGGCAACCTGATCCGGATCCAGGAAGCCCGCTAGCGCCGGTCGCCACCGCGTCGCCGCGGCCGGGGCTACGGGCGGGGCGGCGCGGTCGACTCGCGGATCCGCAGCGATGGACTGATGACGATGCGGTGCGTGGGGCGGTCGGGGTCGGCGAGGCGGTCGGCGACCAGGCGCACGGCGGCGCGCCCGATCGAACGCCGCGGCGGGCGTACCGCGGTCAGGGGCGGGCTGAAGAGGCCGGCGACCTCGTCGTCGTATGCCACGATCGACAGGTCACCGGGGACGGACAGGTGCCGCTCCTCGCAGTGCTGGACCAGGGCGATCGCCTCCGCGTCGGCGTGTACGAGCAGCGCCGTCGTCCCGGTCGCCCGGCGCCGCCCGCTCGACCAGGACGACCGGGACGCCCGCGTGCGCCAGCCAGTCGATGGTGCGCTCGGCCGTGGGCACGTCCATCCGGGGAGCGATGATCAGCCCATCGACGGCCATCCGGTCGACCAGGCGCTCGAGCTGGGGCTTGTCGTCCTCGGTCTCGTACGAGGAGCCGCGCAGCACGACCCGCATGTCGAGTTCGAGGGCGGCCTCCTCGGCGCGACGGGCCACGTCCGGCCAGTAGTAGTCGAGCGAGGGCACCAGCATGCCGATGGTGCGGCCGCTCAGCGAGTCCGGGCCGGCGGGCAGCTCGTCGGCCGCCGGCGCCTCGTCGGGCGTGATCAGGGCGACCCCACCGTGTACCCGCCGGACGAGCCCTTCGGCCGCGAGCTGGGCGATGTCGCGCCGGATGGTGACCGGGGCGGCGCCGAGCGCCTCGGACAGGTCGGAGATGCGCATCGCGCCGTCGCGTTGCAGTGCCTCCAGCAACTGCTCATGGTCGCGCGGCTGCTCGGGGGCGCTCGGTGGCCGGTGCACCGCGTGCTGCTCGCGCCCGACCTGGTCGTGCGCGAGTCCTCGGTGACGCGGCCGTAGCCCGGCTGTTCGTTTCTGTACGTTATCGATCGACTTGCTTCGACCTCTGGCGCAACCGGTTACCGAGGTGTTACGAACATGATAACCATCGATGCCTTGGGTGTGGGAGGACACGAAGTGAGAAGGATCAGGCGGCTGCTGTCGCTCGGGGCGACGCTCGCGGTGACCGCGGCCGCGGCGGTGGCCGTGACGGCCGCTCCCGCGCACGCGGCACCGGTCACCGTCACCAACGGCACGCAGTTCACCGATACCGCTGGCAACGTGCTGCACGCCCACGGCGGCGGCGTCCTCAAGGTCGGCAACTACTACTACTGGTTCGGCGAGAACCGCAACGCCAACAACACCTTCCGGGCGGTCTCCGTCTACCGCTCCACCGACCTGCGCAACTGGGAGTTTCGCAACAACGTGCTGACCCAGTCGTCGGCCGCCGAACTCCAGGTCGCCAACATCGAGCGGCCGAAGGTCATCTACAACGCGAGCACCGGCCGGTACGTGATGTGGATGCACAAGGAGAACGGGGCGAACTACAGCGAGGCACGGGCCGCGGTCGCCTCGTCGGCCACTGTGGATGGTGCCTACACGTACCACGGCAGCTTCCGGCCGCTCGGCCACATGTCCCGGGACATCACGCTCTACAACGACAACGGCACCGCGTACATGATCTCGGCCGCGGACGAGAACTACGACCTGCACATCTACCGGCTCACCGCGGACTACCTCAACGTGGCCACGCTCGTCGGCAACTTCTGGGACGGCGCCCACCGCGAGGCACCGGCCATGTTCAAGCGGGGCAGCACGTACTTCCTGCTGACCTCGGGGGCCACCGGCTGGAGCCCCAACCAGGCCCGGTACGCCACCGCGTCGAGCATCTCCGGCCCGTGGAGCGGCTGGACCAACGTGGGCAACGGCACCACGTTCAGCTCGCAGCCGACGTACGTGCTGCCGATCCAGGGCACCTCGACGACGAGCTACCTCTACATGGGCGACCGCTGGGCCGGCGCCTGGAGCGGGCCGGTCAACGACTCCCAGTACGTCTGGCTGCCGATCACCTTCCCGTCGAACACGAGCATGAGCCTGAGCTGGTACCCGTCGATCACCATCGACGCGGCCACCGGCACCATCACCGGCAACTCCCCCGCGTACTACCGGGTCACGGCCCGGCACAGCGGTCGCGTGATGGACGTGGTCAGCAACTCGACCGCGAACAACGCCGAGGTCAAGCAGTACGCGTGGAACGGTGGCGGAAACCAGAAGTGGGAGTTCCAGGACGCCGGCGGCGGGTATGTCCGGCTGGTCAACCAGAACAGCGGCAAGTGCCTGGACGTGGCGTCCGCGTCGACGGCGGACGGCGGCAACGTGATCCAGTACACGTGCGGCTCGGGCACGAACCAGCAGTGGCAGTGGGTCGCCACGGGCAGCTACTTCCAGCTGCGGGCGCGGCACTCCGGCAAGTGCCTGGACGTGGTCAGCGCCAACACCGCCGATGGCGCCGACATCCAGCAGTACGTCTGCGGCAGCGGCAACAACCAGCAGTGGACCAGGACCCAGTCCTGAGGCTCACCGCGCGGTGAGCCGGATGACGGGCTACTCCCGGTCGGACTCGCTCTGGTACTTCGCACAGCGGGGCTGGGCGGCGGTGATCCGCCGCCCAGCGTTCGTCCGAGACCGCCGTGGTGGTCCTCGAACCGCGCACCGCGGCCTGACGGTCCGCGCCCCTCCGCGCGGGTCGTCGACCGGATCGGGTCGGAGGGGGCGGCCGGATCGGTGATACGTCGCCTACCTGACCGCGCCGTGACAGCGGCCGGTGAGCGTCAGGTGAGTCGCGTCCCGCACGGTGGCGGACAAGGGAGCCCGCCGAGTGGCTCCATTGTGCGCAGACCTGAAGGGATATCGACGATGAGCTTCGACGCGAGGCGCTGGTACGTCCTGGCGTTGAGCGGCCTGCTGGCGGTCGGCGGACTGGTGACCACGGTCGCCTCCCCGGCCGCCGCGCAGGATCCGCCGCCGCCCTGTGAGCCGGGCTACCAGTACTACGTGGACGGGCCGTGCGACGGCGGTGACGGCTGGATCTTCAATCCACCGACCTTCCGCGAACAGGTGGGATGTGGCGTCTCGGTGCTGACGAGCCGCAGTGCCCCCCTCACGAGCTACGCCTACTACTACAAGAACTGCAACCCGCCCGGCGGTGCCCTGGAGTGCGTCACCTGGGTCGATCCCCAACTCATGCTCCAGAACGGGAGCGGGCGGAAGTACGCGGGCAGGTATCCGGGCGCGAGCGCGTATCTCGGTCACGACAGCGAGATCGACAACTACCAGCATCCGACCAATCCGTACTACGGCGACGACATCATCCCGAGCAGCATCTTCGTGAGGACGATGGAGCCCGGACAGGTGTGTGACCCCAGGCTCGGCGTGCCCTTCCTTTGGGCGGGCACCGGGCCGGGCGGCACCGACCCGCTCCCGCCCGACGAGGACGACCCGTGCGCCGGTTCGAACGCGCGCTGCAACAACGACGGACCCGACGGCGGCGGCGACCACGGACAGGCTCCGCACGTCACGGTCTTCGGCCAGGTGGTCGCGCCGGTCAATCTCGTTCCGCCGCCGGGAGTCGGGGATCGCCCGCTGCGGGACGCGAGGTACGAGCTGTGGTACTACGGCAAGGACGGTCCGGGCACGGCGGTCCAGTGGCGTCCCGTCCTGAGCGGCAGCGACTCCGACCACCGGCCCGCGGGGTATCCGGTGCGGGGCAACCTCGACGCGACCGGGGCCTACCGGCTCGACTTCGTCTACCCGCAAGCCTTCAGCCTGGCCAACGGCGACCCCTGGGAGGGCTGTCCGGACACCGGCGAGGCGTTCCTGCGCTCGCACACCTGCGCCGAGGCGCACCTGCAACTGCGCGTCTACCCGGAGAACGCCAACCGGTCGGTGGTCATCGTCGAGGACCTCGAGATCGAGGACGACCCCTTGGTGATGCACACCGTCAACCTCGGGCGGTTTCACCAGAGGCTGCCGGGCGATCAGGTCACCACCGCCACGTCGGAGTGGGCGCTGGCTTACCGGGGTGTGTACAACGTCCGGGACATCTGGACGCCGACCGTCCATCCCAACGTGACCGTGCGCATCCACGACGAAGGCGGGAGCTACTACAACCCGACCACGAGCATCGTCAATCTGAACCGATCCAGCGCGGGCTACCACGGCATCGAGCACGAGACCGCCCACCGGTACCTGCACCACGTGTACGGCTTCGTCACGCAGAAGGAGCCGGAGTGCCAGACGCACGAGTACACCGAGGCATCCGGCCCGAAGTGCGCGTTCGCCGAAGGGCTCGCCAACTTCGTGGCGGTGGCGGCGCAGGGCTCGACCCGGTACCAGCTGAACGCGGCAGAGTACGACGAGATCGAGGAGTGCCTGACAGTCATCCTCAGCGGGACCTACACCTGTGAACCAGGCGCGAGTGTCGAGGGGAACGTGGCGGGCTCCCTGTGGGACCTCTACGACAGCGGTCTCGAACTGGACAGCCGGGAGAGTTGGACCGGGCTCTCCGACGAACGCGAGGTGCCGTTCATGACGATCATGAGTGTGATCGCCTCGGCCAAGCCGGAGACGGCGCACGACTTCTGGCGGGCCTGGGTCAGCTCGTCGCCGTACCGCGCGCCGGACCGGGAGTTGGCGTTGCTCAACCGCATCTCCCTCATCTCGGTCGTCGACGCGGAGCCGACCGGCGCGAGTGGCGAGTGGACCGAGACGGCCTGCGACCGGTGCACCGGCGGCGGCTACCTCGTCAGGAGCCAGTACGAGGACGGCTCGCACGTGTGGGACCTGAGTGACGACATCCCCGCGTCGCAACCATCCACGTACGACCTGTGGGTCAGGCTCCCCGGCGGGCACTCCGAACTCGACCCGGACGCCCGCTACCGGGTCACGGTGCAGGGCGGTGTCGAGGAGGCATCGGTCGACCAGAGCGCCGCCAGCGGCGGCTGGATCAACCTGCGCGCGGCCGGCTTCCTGCTGGATCCGAGCGAAGACGTCACCGTGACGCTGGTCAACGGGGCGCTGACCCCCGGCACGCCGCTCATGGCCGAAGGGCTCCTCGTGGCCGTCCACACAGGATAGCCACCGGCCCCTGCTCGCCGAAATCCGTTAGAGGGCTCGGCGAGCAGGGGCTATGGTGTCGTCGTGCGCCTACGCGTCCTGGGGCCGGTCGAGGTCCAGGACCCGACCGGGCGGCCCGTCCCGCTGGGCGGCGCCCGGCAGACCATCCTGCTGGCGTTGCTCGCCGCCACGGCCAACCAACCGCTCTCCACCGGCCGGTTGATCGACCTGCTGTGGCCGGAGGATCCGCCGGCGAGTCCCACCGCCGCCCTCCACACCGCGGTCTCCCGGCTGCGCAGGGCCCTGGCCGGCACCGGCGCCACCATCCGGCATCGGACGTCGAGCTACCAGCTCCACGTGGCCCGCGACCAGATCGACGCCCTGGTCTTCGAAGACCTGACCCGGACGGCGAGCGACCCCGAGGCGCTGGGCACCGCGCTGCGCATGTGGCAGGGCGAGCCGTACCTCGGCCTGCATCACGTCTCCCCGCTCCGGCACGAGGCCGTCCGCCTCACCGAGCTGAAGCTGTCGGCCATCGAAGACGGCGCGGCGCGGCTGTCCGAGGCGGGCGACCACGCCGCCGCCATCGCCTACCTGCGGCGGGCGGTCGCGGAGGCGCCGTTACGCGAGCGGTCCCGGGTTTTGCTGATGCGGGCGCTGGCCGCGTCCGGGCAGACCTCGGCGGCGCTCGACGACTACCGGGAGTACCGCGCACTGCTGGTCGAGGAGACCGGGCTCGAACCGACGCCCGCCGTGCGGTCGGCGCACCAGGGCCTGCTCTCGGGCGCGGCGGCGGGAGCGGTCGACGGTGACGCGCTGTCGCCGGCGACCGCGCGGGCGGAGCTGACCCTCGTCGCCGTGCCCGAGCCGGTGTCGCCGCTCGTCGGCCGCGTGCGGGAGGTGGCCGAGATCGGCGACCTCGTCGCGCGCGGACACCGGCTGGTCACCTTGACCGGTCTCGGCGGGGTCGGCAAGACCCGGCTCGCGCTCGACGTGGCCCGCCGCGCCTGGCAGGGCCCGGCGGCCTTCGTCGACCTGGCGCCGGTGACCTCGGCGGAGGACGTCGCGGACGCCTTCGCCCGAGCCCTTGGTATCCGACTGACCGCGCCGGACCCGATCGCCGACCTTTCCGCCGCCGTCGCCGACCGGGCGCTGCTGGTGCTCGTCGACAACTTCGAGCACGTACTGCCCGCGAGCGGCCTGCTGACCACGCTGCTCAGCCGGTGCGCCGGCCTCCACGCGCTGGTCACCAGCCGGTCGCGGCTCGACGCCGCGCAGCAGACCGAATACCCCGTGAGGCCGTTGACCGTGCCCCCGGCGGACGCCGGACCCGACGACGTGCTCGCCAGCCCCGCGGTGGCCCTGTTCCTGGATCGCGTCGCCGACCGCTCCCTTGTGGCCGGGAGCGGCCCGGCGCAGATCGGCCGGCTGTGCCGCGAGGTCGGCGGCCTGCCGCTCGCCATCGAACTCGCCGCGGGGCTGGTGCGGTTTCGGTCCCTGGCGGACGTACGCGAGCACGTCGTCGGCTCGCTGGCCCGAGCCGAGTCGGGCGCGCTGGCCTCGGCGATCCGGTGGAGCTTCGACCGCCTCTCCTTCGCCGACCAGGCCATCCTGCGGCGGCTGTCGTTCTTCGCCAGCGCGTTCGACGCGGCCACCGCCGCCGCCGTCGGCGGTGCGCGGCCCGGCTCGCTCGACCGGCTCGTCTCGCTCGGACTGCTCCGCCTGGACCGGCACGACGGCACCGTCCGCTACGCCGTGCCGAAAATCATCATCGGGTACCTGGAGTCGGCCGACCGCGACGAGCAGACCCGGCGTGCCGCCGAGGAGGCGCATCTCCGGTACCACGCCGGGCTCTGCCGGGATCCGCGCTGGCTGGACGACGCGTTGCTGGCCCGGGTCGGGGCCGGCTACCCCGACCTGCTCGGCGCGCTGCGCCGCGGGCTGGCCACCGGCAGGCCCGACGACGACCTGTACGACCTGGCCACAGCCGTGCTGCTCTACTGGCTGTGGCAAAACTCCACGCATCCGGCCATGCGCATGCTCGACGCGTTGGAGCGGCTGCCGGAGGGCTCGCCCGCCCGCGCCGTACGCCTGCGCGTGTTGCGCGGCATCTTCCTGCGCGAACTCGGGCGCGTGGAGGAGGCAGCCCGCGCCCTCACCGGATGCCCGGAGATCCTGCACGCCGCCGGCGACGTCGACTGGCTGGTGACCTGCCAGGGCATCCTGGGCGTGGTCGCCTACGACCAGGGGCGCACCGGCGAGGCGGCCCGCTGGCTGCGAGCCGCGATCGACGCCGCCGGCACCGGTGTCGAGCGCCGGCTGCCCGAGCTGCACGGCATGCTGGCGGCCGTACAGACGGCCGACGGCGACCACGTCGGCGCGGTGGACTCGGCCCTGCGAGCCCTCGCCGCCCTCGCCAACGAGCCCTCACCGGCGTTGCGGGTCTCCACGATGGTCAACGCGGCGCAGGCCCTCACCGAGGCCGACCGCGGCGTACTCGCGCTGGAGGTGCTCACCGGCGGGCTGGCCGACCTCGACGAGACGCCGGACGGCATGCACACGTACCAGGTCAACCTGGGCTGGGCATACCACTCCACCGGTGCGCACGGCGAGGCGCTGAAGACGTTCCGGTCCATCCTGGACACCGTCGCGGACGCCCACGAGTGGCCACTGGTCGCCGAGCTGCTGGCCGGCTCCGCGTGCGCCCTCGCCCACATTGGACACAACCGCGCGGCGGCGCTCACGCTCGGTGGCACGGAAAGGCTGCTGCACCGGCTCGACCAGCGGCTGTCGAAGTGGATACACCAGCAACTCGACGGCGCCTACGCGATCGTCGCCCAGCATCCCCACGGCGCCGACCAGATCCTGGCCGGCCGCCAGCTCGGGGCGTCATCGGTCATCAGCCTCGTACGCCAGATCGAGGTATGACCACGGCGAGCTCTTGACCAGAGGCGGCCGGCGGTGCACGAAAGACCGGCCCGGCCCGCCTCGGCCGATCGTCAGCGGGCGCTCAGTGGCCGCATGTCGGTCCACACGGTGTCGATGTGGTCGAGGCAGTCCTGCCGGCTGCCGGCGAAGTCTTCGCTCCGCACCGCGCCCTAGCGCCCGCTTTCACATCGGCTCTGGCTGGCGCTTGTCCGACTCCGGCGGCACGGCCTCGCGGATGACGCGGCTGGGCGTGGTGCCCTCGTGGTCCGCCGACGAGGAGGCGGCCAGTGCCGTCTGGGCTTCCGCCGCGGCCGAGGCCGCCATGACCGTAGGCGCGACCTCCACGAACTGGAACGGTCGTACGTCCCGGCTTTCCCGGGCCGGGTTTCCGCGCCACTGCGCGTACGGTGCGACCTCCTCGCCCTTCATGAGGAAGGAGTCGGGCCCCAACTCGGCACCGTCGCCCATCGTCACGCCGTAGTGCACGAGCGCGCCGGCACCGACCGTGCAGCGGGCGCCGATGTTGATGTGGTCGGACTTGAAGGTGCCGTCCTCCAACGAGTGGCTCTGGATGATGCTCCCCTCGTTGAGTGTGCAGTCGTCGCCGATCGAGACGAGGCTGCGTTCGGTGATCCAGCAGCCGTCGTCGAAAACCCGGCGGCCGATGCGGACCCCGAGCAGCCGCCAGATCAGGTTCTTGAACGGGGTGCCGTTGAGCACCTGCACGTACCGCATCGCGGGCACCTTCCAGTAGCGCTCGTGCCGCCAGAAGGAAAGGTCGTAGATCGAGCAGAACTTCGGTCTCAGCGGCCGGAACCCGGTGACCGCACGGTCCACGAGCGTGAAGAAGGCCGCGCTGAACAGCGTGCTGAGCACGACGGCGAGCGCGATCGCCGGCAGGCCGAACCGGTGGTACACGTCGACGGCGACCAGCGCGAGCAGGGTGACGGCGAAGAGGTGGACCCACCGCACGAAGATGTGCAGCGCGATGGTGACGGTGTTGTGCAGAGTCTTGGAGGCTAGACGGCGGCGCAGTTCGGCTCCGTCCTTGAGGTGGTCGAACTTGCTGTCGCGCTGCACCGACCGGGGGATCTCGAAGCACGGCGAGCCGAGCAGCCCGACGTTCTCCCGGACCTCGCCGTCGATCGGGATCATCACCTTCGTGGCGAGCAGGCAGTTGTCGCCCGTCCTGCCCTGCGAGGGGTACGCGATGAGGTTTCCGAGGAAGTTGCGCGGCCCGATCGAGGCGCGCGCCACGCGGAAGGACGTGCTCGAAAAGTCAGCGTTGATCATCGACAGGCCGTCGGAGACCATCGTGCCGGTGCCGACGCTGCTCAGGAACGGCGACTCGTGCGCCACCGCCATGCCGAAGTTGGACCCGGTCTGCTCGACCCGGGACAGGTCCCAGCCGATACCGCGCAAATAGTGCGTGATGTACGAACTGTCGCCGAAGAGCGAGACGAAGCCCGACCGGTTGGTCATGCGCGCGATCATGCGCTGGACCCAGTAGTGGATGCCGTACAGCGCGTAGACCTTGCCGGGCCGCACTGCCAGGTTCAACAGGCGTGGCACGGTGACCACCACGGCGAGCCCGACGAACAGCCCGCCGAAGTACAGCACGGACGAGAAGATCACCTGGTCGAAGTAGAAGGATGACGATGTCACGGTATCGTGGTCCGGGCCGATCAGCCGGTTGAGGTGTGGCACCTCGACCAGCAGGATCACCAGGCCACCGGCCGCGATCGGCATGTACACGACGAGCGCGTTCAGCACCTGGAGCAGGCCGTAGGTGAATCTCTTCAGCCGTCCGCACCTGGCCGGGGCGACGGTCCGGTAGTCCGCCTCGGTCCGCTGCGCGGGCGATCCGTGCCAGTGCTCGCCGTCCGGCACGGCCTGGGAGGTGTGCAGGCAGGAGCTGTTGCCGAGTTGCGCGCCGTCGCCCATCGAGGTCTCGATGTCGATCAGCGTCTTCTCGCCTACGTACACGTCCTTGCCCAACGTGACCGATCCCGTGTGGATCACGCCGGCCCGGACCCGGTAGCACGTGAACGACGAGTCCTTCCGGATGATGGTGTCCTCGCCGATGGTGAGCAGGTCGGTGCAGACCGGCACGTTCCGGGAGAGGATCACGACGCCGCGGCCGATCCGCGCGCCGAGCGCCCGCAGATACAGCGAGTAGACCGGTGACCCGACGAACAGGACGAGCGGGTTGGACCGGATCAGCGTCTTGACGACCCAGAAACGGAAGTAGGCCAGGCTCCAGACGGCTATCCGCTGGCGTTTCCAGCGACCGACGAGCATCCACTTCGCCAGGATCGGAACGGTGCACGTGAGGACGAAGGCGGCGCTGCCGAACTCCAGCGACCGTCGGTAGATCTCGACAAGTCCGTTGCTGTCGGCGATCCACTCGTATCCGGTCACCAGGATGAGCGCGCTGAAGCAGGCCATGACCACGAACAGGGTGAGCTGCAACGCCCCACAGAGGACGTACTGGGCGGTGCTGGACCGCGCTGACCGCGCACGCCGTGCCCTGGTCGGCGGCGGTGCGGTGGGGACGGGCGCCGCCTCGGCGAGGTTGGCCGCCAGCTTCCTGACCGTCGGATTCAGGTACACGTCCTGCATCGACACCGACGGCAGGTCGGTGTGCAGCCGTACCCGGGAGCAGAACCGGGCCAGCAACAGCGAGTTCGCGCCGAGGTCGTCGAAGAAGTGGGCGTCCGCCGATACCCGGTCGACGCGCAGCACGTGGGCCAGCGCCTCGGCGAGGGCCTTCTCCCCGGCCGTGGTGGGTTCGACGTGGTCGGCGCGGGTCGCGAGGCTGCGCCGGCTCTTCGGCGGCGGCAGGCTCTTGCGGTCGGCCTTGTCGCTGGGCAGGGTCGGGATGACCTCCAGCTCTTCGAGGTACGCCGGCACCATGTAGCCGGGCAGCCGGTCGCGTAGCTGGTCGTAGATGAGGTCCCGGTCCGGGCTGCCGGCGTCGCGGCGCAGGCTGTAGTAGGCGGCCAGCTCCACGTCGCCCGGCTCCGGCTCGTAGGTGGTGACCACCGCCTGCGCGATCCCCGGCACCTGCATCAGCACCGACTCGATCTCCGTCAGTTCGATGCGGTAGCCCCTGATCTTCACCTGCGAGTCGATGCGGCCGTGATACTCGATCTCGCCCCGCTCGTTGACGCGGCCGAGGTCGCCCGTGCGGTAGATCCGGGCCGAGGGGTTGCCGTCGATCCCCAGAAAGTCCCGGACGAACGCCCGGTCGGTGAGATCCTGCCGGTTGACGTAACCGCTCGACAGCCCGATCCCCGCGATGCCGATCTCGCCCATCTCGCCGGGCGGAAGCGCCATCTCCTCGGCCGGATCGAGGACGACGGCGGAGTACGTGGGGAGCGGGACGCCGAGGGTCACCGGCCGGTCGGGGTGGAGCGGCGCCCAGGTCGCCGTGACCGTGGTCTCGGTCGGGCCGTACACGTTGAGAAACCGGCGGTCGGGCTGATGCCACCGGGCGACGAGGTCCTGCGGGCACGCCTCGCCAGAGACCAGCAGGAAGCGCAGACCGGGAAGGTCATCGTCGATGGTGGCCAGGAGCGTCGGTACGCAGCAGAGCGCGGTGACGCCCCTCGTACGCAGGAAGTCGTGCAGGTCGGCGCCGAGCAGGCTGACGCCGCCCGGCTTGGGCACGAGTGTCGCCCCGACCATCCAGGGGACCCAGATCTCCTCCACCGAGAAGTCGAAGGCGATCGTCATGCCCTGGTAGACGCGGTCGGCCATACGCATCCCGTAGACCTCGGCCGCGACGCGCAGGAAGTTGACGATGCTGGCGTGCTCGATCGCCACGCCCTTCGGCCGCCCCGTCGACCCCGAGGTGTAGATGATGTAGCAGAGATCGTCGACCGGGTCCCCCCGCTCGGCGTCCGTGAGCCGGTGCGCCGGCTCGGCGGCGACCTCTGAGTCCACCTCGTCGACATACAGCGGCTCCGCGTCCAGGTGCCCGAGCCGGTCGCGCAGGTGCGACATCGTCAGCACCATGCGCGCACCGGCGTCCTGCGCGATGTACGCCAGGCGGTCGGCCGGAAACCCGACGTCCAGCGGCACGTAGGCGGCGTTGACCTTCAGTACGGCCAGCATCCCGACGTACGAGCGCACGGCCTGGTCGAAGAGCAGACCGATCCGGTCACCGGGCCGCACTCCCCGCGCCAGCAGGTGGCGGGCGAGCTGGTTGGCCCGCGCGTCCAACTCGTCGTACGTGAGCCGGACCTCGCCCGCGTCGACGGCCAGGTGGTCGCCCTGGCCGATCACCTGCATCCGGTCGCACCGCTGCTCGAAGAGATGGTGCAGGCGCTCCCCAGGTTGCCAGCGAATCGTGTGGTCGTACCCCGCGCAGACGAGGATCTGGTTGTGGACGTCGAAGGTGTCCAGGTCCCCGTTCATTTCCTGTTGCATCAGGCGTCGCCCGTTACGTCCGCGCTTGACACCGGCGCCCAGGACGAGGAGGTGGCCGATCCGCAGCACTCCTCGATAGCATCCACGATCATCGAGCAGGCCGTGTCGACGACGCTGGCCGAGACGTTGAGGGCGGGGAGCATGCGGATGACGCAGTCGTCGCGGCCGCCGACCTCGAGAATCAGCCCTCGCCGCAACGCACGCGCCTGCACCTTGCGGGCCAGGACACCGGCTGGCTGCCCGAGCAGCGGATCGGCCAGCTCGATTCCCCACATCAGGCCGACGCCACGTACCTCGCGTACCCACGGATTGAGTTGCAGCTTGGCGAGCCGGTCGGCGATCTGCTCGCCCCGCTCGCGTACGTTGCCCAGCACGTCGTCGCGGCGGAAGATGTTGATCGTCTCCGTACCGGCCGCGAAGGCCAACTGGTTGCCGCGGAAGGTGCCGGTGTGCGCGCCCGGGGCCCAGGTGTCCAACTCGGCGTCGTAGAAGATGACGGCCACAGGTGCACCGATGCCGCTCAACGCCTTGGAGGCGACGATGACGTCGGGTTCGATGTCGTACTGCTCGAACGCGAACCACGTCCCGGCGCGCCCGCAACCGGTCTGCACCTCGTCGACGATCAGCGGGATGTCCAGCTCGCGGGTCAGTGCCCGGACCCGGCGGACGAACTCCCGGTTGGCCGGCACCACACCGCCCTCGCCCTGGACAAGCTCGAGGATCACGGCCGCGGGCAGCGGGACTCCCCCGTTGGCGTCCCGCAACGACCGTTCCAGGTAGTCGACGCAGTTGATCGCGCAGCTGTCGGGCGCGAGCCCCAGCGGGCAACGCGAGCAGTAGGAGAAGGGAAAGAAGTGGACGCCGGGCATCCCGTTGGCGACGGGCTCCTTCTGCTCCACCAGCCCGGTGAGCGCCATCGCGGCGTGGCTGCTGCCGTGGAACCCGCCCTGGAAGGAGATGAGGTCGCCGCGGCCGGTCGCCGTCTTGCAGAGCTTGATCGCGGCGTCGACCGCGTTGGCTCCGGTGGGGCCGCAGAAGTGCAGTTTCATCCGATCGCGCATACCTCTGGGAAGCATCGAGAGCTGAGCCTCGATAAACGCGTCCTTCGCCGGCGTCGGAAAGTCGAGGCCGTGCGTGATCTGGGCGAGCTGTTTCGTTACCGCCTGCACCAACTCCGGATGGTTGTGCCCGAGCGAGAGCACACCGGCGCCCATGAGAAAATCGATGAACACGTTGCCGTCGACGTCGCGTACGAAGCTGCCCGACGCGTTCGCGATGGCGATGGGCAGGTGCCGCGGATAGGTGCGGGCATTCGATTCTCGCCGATGCTGTCGCTCGAGCAACGCGGCCGAACGCGGCCCCGGAAGATCACTGTTCACGCGTGGATAGGTTGGCATTGCCGCCCGGTCAGGGTCGATCACGGTCAGCTCTCTTTCCATGAAATGGGGGCACACCAAAGAGGCCGGCTCGTACCACGCCAGCCATCCCTCCCTTACGCAGGCGGGAAACACCCCTCCAATCCGTGTGCGCGGAAAACGTGACCGTGGGGCAGCCCACCGTCAACAGCCAGCCGTCCTCGAAATCCGGGCAGGTTGATTCCGTCCGCGCCCACAGCGTGGTTACGGACGTCGTTCAGCGAAGAAAGATGTGGCGCCCAATGCAAGATGCGCGGACCGTGCCATTAACCGGCCTGTCAAGGCGTCGATTGTCCGACAATTACGGTTGGGTAACGCCACCGAGCACCGACTCTAGCGTCCGTATCGCGACAATGACGAAGAACGCGAACCTACCCTGACGTAGGACGAGGGCTCTTCCGCACCAATCGAGAGTACGGACACCGGGAACGCAACGGCACGTAGCACTCGCGGCGCATCGTCACCTGATGAACCTGGACCTGGGTCGCAGCCGGCTCGCCGGACCGGGGTCGGCGGCAAATGGCGTTACCGGACGAGGCTTGCCCGCACCGTCCGGTAACGCCGCCCACTCGGGCGTGGCGGCGTCACTCCACCAGTCCGGCGCGGTGGGCGATCACCACGAGCTGGGCCCGGTCGCGGGCCGCGAGCTTGGTCAGCAGGCGGCTGACGTAGGTGCGGGCGGTCTCCGGGCTGAGGAACAGCACCTGTCCGATCTCGGCGTTGGTGAGCCCTCGGCCGACGTGGGCGAGGATTTCGCGTTCGCGGTCGGTGAGAGCGCCCAGCTCCTGGTCGCGGACCCGGCGCGAGGGCATGCGCGCGATCTGCGACATCATCTGCCGGGCGACGGCCGGGCTGACCGGTGACTCGCCGGCCGCGGCGGTGCGGACGGCCGCGCGCAGCGCGTCGGCGTCCATGTCCTTGAGCAGGTAGCCGCTGGCGCCGGCCTGGATGGCGTCGAGCACGTCGTCCTGGTCGTCGAAGGTGGTCAGCACCAGCACCGGCGTTTCCCGGAGCGTGGGGTCGGCGCGGATCGCGGCGGTGGCGGCGATCCCGTCCATGACGGGCATCTTCAGGTCCATCAGGAACAGGTCGGGGCGTAGCTCGCGTCCCTGGGTCAGCGCCTCGCGGCCGTGTGCGGCCTCGCCGACGACGGTGATGTCGTCGGTGTTCTCCAGCAGTGCGCGCAGGCCTGCCCGGACCAGCTCCTGGTCGTCGACGATCATCAGTCGGATCACAGTCGTGCCTTCGCGGGGAGGGTGGCCCGGACGCGCCATCCGTCGGGTCCGGTGTGGACAGTCAGGGCACCGCCCAGCTTCTCGGCCCGTTCCCGCATACCGCGTACACCGTGGCCGGGCGTGAACCGGGAGAGCCGGTTGCCGGTGCCGTTGTCGTGGACGGTCGCCTCGACCACGTCGTCTTCAGCGCCCACTGTCACCGTGATGTGGGTCGCGTTGGAATGCCGCATCGTGTTGGTCACCGCCTCCTGGACGGTGCGGTAGACACACGCCTCGACGTCCGGGCTCGCCACGACCTCCTCGATGCGCGACGTCACCTCGTAGCCGGCGGACGCCGGTCCCTCCAGCAGGCGGTGCAGGTCGTGGAGCGTGGGGTTGGCGAGTGGCTCGCCGTCGGTCGAGCGCAGCAGCGCGACCGTCGACCGGAGCTGCGCCATGGCGTCGGAGACGCTCGACTTCACGCGATCGATGGCCTCGGCGCGACGCGTGCCATCCGCCTCGCGGGCCACGTCGGCGAAGAGCGACGCCACCGACAGCGAGTGGCCCATCGAGTCGTGCAGCTCCCGCGCCAGCAGAAGCTGACCCTCCCGGGCGTGCGCCGCGGTGTCCATCGCGGTCTGCCGGGTCACCAGGCGTACCACCTGCTCCGTACGCTGCTGGAGGGTACGGCGGGCGCGGACGCTGTAGCCCAGGGCGATGACAGCGGCGATGAGCGCGGCGTGGCTGGAAAGCTCATATCCCAGGACGAACGACGGCGACTGGCCCGAGGCGAGCCGGAACGCTGTCGAGGCGGCCAGCACCACCGCGGCCGTCACCACCGACGCGCGCAGGTAGCCGGCCTCGGCGGCGGAGAAGAGCGCGGCCGAGATCGGCACGGCCACGCCGACCGCGGGAAACCCGGCGATGTAGTAGGTGAAGAAGCCGAGCGCGGTCAGGGCGAGCACCAGCCGCGGCATCGACCGGCGGATCAGCATGAGTGCGCCGAGGCCGACCGCCCACAGGTACGCCAGGACGTCCGGCGACCGCGAACCGGCCTGATCCGCGGACACGACGACCGACAGCACGACCGTGACGCCGACGAACAGCGCGATGTCGACCGACCGGGCGCTCGACGAACGCCAGCTCAGGGCCATGGTCGGATCGTATGCGGGCCGGCGGCGGCCGGGCATGCGCAAAGGTGACATCACCGGGGCGCCGGCGGCCGCAGCGCCTTCATGGCGGCCTCGCGCGGCGGCACGAACCGGCCGGCGTGCCGCACTCTCAGGCGCGACTGGCGGGCCAGCCGGTCGTGGCCGGTGACGCGCATGCCGGCGCCGACGATGGGCACTCTGCGCCCTGGAGTCCTTGTTGTCACCTTCCGTCCCCTTTCGCCCGGCGCTGTTCCCGCCAACGGTAGACGCGGTACCGTCGCCTCGCGTTCGCCCGCGAGCGTCAGCGCTGTCGCGGGCGAGCGACCGCCGCTCCCGAGCGACCCGGCTGACGCTTCTCGACGGATGGGCCGGCCCGCCCGCGCTCCTAACGTCGAATCCATGAATACCGAGAACCGCTCCAGGACCCGTCCGGGTCTCCGCCTCGGCCTTCCGCTCTGGATGATCGCCGCGCTCGCCGCGCTGGCGATGCCCCGCGTGTTCATCCATGACACGGGCGTGTCCGTCCCCGGGCCGGTGCAGGGCCTGCTGGTCTTCGGCCCGCCGTTGGTCTGGCTGATCGTGGCGGTGGTCCGACGGGTCCCGTCGCCGGTCGTGACGCTGCTGGCCGTGGGCGGCCTCTACGGCGTCGGGCTCGCGGTGGTGCACAACATCTTCTGGTCGGACGTCTTCGCCGACGATCCGCCGAGCCTCGGTGGCAACCTCGCCGGTCAGCTCTCGCCGGGCACGGAGGAACTCGTGTTCCGCGTCGCCACGAGCGCCAGCAGCCTGCTCACCGGACTCGTGGTCGGCCTGATCAGCGGACTGCTCGCGGTGCTCGTCCGGCGGCTGACCCGCCGATGACCCTTTCGGGGTACGGGCGGCCGCGACCGTACCCCGAAAGGGTTTCAGGCATTCGCCGGCGCGCCCTCGGCCTGCTCCGCCGCCGGCTCGCCGGTGGGCGGGACGCGGCGGAAGGCCACGGCAACCACGATGGCGAAGCCGGCGAAGACGGCCGCGCCGACACCGGCGACGGTCGTCAGGCCGGCGGTGAAGGCGGCGCGGGCGGCCTCCAGCACCTCGGCACCGAGCGTGCCGGGCAACGCGGCGGCGGTGGCGGTCGCCTCGGTGATGCCCTGGCGGGCGGCCTGCTCCGCGGTGACGGGCGTGCCCGACGGCACCGCGAGCTGCGAGCGATAGACGAACGTGGCGAGACTGCCCAACGCGGCCACACCGAGCGCGACGCCGAACTCGCCGCTGGTCTCCGACAGCGAGGCGGCCGAGCCGGCCTTCTGCGGCGGCACTGAGCCGAGGATCAGGTTCATCGTCAGCGCCATCGTGGGGGCGATGCCGAGGCTGGTCAGCGCCAGTCCGAGTACCACCGGACCGACACCGCCCTCCGCCTCCGCCCGGGTCTGCGCGACCATGCCGGCGGCGGCCACGAGCAGGCCGCCGGCCATGAGGTGGGCGGGACGGATCCAGCGGGCCAGGGCGGGGGCGCCCATCAGCCCGAATGCCATCGCGACGGTCTGCGGGATCAGCCACAGCCCGGCTTGCAGCGGCGTGAGTCCGCGTACGGCCTGGAGGTAGAGCGTGGAGGTGAGAGTCACGCCCGCCATGACGATGCCGAGGCAGAGCCCGGTGCCCAGCGCGCTGGAGAACGTGCCGTTGGCGAAGAGCCGGAGGTCGAGCAGAGGGCTGGCCAGCCGGCGCTGGCGCCGTACGAACACGAGACCGGCCAGCAGCCCGATGACGACCGCGACGGCCGCCGTGGTGTGCCAGCCCTCCCGGGCGAACTCCTTGAGGCCGTAGATGACCGGCAGGATCGCGGCCAGCGACAAGGCCACGCTGGCCAGGTCGAGGCGGCCGGCATCGGCGTCCCGGTACTCCGGCAGCAGCATCGGCCCGGCGACGAGCAGCAGCACCATGAACGGGACGCCGAGCAGGAAGGCCGACCCCCACCAGAACGTCGACAGCAGCGCCCCGCCGACCAGCGGCCCGAGGACCATGCCGCCCATGAAGCAGCTGAACCAGATCCCGATCGCGGTCGCCATCTGCTTGGGGTCACGGAACATGTTCCGGATCAGCGCCATCGTCGAGGGCATCAGGGTCGCGCCGGCGATGCCGAGCAGCGCGCGGGATGCGATGAGCATGGCGGGGCTCGACGCGTAGGCCGCCACCACCGACATGACGCCGAAGGCGGCGGCCCCGATCAGCAGCAGCCTTCGCCGACCGACCCGGTCCCCGAGCGTACCCATGGTGACCAGGAACCCGGCCAGCATGAACGAGTAGATGTCGAGGATCCACAGCTGTTCGGTGGCGTCCACGCCCAGGTCGTCGCTCAGGTGCGGCAGTGCCAGGTACAGCACGCTGACGTCCACGGACAGCAGCAGGGTGGGCAGTGCGAGCGTGGCCAGCCCGAGCCACTCTCGGCGGGTCGCCCTGGTCGTTTCCATCGAGTTCTCCTCCGGAAGGTCGTCTTCACCCCTCCGACGAGCGACCCGATCCGGAATCGACAGCCCCAGCGAACAGTTTCGCCGGTAAGTGTGGTTCGGCGCGGCAGATAACTGGCGTACGCTTCCGCCATGAGGCAGCGAGATCGGCTCTGGTGGGCCCTCTTCGCGGCGGGCGCGGCAGCGTGGGTCACGCTGCTGGTCGGCCTCTACCTGGGTTGGCGCCCACCGGCAATGCTCCTCCCGGGCCTCGCGACCTACGGACTCGCGCTGGCACTCGGCTACCACGGCCTCCGCATCCGACCCTTCTGGCGCAACCGCACGTCCTAGACCCGCAGACCGCCCTCGCCCGTACAGGTCAGGTCAGGATGGTGGTGCCCACGATCGCCAGGAGGCCGGCTGCCGCCAGCAGGTAGAGGGCCACGGGCCGGCGCACGCGCGGTGCGGGCGGTGGTTCCTCGGCAGACCCGGCCACCGCGGCCTCGTGCGCCGTGCGCAGCCGCGCCTGGATTGTCTCCGGCAGGTCCCGGATGGACGGGCGCAGCCGCGCGAGCCACCAGGGCCGGTCGAAGTGTGTCTGCAGCAGGCCCTCGGGGGTCCGGATCGAGATGGTGTTACCGCGGGCGCTGACGGTGCGGACGTCGGACCAGGCGTAGCGGTGGGCGCCGTCGCGGTCCACGAGCACCAGGCCGCCAGCGTTCCACAGTAGACGCGGACGGAAGTCGTGTCGCCAGAGCGCGTCGAGGAGGAGCAGCATCATGGCGCCACAGAAGACCTGCCACAGGAGCGGCCCGCCCCACGGCAGGTCGACGGCCGTGCTGCCAGCGGTCGCCGCGACGACGGCGACGACCGCCGCGGTCCAGCCGATTACCTGGTTTGGCCGGATGACCTGGGGCTTCTGGGCCACCGGCTGCCGGCCCGTCACCTGGGCGGCCGTGGCAGACCAGGGCCGCTCCCTCTCGCCACCTGCCCCACAGCGCCATGCGCGACCTCGGCCACCACATGAGCATCATCGCAGGCGGCGCCGTCATCGCCATGGCCGCGTCATCGTCCGAAGCGCCGACCGGAGCCGTGCTCGAAAAACGAGCACGGCTCCGAATCACGCGCGGCAACCGGCTTACTGCCAGCCCTTGACCTGCCGCTTGGCCGTCATCGGCTCGGCTCCCTTGCCGACCTTCTGCAACGCCTGTCGCAGCTCGCTACCGCTCATCCTCGAGCTGCCCTGGATGCCAGCCTCATGGGCGCGTTGACGCAGATCGTGAAGCTCATCGCGATTACCCATCTCGAATCCCTCCATTCTGCTGCCGCGTCTCGCGGCGGATTCTCCCTGCGTTGTTGGATGGTTACCCAAGGCCACCGTCGGAAAACCGGACGTTCTCGTCGCGAATTCGGCGCCGCATGTTTACTCCATCCGCGGGTAGCGCGGAGGTGGAGTGTTGGTGAGGATTGTTGAGGAGTTCCCATGTCTATCACGGTCACCGGGGCCACCGGTCACCTCGGGCGCCTTATCGTGGAGTCGTTGCTGCGCCGAGGCGTCCCGTCCGATCAGATCACCGCGCTCGGGCGAAATGTCGCCAAGGCCACCGACCTGAGTGATCGAGGCGTCGCTGTCGTACCCGTGGAGTATGACGACGTCGAGTCGCTGCGCCGGGCGTTCGCCGATACCGACGCGCTGATGTTCGTCTCCGGCAGTGAAACTGGCAAACGCGTGCGGCAGCACCGCAACGTCGTCAGCGCGGCGAAGGAGGTTGGTGTCGGGCTGATCGCGTACACCAGCATTTCCAACGCCGACAGCTCGACGATGATGCTCGCCGCCGAGCACGAGGCCACCGAGCACGACATCACCAATTCCGGGCTGCCGCACATCTTCCTGCGCAACAGCTGGTACCTCGAGAACTACACCTCCCAGCTGCCGACCTACCTGGAGCATGGGATCACCGGTGCGGCCGGCGACGGCAAGGTCAGTGCCGCAACGCGCGCTGACTTCGCCGAGGCCGCCGCGGCGGCGCTCACCACCGGCAGTCACGCGAATCAGGTGTACGAGCTGGGCGGCCCGCCGTTCACGATGACGGAACTCGCCGCCGAGATATCGCGGCAGACCGGAAAGCGGATCACCTACACCGATCTGCCGGTCGACAAATACATCGAGTTTCTCGTCGCCGCGGGGACGCCCCAGTCCGCCGCCGAACTCATCGCCGATGGCGACCGCGGCGTCGCCCGAGGCTACCTCCATGTGGAGGGGAACGACCTCGAACGGCTCATCGGACGCCCGCCCACGTCGTTCGCCGACGCCAGCCGCGCCGCCCTGTGACTCGCCGCGAGCGGCACGGCGTGCTAGGGCAGGGCCACCTGGATGCGCCCGCCGATCTCGCGGGTCCGCAGCAGCGGCTGGTCGGTGGCGGCCGGGCCGTGCACGACCACGCCGTCGGCGAGCCGGAAGGTGCTGCCGTGCCAGGGGCATACCAGGCAGTCAGCGCCGTCCACATTGACCAGCTCGCCCTCGGCGAGCGGGCCGGTCTGGTGGCCGCAGTGTCCGATCATCGCGGTCACCGCGCCGTCGGTACGCGTGACAAGCACCGGCACGTCGCCGATCCGGGCACTCAACGGCTGTCCGTCGGCGAGTGCCTCCTGCGCGCACACGTCCTGCCAGCCTTCGGGAATCTGGCGCAGGAACGTCTCGGCCTGGTTCACAGCGGCTGCCTGCCGGTAGCTCAGGTGGC
This sequence comes from Phytohabitans kaempferiae, assembly GCF_042433955.1. Classification (NCBI taxonomy): domain Bacteria; kingdom Bacillati; phylum Actinomycetota; class Actinomycetes; order Micromonosporales; family Micromonosporaceae; genus Phytohabitans; species Phytohabitans kaempferiae. The sequence continues at coordinate 19,354 of NZ_JBHLUH010000071.1, read as the reverse complement.
CGCCGAGGTAGGCGCCGACGCTGGCGGTGGTCAGCCCGGCGTAGGCCAACCGCCGCCCGAGCCGGTGGTTGCCGGTGAGCCGGGCCATCAGGGAGCCGGTGTAGAGGCCGACCGCGATCAGGTTCGCGGAGGCGTGGACGAGCCCGATCCGGCGCTGCTCACGGGAGAGGGACGCCCAGTCGTTGAGGCCCGCGACCGCGGCCGGCAGGGCACCGGCGGTACCGATGCCCGTGAGCACGGTCGCGGGGCCGTTGCCACCAGGAACGGCATCGACCACGGCGGCGCTCAGCCACGCGCCCACGGGTAACTGCACGAGGGCAGGATGCAACGGATGTCCCAGCCACACGCCGTGCAGGGCATCGCGTATCCGCCCGCGCAGCACGGCCTGCACGCCGCGCTGCAACGGATCGCCGATTCGGTCCAGCCGCTCGGCCATCTCCAGCCGGTCCAGCATCATCCGCAACGCCATGCGGGCTGTGTTCCCCGCGCTGCCTCGTGCAAACGAGCGGTTCCACGAAGTCCTCCGCCGCAGTCGCCAGGCAGCGTCCGCGACGTGTGTGATGTTTGTCGATTGAGCAGGTGGGGCAATCGAACCGCAGGGCAGGTACTCATTTTTGGGGGATGTGATGCGCGGCGCCCGGCTGCTGGCTCTCGTCGTCGTGGTCGTGTTGGTGAGCCCGGCGGTCGCCTGCTCCACCGACAACGCCGCGGGTCCCGCCACCTCGGCTGTCCCCTCGACGCCGGCGCCCACCACATCAGCGGCTGCGACAGCGTCGCCGTCGGCGACCGCGCAGCGGGTGATCGACTCGTCGGCCCTGCTCCAACCGGCGGACCTGGGCGACTCACCGCTGGAGCCGTTGCCGGAGGGCCAGAGTGCGCACCTACGGCCGGCGCGGCCGTGCGAGGCGCGGTATCCCAGCGACGCCACCCGGACCGCGGCCGTCGCGATGCGCGCGCAGGTCAGCCCGGGAGCGGGCCAGACCCCGTCGATAGTGATCCAGTACGTCGGTCTGCATCCCGGCCACGCGGCCGATGCCTTCGCCGACATCGCCGCGGCCGTGGAACGCTGTCCGGGCGGCCTCCAGCGCGGACAGCGGGAATGGCGGACGGTGGGCACCGGTGTCGCCGGTGACGAGTCGATGCTCCTGCGGATATCCGAACGGTTCGACTACGGTGACGCCAACGTGGTCACCACCGTCCCGGTCGCGGTGGCCCGCGTGGGCGACCACATCACCGTCGTGGCCAACCTTGGCTGGGAATCCGCCAGCGGCGACGAACAGTACGTCCGGGAACTAGTCGCCACGGCGGTCGATCGCCTGCGCGCGAACGCCTGACCGCTCGTTCGACAGCCACGCGAAGGGTGGCACCAATGCGCCCGTTCACCGCCGCCGGGCCGGCCGTTCCTGGGATCGTCGGTACGGCTGGCCGGTGTCGAGCTGGTAGGAGCGGGCGTTGGGCAAGGAGCGGGACGGTGCGGGCCAGGTCCGGCCGACGACGTCCCTGAGCCCGTCCGCCGAGTTCCCTCCCCTGTCGGCGCAGGACATCGAGACGCTGCGCCGGCTCGGTGAGCAGTGGCGGGTCGAGAAGCCGGCGCGGGCGCTGCCGGTGGATCCCGAGCTTCGCCCGTCCAGGCCGGGCGCTGCCCGCGCCCGGGGGCCGGACGAGGCGTTCCGGCCGGACCAACCTGGTGAGCTCACCGCGACGCCGGCGGCGGAGCGGCCGGACACGTCCCGGGGCCGGTTTGCTCTCCGGGTGCGTCGCGTGCTGCTCGGGCCGCCCCTGTCCAGCATGTCAATGCTGCGGGAACGGATGCGCAAGCTGATCGCGCTGCCGGTCCTCTCGTCCGACCTGCTGTCGTCGGTGGCGTACGGGCCGGAGGCGTTGCTGACGATCCTGGTCCTCGCCGGCAGTGCGGCCCTCGGGCTCTCCTTGCCGATCGCCGCGGCGCTGGTGGTGTTGATGCTGGCGGTCGGCGCTTCGTACCGGCAGACCGTGCGCGCCTACCCGCACGGCGCCGGCTCCTACCTGGTGGCCAGCGACAGCATCGGTCCCCGGGCCGGGCTGACCGCGGCGGTCGGTCTCATCCTCGACTACGTCCTGACCGTGTCCGTGTCGGTGGCGGCGGGAATCGCCGCGATCACGTCGGCCCTGCCGGCGCTGAATCCGCTGTCCGTACCGCTGTCTTTGGCGGTCATCGCCGCCCTGCTCGCCGGCAACCTGCGTGGGATCCGCGTCGCCGGAAACATCTTCGCCGCCCCCACCTACCTGTTCCTGGTCGCGATCGGGGGGATGACCCTTTTCGGGCTCGGGCAGGCCGTGGCGCGCGGATTCACAGTGATCCCGCCACCGCCGGTGCCCGCGACAGAGGCGATCAGCGTGCTGCTGATCGCGCGCGCCTTCGCCTCCGGCGCCACCTCGATGACCGGCATCGAGGCGGTGTCCAACGCCATACCGGCCCTCCGCCCCGTCGAGTGGCGCAACGCCCGCACGCTGCTCACCTGGATGATCAGCATCCTGATCCTCCTCTTCGTGGGCCTGATGCTCCTGACCCACCTCAACGGCCTGGTCCCGCGAGCGAACGAGACCCTGCTCTCCCAGCTCGCCCACCGCACCTTCCCCCACGGGCCGTGGTACCCGATCATCCAGGCCGCCACCGCGCTGGTCCTGCTGCTGGCCGCGAACACCGCGTACAACGACCTGCCCCGCCTGCTGTACTACATGGCCCGCGACGCCTACGTCCCACGCCGGTTTCTGCACATGGGCGACCGGCTGGCCCTCACCAACGGCCTGGTGGCCCTCTCGGTGGCCGCCGCCGTGATCCTCACCGCGTTCCGGGGCCGGACGCAGGCGCTGATCCCGCTCTTCGCGGTCGGTGTCTTCCTGGCGTTCACGCTCTCGCAGGTCGGCATGGTGAACCACTGGCGGCGTCACCGCGGGTCGGGCTGGCGGCGCCGGGCCGCGATCAACGCGCTCGGCGCGACGCTCTCGGCGATCGTGCTGGTGACCGCCGCGATCACGAAATTCGCCTCAGGCGCCTGGGTCGTGGTGGTCGCCGTGCCGACGCTGGTGCTGCTGTGCCTGGGCATACGGCGGCACTACGACCGGGTACGGCAGGCCGTGTCCCTGCACCCCACGCCCACACAGTTGACCTCCGCGGAGAGAAGCGAGCGCGAGATGGCACAAGAGTTCCTGCCGCAACGCGTACACCACCTGCTCGTCGTCCCGGTCGCCCGGTTCGACCAGGCGGCCCTGCGCGCCCTCGCCTACGTGGTGTCGCTCGGCCAGCCGGCACTCGCCGTGCACGTCAGCCCAGAAGATCAGGAAGCCGACCGGCTCCGCGACGAATGGACGGCCTGGGGTGACCACGTCCGGCTGGAGACCGTGGTATCGCCGCACCGCGAGATCCTCGAACCTCTGGCGCAGTACATCGCCCAGCTACGTGAGAGGCAGCCCGACATCACGCTCACGGTGGTCATACCGGAGGTGGTGGTCAATCGTCCCTGGCAGAGGTTTCTGCACTCACAGATCGAGCGTCGTCTCCGCAGGGCCCTGCGCCGCCTGCCCGGTGTCGTCGTCACCAGCATGCCCATTCACCTGTCCGAGGTCCATCCGCAGGCCACTCGCTGACGCCCGTTCGAGCCGGCGGCGCATCGCCTCACCGCGACCTCGTATCGTCGGTGAGTCCACTGAGGAGCGCCGTCGTCGCCACACGGCCGCCCAGACGATGTCGGTACTGGGCCGCCGGCGTGCGCATCGGCCGTGCGCCGAGCCGCCGGGCGCGCGCACACAGGTCCACGTCCTCGCCGTGGTGGAGATGCCGCTCGTCGAAACCGTCGAGGCGTCGCCACAGTGCCCGGTCGACGAGCAGGACCCCCGCGGTGAGAACGGGTACGGGCCGCACGTCGCCGCGCCGCCGGTCACCGGCCCCGTCCACCTCGCGACCGCCGTAGAGCCCGGCCGCCGGAAACCTTGTCGCCAGTGCGAGAAGCTCGTCGACGGCTCCGTTTTCGAGATCCACCTCGGGGTGCACCAGCAGCAGGTAGTCGCTGCCGCCGGCCGCGGCGGCCCTGTTCACGGCCGCGGCGAAGCCGAGGTTGCGGTCGTGGCGGACGAGCGCGACGCCGGGATGCGCCGCAGACACGTGGTCGGCGGTCTTGTCCGGGCAGGCGTTGTCGACGACCGTGACAGCCAGGGACGCCCATGCGGACCTCAGGCTCGCGAGGCAGCGGTCGATGGTGGCCCGGCCGCGGTGCGCGACGACGATCGCCTCCACCGTCGGCGGTACACCGGCGGAGGCCGTACCAGCCATGGCGCGAGGACCCTCGGCGCGGTGCCAGCGGGCCGGTCCGGCGAGCCGGCTCGCGGCCGTCACGAACGCGAAGCCGGGCAGGTGCGGCCACAACGCGGGCCGGCTCAGGACGGCACGCAGGTTGCGGCCCGCACCGGCCGACGGTGAACGGGCCAGTTCGGCGTTGCCGTCGCGCCACCGGCGTACCACGCGCACGAGTTCCCAGCCGTTCGGCAGGACGAGAAGGTAGGACCCGTTCGCCGGTACGGTCTGCTCGTCCCGGCTGAACCGCGACCGCACGAACGCGTCGTCGGCGGTCACCGGTGGGAAGTGCGACCAGCGAGCCCGGCCGGCCGGGTTCACCGCGTAGCATCCGGCGCCGATGACCTGTCCGGCGACGGCCGGCAGTTCGGACCACACGGCCCCGAAGTCCCGCGACAGCCGACCGTCGGGACGCACCAGTTGCGGCCGTGGACCGGCCAGCCGCGGTGCCGGTACGCCGTCGAGGGCCTCGGCCAGCGCGCGCAGCGTCCCCGGGGTCAGCACCGTGTCCGCGTCGAGATACACCACCGAACAGCCCCGGCGGTGGACGTCGGCGGCGTTCAGCGCGTGGGCCTTGTCCGCCGTCGCGGTCTCGACGAGGACCACCTCGCGTCCCGGCTGTGATCCGGCCGCGGCGACGGCCCGGACCACGTCGGCGGTGTCGTCGGTGCAACCGTTGGCGACCACCACGATCCGGAGGTCGATCTCGCCCGCGTCGCACAGCAGCGCGCGCAAGCAGGCGCCGACGAGCATCCGCTCGTCGTGGGCCGGCACGACGACGTCGAGCCGGCTCGTCACGCGGGACCGCGCCGGGGCTGATGGTCCAGCACCGCGACCGCGGCGTGCACGGCCACCATCACCAACGCCGGCGACCACGCCGCCGGCCTCATCACCATGCGGCGTACCAAATGTTGGTAGCGGCGGTCGTCGTCGGCGTGCGCGGGCACCTGTGCGAGCGCCCGCAGTTCCCGGTTGCCGCGCCGGTACCGCAGGCGGGCGCGGACCAGGTCTTCGATGCCGTCCGGCGGCAGCACCTCGTAGGTCGACGTGCCAACGACCCTGCGCTCGTGCGGTGCGAAGTGCCAGCGGACCCACTTGTCGTCGGAGTGGATGGCGGGAAGGTCGCCCCAGCGTCCCCGCCCGGCGGCCGAGACCGCGTAGGCGCCGCAGGCCACCGGGGAGAGTTGGACATAGGGCAACCGACTCCATGCCTGGAAGTAGGCCCGCGAGACCGCACTGCGACACGCGGCGAACCGCACTGCCGGCGCGGCGAAGTGCACGCCGGTGCCAGGCTGGAGCACGGCCGCCAGATCGGCCACCGCGTGTGTGGACAACGCGGCGTCCTGGTCCAGATACAGCCGCGGTGCGCGGGGCAGAAACCGATCCGCGGCACTCAGCGCCGCCGCTCGCCCCGGCGCCGTGTGCACGACGGTGCATTCGACACCGACGCCCCGCAACACCGGTGCGAGCAGTTCGGCGACGGCCAGGCTGTCGGGCCGGTCATCGTTCACCGCGACGACCACGGTGAGATCACCGTCGAAACGCTGCGCCGCCAGCGACATCACGCTGCGATGAAGGGTATTGCTGCCGCCATGCGACGGTATGACCACGCCAAACGACGACACAGCAGCTTCCTACTCTCTCGTGGAGCGCTGACAGATGGCTTACCGGTGTGGCACGCGAGTGTGACGTTCGGAAGCCACACGGTACAGACGCGCCGCCGGGAACACTGTCGGCTCGGGGACACCGTCGACGCCGACGAAACGGTTGGACCCGCCCACAACCGACTTCGTCCAAATAGGATGGATCGCCGGCGCTTGACCATGTTTCAGCGGTTCTATCCGCGACATCCGCACGACGCCACTGTGGACGCCGGATGGTCTCAAGCGAGCCGCGTCAGGGCCTTGGACACCTGCTCCGTCCGCCGGCCGAGAGGGCAGTCCAGCTCGATCAGGTTGACGCCGCCAAGCACCTCGAGGCTGTCGTCGTAGACGAGATCCAGCAGGGCATCGTTCATCGCTTTGCGCAGCTCGGCGAAGTCGGCCGGGGGCAGCGACCGCTCGGTGTCGGTCGTTATCGGGATGACGACGAGCAGATCCAGGCTCGTCAGCGCCGAACGGAGCGCCTCCACGTCCGCGTCTGACTCCAGCTCGCCACCTGACGCGCGCAGGTAAGCCACGAAGTCCAGCGGCGTGCGATCGAAGATGGCCTTCGGTGCTGGTCGCCGGAACAGCCGAAGGGAAGCCTTGAACTGCACCATGTATTCACTTGGCGACGGCGGATAGCCGAACTCGTAGCCCTGGTCTTCGAGCAGGACGTACGGCTCCGCGACGCTCACATGGTCAGGATTGCGCGTCGACAGATCCTCGACGAGTGTCGTCTTGCCGATTCCGTGAGTACCGGCCACACCAATACGCACTCGCGTCGCTCCCTCCGTAGCGCGGGTCTCGCACTCGGTAGTGCAGCACGAGGAACGACTCGGCCTGCGACGCGGGCGGCACGATTTCGCTGGACCGGTCGACGGCGCTCAAGCTCTGCCGGCTTTGTCAGGCGTCCTGTGTGGACGCGTCGCCGCGCGCCACATCGAGACCGTCACCAGCCCCGACCGCGGTGCGCAGCTACCGCGTGGCCGGACGTCCCTATCGGCCGCGCATCGCCGCCCAGACCATCCCGACAACCACGACGATCGTCGTGAGTAGACAGCAGGCTAGGGCGAGGTGCCACGGCTTCAGCGCTCCCATGCCACCACCGTAGTGGGTCCGCGGGAGGCATGGCGTCCCGTAGCCTGGTGACGGCCTCTACGTAGACGCCGACAACCGTTTACAGGCGGTCAACCCCGAGCTTGGCCCGCACAGCATGGAACCCTTCTGCTCGTGCTGCACCCATACCTTCAACGGTGTGCGGTTCACGAGGAAGTACCGGCCACACGAGTGATCCCGAGCGCTTCGGCTGGCTGGTGGGACTCTGCCGGGAAGCCTGGATACCTCCGCGGGATCGCGTTACCGACCCGGTCCCGATGATCTCATCGACTACGTTCCGTAGTTTCACGACTGGTGCGCCGGCGGGCGACCGGCCCGAAATATGTTGAGGGTTGTCGATATTGCCGGAACGGACCAGGCGTGCTGGAATGGCTCATATCGCCGCAGCACGGGGGCAACCGTGCTGGGAACGGCCAGCACGGGAGCAACGCAGTGCCGGCAGCGCGCCGCTTTGGCAGACGCTCGCGCGCCGCATCGCCGGGCCACCTCCACGACGACGGGCGCATATCCCCGGGCAGCTATCCCCGCCCGCCGTACGTGTCCCCCGGCACGTGTCCCCGCGACGTCCGACGCGCTCGACGTCTGGCACACCGGGGCGTCCGATGCGGTCTGCCAGCGCACCAGAACCGGCGACGAGGTGAGAAGCGATCATGATTTCCCGGGAGAGTTTCGCGGGGTGGTACCGAAACCGCTTTGTGTGGGTGGCGGTGATCCTGCTGGCGGTGTCGGCCGGCGTGGTCGCACTGGTCAACCCGGCCGGCTCGGAGGCGGAGCCGGCGGATCTGCAAGCACAGGTTCTGACCCGGATGCGTTCCGTGCTCGAAAAGGCGGACCCGGGACAACACAACCACGCCGGACACAATGTCCAGCAGGTGACCACCGAGGAGCAGCCGGCGGTGGTCTGCGGGGTCCGCGTCTACGGCTACGAGCCGGCCGAGGTCACCGCGCTCGCCGACGTGCGGACGGCCTACGGCTTCCACCTCTGCGGGGTCGCCGAGCAGAAGCGCCCCTGGGACGTGGCGGTCAAGCTGGCCGGACCGGTGATCATGGACATGTCCACCGACCCTCCGGGCATCCAGGTGGTCGAGGCGACTGCCGACGTCATGTTCGTCGACCGGCTGCGGGAGATGTTCCCGGAGAAGTACGCGGAGCTGGCGCTCAAGGAGGCGCTGGCCGACTCGGAGATGGCCGACCTGCGCCGCCGGTACGACGCCGCGGCCGGGCTCTGACCACGCTGGGCGGCCGGATGAGGCGGTCGTACCCGCACCCATCCGGCCGCCCTCACGGCCCACCTCTGGCAGCTGCGAACCAGCCGTGATGCCGCGGCTGCGGATCTCGGCGCACAGACCAGGCTCGGCGTAGGCCTTTCGGCGTGCGGCTTGGCCGGACGTCCGCGTCGCGCCTGGTGCGATCGTCGCACTCCCAAACGGCGACGGCGGCGAGCATGAGCGGACGAAGGATCGCCAGCAGTCAATGCTGCCAGCGACCTCGCCATCCGGTGGGGTGATGCACCACTCCGGGCTCCGCACTCGACGGCGACTCCGGTCAACTCGATCCACATCGGACCAAAGATAGATCAGTATTGATATTTAAGTTCATGGATGTAATAGTGGTCGGAAGCGCTCCCATACTGATCCTTAGTGCCGAGGAACGGAGGAGAACAGTGCGTTCCCACCAGCCCGATCAATCCGGCGGACGGTCCCGGTCAGCCGCCCGTCACCCCCTCCGAGTGCTCGTCCTGCTGTTCGCCATGGTGGTCGGCATGCTGCCCTGGACCGGCGCGGCCCAGGCTCACGGCACGATCATCAACCCGGCAAGTCGCGCCTACCAGTGCTGGAAGACCTGGGGCAACCAGCACACAAACCCGGCCATGCAGCAGCAAGACCCCATGTGCTGGCGGGCGTTCCAGGCCAACCCCGACACCATGTGGAACTGGATGAGCGCGCTGCGGGACGGCCTCGCCGGCCAGTACCAGGCCCGTACCCCGGACGGACAGCTGTGCAGCAACGCCCTCTCCAGGAACGACACGCTGAACCAGCCCGGAGCGTGGAAGACGACCACCGTCGGCCGCAGCTTCACGGTTCAGCTGTACGACCAGGCCAGCCACGGTGCTGACTACTTCCGGGTCTATGTCACCAAGCAGGGGTTCAACCCTTCCACACAGCGCCTCGGGTGGGGCAACCTCGACCTGATCACGACGACCGGGCGCTACGCGCCGGCGCAGAACATCTCGTTCAACGTCTCGGTCTCTGGACGCACCGGAAACCACGTCCTCTTCGTGATCTGGAAGGCGTCGCACATGGACCAGACCTACATGTGGTGCAGCGACATCAACATCGCCTGACCAGCGAGACCGACAGCCGCGGCACTACTCCGGCCCAGGACGTCAGCGTCCTGGGCCGGATTGTTCCGCCCAACCGCTGCCCAACGAGCCCGCCCAGACGGCCGCGGATCGTTGGGGCGAACGTTGCTTCACCGCTGTCATGGCGGTGGGCGTCTCTGTGCCGCTCAGTCGCTGACGTGGGCGGTGTTGTCGAGCCAGTGCTGGGCGAGGTCGGTGTCGCCGTCGACGCTGATGTCGGTGGTTTCGCGGCCGGTTAGAGGGAGTCGTCGGGTCAGGATCATCAGCAGCGATCCTGCCGGGCCGGTCACCGTCACGTCGGCCTGCTGGGTTCCGGGCTGCCACCTCGCCCCGTCAGGCCGCCGTTCGACGAACCAAGCGCCCGCGGTGTCGGTGGCCAGCCATTGCAGGGTCTGCCCGGTGCCCCGGATGGCGCGGGCGGACTCGGACCGCCGCGTCTCCCACGTGGGGGAGGTGAGCATCGCGAGGTGGTTGCTGATGAGCGCGGCTGCGATGTCGGCGTCGATGTCGGCCGGTCGGTGCGCCGCGTTGGCCGCGTCAAAGCCGTGGACGACCGTCTCGTTGAGGACGGTGGACATCCAGAATCGCGTCCCAGACCGCTCGTCCCCCGCGGCGTTGAACACCGGCGCGTCGAGCGCGTCATCGGAGCAGGCGTTCGCGACCCGCTGCGCGGACTGCGACAGCCACGCCCGCCACTCGCGGGGGTCTGTGGGGAGTACGGCCATCTCCGTGGGCAACTGCGTGGGGTCGGTGATGCGCCGCTCGATGATCTCCGCCACCCAGTGCTGGGTCTGACCCACATGCTCGACCAGGTCAGTGATGGTCCACTCCGGGGCTGTCGGCACGACGGCGTCAGGTCCGACCGCGGCGGCTGATCCCGCCAAACGCCGGGTGTACTCGACAATCCCTCGCCGGGCGTGTTCCGCGTTCAGCTCGATCACTGGATTGACCTTTCCGTAGGTTCGTTGTGCTGGGTAAGACTCGGCGTGCCGGTCAAACTCATCGGTGAGGTGTGGATCGGCGTGTCAGGCGACTTGCCGATCACCTCCTGATCCGTCGGGGTCGCTCGGCGAGTTGGCCTCAAGGATGCCGGTACTCCCTCCCCCTGACTCGACCCTGGAACTGCCGGTGCCTGTACTGGTCGGCGTCGTGGCTGGCATCTTCGCTGTGACCGATCCGGTTGCAACCCGTTGGACAGCTCGGTGTAGGCGATGCCGGCCTTGGTGGCCTGCCGTTTGGCCCACTCGTGCCCGTTGATCCAGATCTTGCCCGGGTAGGGGAAGTAGGCGCACCTTGATGAACGCCGGACCGAAGGCCTCAAGAAGTAGTAGCAGGTCACCCTGCGGTCGGCCTTGTAGAACGACCACCGCGGAGTGCCGGTGGACGTCTTGCCCTCGGTGGCCGTCCACACCCGCTGGAACTCCTGGCCCACCCCGATCGCGGCCACCCCCGAGCGGCCGGTGACGGCCTGGCGGCGCAGGTGCGGGCTCATGGTGGCGAGCTTGTCGTCGTCCTTGCCGAACTTGATCCATGGGATGTCGTTGGCCTCGGCGTAGGCCGCCACCGCCTGCCGGAACCGTTGCCCGATCTTGTTGAACAGCACAGGCGACGGGAACGGGTAGCCCAGGTGCCCGGACAGGAACGCCACCACCTGCGCACTGGTCTGCAACTTCAGCACGTACGCGTTGAGGTAGATCCGGTCCAGGCACTGGATATCCAGCGCAACATGACCGTCCAGGACATCGTTGACCGTCACCACACGCGTGCCCATGACCGCCCGCCCATCACAACCACGGTTATGAATGCGAGGATGCAACCACCGCGACGGGAAAGGCCAGGCCAGTCACCCGACTGGGCGGTCCGAGGCGAAGCCTCACTGGAACTGCCGTCCCCAACTGTGGAACGTGGGCGTGCCCCCCGAATGAGGATCTGGAGTGCGCGCGCGTCAAGGCGATAGCGTGCGGCGAGGCGCCCGGCGCGGATCAGCCTCGCCGCCCCATACCACGTAAGGGTTTCCCCTCATGACATCGCTCAACTCGTATGCGTCGTTTCGCCCGATCCGACACGGGGCGCGGCCCCCCGTCCGCGACCTCCGGGGTCACCTTTCGGTGGCGTCCCGGCGGCTACCGCCAGCACCGAGATCTCTCAGGCTCGCACCGACCCCGAAGGCCGTGCAGCCGGCTCGCCGCCCGACCGCAGCAGTCCCGTCGCCGCGCCGGGCGCTTTGGCCCGCGGCGGTATTCACCGCGCGGGCGCCGCTGGATTTCGGTCGGCGGTTCGGACCCTTTCTCCCGAGGCCACCGAGGCCTGAATCCCATTCAACCAATAGCGGATCTGGCAGCGAGACCAGGAGCGGATCATGGCACTCTCGGGTGAGTACACCTACTTCTCCGATGGTACGGCGCGTCTTGACCTGTCCGATGGTTCCTCGACCATCTTCAGCGGCAGCGGCGAAGACACCGTCATCCTGTCATCGACCGATCCCGACGGCACGGTCTACACGGAATTCGACGCAGAGAACCGGCCGGGCCATGTGCAGTTTCCCGACGGAAACTCAGGCGACTACACCTACCACGCCGACGGCACAACACGTCTCGACCTCTCCGATGGTTCCTCGACCATCTTCAGCGGCAGCGGCGAAGGCACCGTCATCCTGTCGTCAACCGATCCCGACGGCACGGTGTATTCGGAGTTCAATGATCTCATGAGGCCGACCCATGTGGAGTTCGCCGAGATGTAGGCGCTGGGTGACCGCGATAGTCCCATCGAGGCTAATTAGGGACGCCAGCGCCGCGGCGCCGGCCAGCCGCCAGGCCCCGGGCCGACCCCGGCCAGGGTGTTCCGCATTAGCCGTGTGCATGGCGAGACAGTAGACCGCGCACCGCCGCACGATCCTGAGTCGAAAGGCCCAGCCGTGGCCCAGGGCACTGGAACCTGGGCCCGCTGGCGGCGCCTTCTGGGTCTTTCGCTTCATTCGCCACAGAGCCGGGCGCGGTTAGCGTACCGGCGACACTACGATCCTTGATCCCTTGTGGAGGCTCGATGCTCACCCGAGTCCTACCTCCGTCCGGCCCAAGGCGTCGCCAGCGCCTGCGGTACTCCATTGTGGCGGCGATCGTCGCTCTGACCGCCGCGGTGACGTCGTGGACCGCGATCGGGCCACTTCGACTGGCTGGTGCCGAGGAAACCCCACTGTCCCAAGGCAAACCGGCCAGCGCGTCCTCTGTAGAGGGCGCATCCTGGTCCGCCGCGCGTGCGGTCGACGGTGACGACCGGACCCGTTGGTCCAGCGCGTTCCAGGACGCGCAGTGGCTACGTGTCGACCTCGGTGCGCAGGCGCGCGTCGACCGCGTCGTGCTGCGTTGGGAGCGCGCCTACGCCACGGCGTTCGAGATCCAGGTGTCGCCGGAGGGAGCCACCTGGAACTCGGTCTACCGCACCACCGCGGGCACCGGCGGCGAGCAGGAGCTGGACGTCAGCGGTGAGGGCCGGTTCGTGCGGGTGCACGGAACGAAGCGGGCCACCGGGTACGGGTTCTCGCTCTGGGAGTTCCAGGTGTACGGGACGCGGCTCGAACCCGCCCCGACGGCCGGGCCGACCTCGACGCCCGGGACCAGTCCCTCCACAGAGCCGTCCACGCTCCCCAAGCCGAGCCCGAGCATGTCGCACCCGGGGCATGGGTCCGGCGAGGGCGGCGGGTACGTGATGGCCGATCAGCCGGTGACCGGGGTGGTGCCGTCGACGGCGAGGCCGCCGCGGAAGGAACACCGGGAGTTCCAGGCCAACTGCGCGCCGAGCCACCGCTTGCCGGACGACCCGATCGTCTTCCCGAACCGAGCGGGTGCCTCGCACGACCACACGTTCATGGGTAACACGACGACGAATGCGGCGAGCACCACGGCATCGCTCCTGGACGGAAACACGATGTGCGTGGTGCCAGGCGACAAGTCGGGGTACTGGATGCCGACCGTCTACAACGGAGACACGCCCGTGCTGCCCGACGGCCCGCAGGTGATCTACTACAAAAGCGGCGTGCGTGACTACACGAGTGTGCGCCCGTTCCCGGTCGGTCTGCGCTTTCTCGTCGGCAGCCCGACCACCACGGCGGCGCAGTTCGAGTCCTCACCCGCCTACCAGAAAGGCTGGGAGTGCGGCGACAGCTACGAGAACGTCGACTTCCCCGCCAGCTGCCCGGCGGGTACCCAGCTGAACATCCGGATGCAGGCGCCGAGCTGCTGGGACGGCCTGCACCTGGACACCCCCGACCACAAGAGTCACATCGTGTACCCGGTCGACGAGGTCTGCCCGGTGGACCATCCGGTGGCGGTACCGATGATCGAGTTCAAGATGGCCTTTCCGGTCAGCGGGGACATGTCGAAGGTCCGGCTCTCCAGCGGGCGCGGCTACTCCTTCCACTACGACTTCTACAATGCCTGGGACATCCCGACCCTGACCGCGCTGGTGAAGCACTGCGTCAACGCCGGCCGGCAGTGCGACGCCCGGGGGTACGACCAGTTCGACCCCAGCGCCGGCGCCGCTCTCGACGAGCACTACCAGGTAGCCGGCAGCCGCGAGATCCTGGACCGGACCGGCTGGACCGCCACCGCGTCGCGCACCGGGGACAGCCCCGCCAAGATGCTCGACGGCGACCGGAACTCTCGCTGGACGACGGGGGCGCCGATGACCGACGGCCAGTCCGTAACCGTGGACATGCGCGGCGTCCACCCGGTCAGCGGCCTATCACTGCTCTCCACCGGGAGCGACTACGCCCGCGGCTACGAGGTGTTCCTCTCCACCGACGGCAACACATGGACCGGTCCAGTCGCCGACGGAAAGGGCTTCGCGACGCAGATCCTGGCGACGTTCGCGCAGCGCGACGCCCGATACATCAAGGTGGTGCAGACAGGTTCGGCGAGCAGTTGGTGGTCGGTGGCCGAGCTGACCGTGTACTCGGGATAGCGCCGGTCGTGTCGGGAGGCGCCCGCTCCGCCGTCCACACGCGGTCGGCGGGGCTGGCGCCGCGTTCAGCCGGCGGGCGTCGTCTGCTGCTGGCCCGACCAACGCAGGACCGCCTCAGTGCGGTTGGTGGCCTGGAGCTTGGTGAAGATGTGGTGGAGGTGATTCTTCACCGCCAGGCGATCCGATCCACTGGGCCTGGGCGGACGGGGCCTGCTGCGCAGCACACTGCTGCACGTGCTGCGCAGGTCGCGCGGGCTGCAGGGCGCCCCGATCCCGGACCAGGCGCTGGCGGCCTACCAGCGTATAGAGGCGGCCCGGCGCGACGCTCAACCCTGGCCGCCTCGCGAACCGCGATCGCGGCTGTCAGCGGGTCCGTCGGAAAACTCACCCTGCCGTACTTGAACGATGAACCCTCGCTGACCGTCTCACGAAGGCTCGAGACGAGCGCGAGTTCGCCAGAGAGGACAACCGTGGCACAATCCCGCGCCAGCCACCACACCCGCCAACTCGGCGGCGAGCACGCCGCAGATCCGGCCCGCCGAGGGCATACCCCGCTGAGCACACGCGAACTGGAAGTGCTGCACCTCATGGCCGAAGGCTTGTCCATCGATGAGATCGCCTCAGCCCTGGAGATAAGTCAGGAAACCGTCAAGACATATCTGTCGCGCATCCTCGCCAAACTCAAGCTGCGTGACCGTCTACAGGCAGTGATGTACGCCTACCGCGAGGGCATGCTGACCTGAGGGCTCCGCAGGCGACATTCCGGTCCCGTTCGCGGTCGCTTGAACTGCAGATGATGCGTGGAGCGGCTGTCGGCCATTCTTCCAATCTCATGGTGCTGGAATCTCCTGTCCCGATGTTGAAATCCCGCCGGTGTGGTCCGTCTCTTGACACCTCCGGATCGGTGGTTGCAGTTTAGATGTCGCGCGTAATGGTGGGGCTGGGTGGCGTGCCTGAACGAGTGCAGGCATAGATCCAGTGATCATGAAGGTTGCTGACGCTTCGTGATCATGGGAGGTTCTGTGCCTGCCATCCCAGCATCGCTGATCGAGCCGTTGTGGGTCTCGCCGCGCTGCTCCCGAGCGGCCCGTGTGCCAGCCGGCGCATCCGTTGGGTTGTCACCGTAGGCGATCGTCGGGACAAGTGGATTCACCCGCTCCGTCACCACGGTATATGAGACAGGCCCGTTCGTTTGACACACCCGCAGAAGGCAGACGAGCGTGGCTGCACGAAGGCTCCCGGGTTCCGCGACGGAGCGGATTCCGCGATCAGGAAATCAGGCTCTGTTGCGATCGTTTCCGGACTACCTCGGGCGCGGCGGCCGCGTTTGCGATCCATCCGATGACGCGGTCGCTTGGTCGGTCGTCACTAAACAGCTCGATCTCGCGGAGCCCGGTCGGGCTTGTCACGTTGACCTCCGTGAGTCGCCCGCCGATCACGTCGATCCCGACCAGCGCCAGGCCGAGACGCCTGAGCACCGGGCGCAGCCGACGGCAGATCTCCAGGTCGGATGCGTCAAGCACCGTCTCCTCCGAGACGGCCCCGACGGCCAGGTTGCATCGAAAATCCGGATGTGACGCCCGGCGGTTGATGGCTCCGATCGGCTCGCCGTCGAGCAAGAAGATGCGTTTGTCTCCCTCCGCCACTGCGGCGAGGTACTCCTGGAAGACAACCTGGCGTGTTCCACGCCGGGTCACGAGGTCAATGAGCGCTGTCACGCCCGGATCGTGCTTGCGCAGCATGACCACACCGCGCCCGCCCATCTCCTCCAACGGCTTGGCCACCCCCGGGTCCCATCGTTCGAGCGCCTCCCGAATGTCGTGGGCGTGGGCGGTGACGATGGTTTCGGGGGCGAGGTCGGGCACGGCGAGCGACAGCAGCTTCTCGTTCGCCTCGCGCAGGCCGCGCGGGTCGTTGACCACCAGCGCCCCCTCGCGGACTGCGGCGTCGAGCACGAACGTCGTCCGCAGGTAGTCGCTGTTCACGGGAGGATCGACGCGCATAAGTACTGCATCGCCGGCACTCAGATCGATTCGCTCCTGCTCGCCGGCCCGCCACCAGTCCACCGGTGCCGTCCAACGACCCTGCTGCCGCTCCGCTGGGACGATCCGGACCGGTTGCGCCCACGCTGCCACCCCCTTGCGTGCGATGGTCAGGTCGGCGGCGCCGGCCACCCACACGTCCATCCCCAGCCGCTGCGCCGCCTCCATCAGGGCGACGCTCGTATCGTGACCGGGGAGAAGACCTGCAAGTGGGTCTACAACAAACAGGAACCGCATCACACGGTCCCAAGGACGTCGAGGGCCTGCACGTCGGTGTTGGCCTCGAGTCCGCGATGCGATCTCTCGACGCCGAGGCCATAGTGGTCGAGCCCTACGAACGGTAGATCGGGCCCCATACCCGGGTGTCGGTGCACCCACGCGGCGCCGCGGCGCGGGCGGTTCGCGGCGGCGATGGCCACGCCCGCCCGGTCCCCCGAAACCGACGCACCGAGGGCGTGATCGGTGGCGTTGATCCGCTCGGCCGACAAGGGCCGGGGCGTGGGGGCAATCGGCGCGGGGCGGATGTCGGCTACAACGTACTCGACATCAGGATGCCCGTCGCGCCAGCTCGTCATCGTCGCATGCGGGTCGCCCGCCGAAACGGAACTGTTGTGCGCCAGCGTCGATCGGTCTGCGCGGCCTTGGTTGGCGGCTTGCGTCATCGCGACCAGCTTGTCCGCCGTGGCGGCCATCGGCTTGGCGCCGCGGATAAACGCCCTGCCCGCCGTCGTCATGTTGACGTCCACGCGTGACCGCTCGGAGCCCGGCATATCAATGGATCCCCCAGTTTCAGGTATTGCGACTACTGAGCGCCGATCACTCAATGTCGAGCGGCGCACGCCGGATAGAGGCTGCCGTAATCCCCCGCCGTGATGGCGCAACGATGCGGCGAATTACGAGCGGCATGCCGTCGCCCCTGCGTAGCAGGATCTAATTGCTAGTTCTTAAAGCGTGCCGGCAGGGTGGTCAACATCTTTTTGCTCGCATCGCGTGCCTCCATGTGTTCATACCACGCGGCGACGTTCGGTCGCTGGGGCACATTGAGCCACGTGGTACCTTCCCCCTCGATGTTCGTTGCCATGAAGGCAAACAGAAGAATATCGGCCATCGTGATGTCTTGGCCAGCGATGAAGGTCTTCCCCTCAAGATCCTCGTCAAACTGATTGAGCCCGCGCTCGGCGAGCAGCCTGTTGCTCCGCCTGGCCTCCGGTTGGAGAATGCGGTGGCCGCGATAGGCGTTCTCGGCAGCTTCGCTGCCGCGCCAATGATTCACGAAAGGAAGAACTACCTCCAGGTAAGCCCGCCGAGTCCACATGTGGATCATCGCTCGCTCCTCAGGTGTTTCTCCGAAGAGCCTGCGGCCGCTTTTTGCAATTTCATCGAAATAGCCGCAGATCGCCGTTATTTCGGTAATTATACTTCCGTCGTCGAGGCGAAGTGCTGGCACTTCACCTCGGGCATTTACGGTATCCAGGTAGGGGCGCTTCCGGTTCTCGAGGCCCACGAGGTCGATCGACACAACATCGAACTCGAGACCCCCGCGTTCATGGGCGAATAGCCGCACGGTCGTCGGGTTTGGTCCTGGCGCATTAGCATCGTAGAAAATCATGGGACTTCTCCTCTCAAAGATTGCTCTGTCACGCGCCTTGCCAGCGAGACACGTGGCCTGGCGACTTTACGTCCAGCCGGGCGCGACACCTCCCGGACACCATGTCGGGCTCGGCACTCCGCGCCATGCGCACACGTCCGCTTATGTTCTAGTTCCACAACGCGGTCGGAAGCTGGCAGCACGCCCGGACTGATGGACAGGGCGGGGCCCCGCACGCCGACGGTGGCGGTCTCGCGGGTCGCTTCGTTCGAACGAGTCACCTCTCGCTGGGACACCTTCGCTGATGCCGTCCGACCTGTATAGGGGCACGGCTGCGGCTTGGGATAAGCTCAAAGCGGATCACTGTTCCGGACGATACGGAACAGTGATCCGCTTTGTCAACTCGCCTTGGAGGAACTCGGTGTCAACGACGAACCAGTCTGGGGAGGTACCGGCCCGACGAATGCGGGCCGACGTGCAACGCAACCAGCGGGCGCTACTCGCCGCGGCGGCTGCGGCGTTCGTCACCTCCGGCGTCGATGCGCCGATCCGTGATATCGCGGCCAGGGCCGGTGTCGGGATCGGGACGATCTATCGCCACTTTCCGACCCGGGCCGATCTTGTCGTAGCCGTCTACCGCCACCAGGTGGAGGCCTGTGCCGAGGCCGGCCCCGCCCTGCTGGCCAGCGCCGACTCTCCGCTCGCGGCATTACGCGAGTGGGTTGGCCACCTCGTTGACTTCCTGGTGACGAAGCACGGGCTCGCCAACGCGCTACGGCCGTCCAGCAGCGGCTACGAAGCGCTGCACGCCTACTTCCTCGATCGCCTGGTGCCCGTGTGCGCGCAACTGCTCGACGCTGCCACCGATGCCGGCGAGATCAGACCCGGTTGGCGCGCCTATGAGCTGATGCGCGGCCTCGGCAACCTCTGCATCGGACGCGACAGCGATCCAAACTACGACCCTCTCCGATTGATCGAGTTGCTCCTGCGCGGCTTAGAGCAGCCGAGACCGACCTGATCTTGGGGTAGCGGCAGACGTCACCGAGGTGAGTAGTACCTACCACCGGCCAAGTGAGGACGACCGCGGTCACCCAGGACAGGCGGCCCGCGTCGGGCGAGGCGACGATCGCGGCGAGTTCGGCCGCTGGGCGGAAACTCACGAGCACGACATCCGCAACCCACGCCCCGTTACGACGCCGACGGCAAAGCTTGCTGATACTGGCATCAACCGCTGCGTCCGAAACGGCGTCGGGCGTATTTGACCTCGGCGTCACGGCACCTGGCCAGGCGGGCTCGCCCGACGGCGCCCACGAC
>NZ_JBHLUH010000070.1:0-46634 GCF_042433955.1 Phytohabitans kaempferiae | reverse complement strand
GGCCGGGTCTGGTCCAACTTCTGGCACGGCGAATGGCACCCCTGGTTCACCATCGGCAACGCCACGTTCCCCGCGAACACCCCGATCGCAGCGCTGAGCCGCAACCCGAACATCATGGACCTGTTCGCGGTCGGGCACGACGGCGGTCTGTGGAGCACGTGGTGGGACGGGCAGTGGCACGACTGGTTCCGGATCGGCGACGCCACGCTGCCGTTGCGGACCCCGCTCGCGGCCCTCTCCCGCAACCCCGACCAGATGGACGTGTTCGGCGTCGCCGACGGTGGCATCCAGTCGACCTGGTGGCACGGCAGCTGGCAGCCCTGGTTCCGGATCCCGTTCTCTCTCATGGCGTTCAGCCGTTCCATCGAGAGCGGCGGCCTGGCGGCGCTCGGCGGCTGGGCGACCGTCGCGTTCCTCGACGACGGCTCGACCCGGTTCTACGGGCACGCCCGCAACAGCGGCATCGACTCGTACGGCGTCTCCTTGGGCATGCTGATCGGCCCCAGGGGCGGCGGCCCGGCGCTCGCCTTCCACCGGTACGCCGACGTCGGCTCGCACGAGGAGCACGACTGGGAGGAGTGGCTGCCGGTCAACCCGGCCGTCGCCGCCGCCCTCGGCAGCTATCTGGCCGGGTCGATGACGTCGCAGCTGGAGTACTCCAGCGGCCTCGCCGACGCCGTCCGAGACACCATCGCGTGGTCCACGACGATCGTCATCGGCTGGACCCCGGCCGGCCTGGCCATCGCCCCGATCATCATGCTCGGCGGCGGGCTGTACTCGTGGATCGACCAGGGCTCGATGCTGCCCGGCCTGATGGCGACCGGGTCGATGGTGTGGATGGCCGGGCCGACCGGGATGCTCGTCGCGTACCCCGTGCAGCAGTGGGTCGGCGACGCGACGACGTCCCGGGTGATGAGCAAGGAGGAGATCGCCTGGGCGAAGCACATCTTCGGCGACCGGCTGCCGACAGACCGGATCCGGATCACCAAGCTCATCGGCCACGACGACCGCGCCTTCTGCGGGCTGGTGCACAACAACACCATCACCATCAACATGGGCGAGGTCGGCTACGACGACCCGTTCTCGTTCCACGCGACCGGCCCCGGTGCGTCCCGCGAGTGGGGCGAGACGTTCGCCCACGAGCTCGTGCACGCCTGGCAACTGGAGCACTACTCGAACCCAACGGAGATCGCCCGGGTCCTCGCCGCGCAGTTGCAGGAGATCACGGGCGACCCATACGTGTACGGGGTCGGCGCGCCGTGGCACTCCTACAACCCGGAGGCCCAGGCCAACATCGTCAGCCACTGGTACCGCGACAACCTCAACCGCGGCGACGGCGGCTACGGCCTGACGTCCGACGCCGCCCTGGCCGACCTCCGTTTCCGGTATGTCCGCGACAACATCCGTACCGGCGCCACCTGACGTGTCTCAGCCGGCGGCGGTGACCGATCCCGCGGCGACCCCGCCGGCCGCACCACCCGAGAACCAGTCCCACCGAACCAACCTGACCCGCCCGGCGCGACTCGATCGCCGACGGGGGGACTCCGTCGCCCGCCCTCAACCGGCCGATGCCACCACCTGATGCTTGATCACGTTTCCGGATCTGCCGCGTTAGGCTCGCTTCGGAACGTGACGGCCGATCGGGTGTCCGACTCTTCGCAACTGCCGAATGCGCGCTATCGGCTTGCTCAGCAGCCCACCCTCGTGGGCATACCCTTGCTACGGGTCTGATCAGGTCCATTCCGCTTCGTGGCGACCAGAGCCGCGGTCGCCAAGCTGAGAGCGCCAGCAACTTGATGGCAATGAGGCTGCTCGGACTACTCGACGCCTTCACGCTTCGCCGCCAACAGCTGTCCGAAGCCGACTGGTGGACCCGGTACGGCGTGGGCCGCGATCCGCCACGAGATCCTCACCAAGTCCAGCCCGGCCGAGATCGCCAAAGCCACCGGACGCAAGACCGCCGACTGCCTGCTCGACCTCGTTGAGAAGCCATGGGAACAACCGTGACCAGCCCTGGTCTTGCCCTTGCCGTCAGCGCGCCAGATACCCGTGACCACCAGTACGTGCTACGCGCCCGCCAACTGCGCCCGGCAACACCAGCAGCGCGCGCCGATGCTGGACTTCACCACGATCCCCACCCGCTACCGGCAGGTGGCCAAGGAACTGTTCCCCGCTGCGGCCCGACGACGAGGACATGATCATCACGACGGGCCGTACATCGAGCTGAAGGAGAACCTCGGCGGGTTCTACATCATCGAGGCCCGCGACCTCGACGAGACGCTGGAGATCGCCAAGCGGTGCCCGACGGACACCGGCACCGAAGTACGGCCGATCCAAGAGTTCAACTGAGCCGACCGGCAGGAGCGTCATGACACCCGTCGAGGTCGCGGTCACGGAGGCGTACAGGCGGCACTGGGCGGGCGTCCTCGCCACCGTGGTGGGCCTCGAGGTGTGGCGGCCGTAGGCGGTCAGGTGCAGTTGGCAGAGATTGTCGACCCGGAGACCTACCCGGACGGGACCCAGACCAGCGCACAGTTGCGGACCGCGGCCGAATACGGGTCGCAGTCGGCCGCCGCGATGAAGGCGCGGGCCTGTTTTCGACCGTCCAGCGTGTTCAGTCGGCGGTGGTCACCTTCCACAGGTAGCCGTCCGGGTCGCTGAAGTAACCGAAGTACCCGCCCCACTGGGCGGCGGCCGCGGCCTTGACCACGGTGCCGCCGGCGGCCTCCGCCGCCCGCATGACCTCATCCACCGCGTCCCTCGAGTCGGTGATGTGGTGGAGCGAGACGCCGCGGAACCCGGACCCCTCCGCGCGGACGCCTGCGTCCTGCGCCGCTGCCTCCCACTCGTAGAGCGCCACCATGGACGACCCCTCACCCAGGCTGACCCGCACGAAACCGGGATAGTCCTGGTCGACCCCGCACCCGAGGCCGTCGACGTAGAACGCCTTCGCACGCTCCACGTCCTTGACACCAAGCATGATGACGTTCACCTGTAGCGACATGGCCGTCTCCCTGTCCGTACCGCCAGCCCCGTCACGCTACTTCGCTCGGTTACCCCGCCGCTTCTCGATTCCTGATCGGTTCCGAATCGAGTATCAGCCGGCCCAGGATGTTCATGCACGCCGTCCTCATCAACCCCTCACGGCTGCCGCAGTGCGTTCGTCTCAGGCGGCGAGCCGGTCAGCAGGCGTCGAGGTCGTTGCGCTGGCGGCGAGGCCGTAAACAGCCCGTGCTGGACCGCGCCCGATGGCGAGCGCTGCTCGCGATGCGCCGCTACCCGAGTGGAAGCCGGTGTTCTATCTGCTGGAGGCCGAAGGGTTCCAGTGCTGGCTGCTGAACGCGAAGCATGTCAAGAACGTCCCCGGCCGGCCGAAGACCGACAAGCTCGACGCGGTCTGGCTGGCCAAGGTGGTCGAGCGGGGTATGTGCCGGCCCAGCTTCGTGCCGCCCAAGCCGATCCGCCGGCTGCGGGACCTGACCCGTTACCGGCGCACTCTGGTCCGTGACCGCATTGTTTCAATGTCCGCAACAGGGAGTCAGCTAGCGCTATCTTTCGAAACAAGTCGTTGACATTGACGCCATGACGCGCTCTGATTTTCTTTCCAGTACAACGCGGTTGCGTCTTCCGAACCGTTCCCCGGGAAGTGGAAAGGATGAGCATGGCCTCCGTCCCCCGAGCGCTCCGGCGCGCGTTCCTGGTCCTCACCGCCCTCGCGGTCACGCTGCTCAGCTCCGCCGTCGCCGCCCGCCCGGCCCTGGCCGACCAGGCACCGTCCAACCCGAACACCGCCCCGTACGCCGCCGACTTGCTGGACTGGCTCTCCGAGCTGCCCCAGCGGATGCACACGAAGGTCGTCTCCGGCCAGTTCGTCAGCCCGAACTACGGCCGCCCCGAGTACGGCATGCCCACCGTCCAGGACGCGTGGGACTACCACGTCGAGGAGCTACACGACCTCACCGGCGAGTACGTCGGGCTGGTCGGCTTCGACCCGTCCAACCGGACCTACCAGGGCGGGACGGCGGCGGAGAACATGCCCGACTTCACCAACTTCCGCCAGCTCGCCAAGGGCTACAGCGACCAGGGCGGGATCATCCACCTGACCTGGCACGCTTCCAACCCGTTCAGCGGTGCGCACGCCTGGTCGACGATCCCATCCGGCCACACGCTCGCCGAGATCGCCACCACCGGCACCGCCGCCAACACCCAGTGGATGACCTGGCTGGACGCGATCGCCGACGGCTTGCAGTGGTTCGAGGACAACCAGGTGCCGGTCATCTGGCGGCCGTTCCACGAGCTCAACGGCGGCTGGTTCTGGTGGGGCGGCGGCAGCAACCCCGACTTCGTCACCGTGTGGCGGCACATGTACGACTACCTGACCGTCACCCGCGGGCTGGACAACCTGCTCTGGGCGTGGTCGCCCGACGTCGGCCCGGCGTTCGGCACCAAGGTGACCGCCCGCTACCCCGGCAACGGGTACGTCGACATCGTCGCGTTCGACCGGTACGGGGCCAGCTACACCAACCGCACCTACTACGACCACTTCCGCAGCGCCACGTACGGCAAGGTGCTCGGCTTCAGCGAGGTTGGGCTCGCCACCGGCACCGGCGGCAACAGCACGGCCGTGATCAACGAGATCAAGACGCACTTCCCGGACGCGGCGTTCTTTATGTTCTGGATGCGGATGAGCACAAACTTCAGCATCCGGGGCAACCCGGGGGCCGCCGACCTGATGAACGACTCGTGGACGCTCAACCTCGACGAGATCGGGGGGAGCGTGCCGCTACCGACCATTGTGGACGATGCCAGCGCCGCGTTCACGTACGGCGGCGCCTGGACGCACTCCGCCGACCCGCTCTACCACGCCGGCACCAAGTCGGTGTCGAACACGGCCGGCGCCTGGGCCGAGGCGACGTTCAGCGGCACGTCGTTCCGGCTGCACGCGCGCAAGCTCCCCTCCGGCGGCAAGTTCGACGTCTACGTCGACGGCGCGTTCGTCGCCTCGGCCGACACGTACGCGGTGGCGGACTACTCCCAGGCCGGAGTGTTCCAGCGCAGCGGTCTGGCCGCCGGCTCACACACCGTGCGGCTGGTGCTCAACGGGAAGAACGCGGCCTCGTCGGGCACCTGGGTCGGACTGGACTACCTGGCGTACCAGTAAGGGAAGCCGTTACGAGGCGGCGCCGGCGCGCGCCGCCTCGTACAGGCCTTTGAGGTAACCGATCGCGAAGAGGCGACCGAGGGTGGCGTACCCCGGGTGGTCATTGCTCTCGCCGTACATGGTCGGGGCGTGGTCGGTGCGGACCGGGCCGGAGAAGCCGATCTCCACGTAGGCGCGCATGGCGGCGTACATGTCGGTCTCTCCCTCGTCGTGGAACGTCTCCACGAAGTCCGTCGCCTCACCGCGGATGTCGCGGAAGTGCACGAACGCGATGCGGTCGGCGAAGCGGCGGATGGTGGCCGGGATGTCAGCGCCCATGGTGGCGAACGTGCCCTGGCAGAAGGTGAGCTGGTGGGCCGGGCTGTCGGAGATGGCCAGGGCGCGGGCGATGTTGTCGGGGCTGCGCATGATCCGGGCCACGCCGCGCAGGGACGGCACCGGCGGGTCGTCCGGGTGCAGCGCGAGGGTCACGCCGGCGCGTTCGGCGGCGGGCAGGATCGCGTCGAGGAAGTACCGGTAGTGCGCCCACATGTCGTCGTCGCTGATGCGGTGCGCCGCCGGGGCGGCCCGCTCGAACACGTCGAGGTTGAACCCGCTCACCGTCGCCCCGCCCCGGCCGGGCAGGTCGACGTGGGAGCGGGTCCAGCCGAAGACGGCCATGAAGTTGTAGCAGAGCACCGGGATGCCCAGCCGCCCCATCGCCTCGATCAGCGCGGTCAGTCGGGCCAGCTCGCGGTCGCGGTCGGGCAGCCCCTGCTTGACCGCCTCCATCGGCGGCACCGGCTCGATCACCGACAGGGTCAGCCCGTCCGCCGCGAGCTCGGCCCGCGCGCGTTCCAGGCCGGCGAGGTCGAGCACGCCGGCGTTGGTGTCGGCCTCAGGCAGCCGGTAGACGGCGTCGGTGACGCCGGCCTGGACGAACAGGCGACGCTCGGTCACCTGACCCGGGCGCAGGTACTCGGCGAACCGCATCAGAGCCGCCCATACCGCTGGTACACGGTGACCGGGTCCTCGCCGGAGGAGAACTCGCGCCGGGCGTCGTTCTCCTGCCGGATCAGGTCCTCGGTCTTCTCCAGGACGGTGACGACCAGCTCGCGCGGGACGATCACCACGCCGTCCAGGTCGCCGAAGACGAAGTCGCCCGGGCTGACCGGCACGATCGACGACAGTGCGCCGCGCAGCCCGACCGGGCCGCCCCACTCCAGGTAGCTCCACCGGCGAAACGCCTCGACCGGCGTCTGGTAACGGCAGAAGACCGGGAAGCCGGTGCGGATGAGGTACCCGGTGTCCCGGCAGCCGCCGTCGACCACCGCGCCGACGACCCCGCTGGCCCGGCCGACGACCGCGTTCATCTCGCCGTAGTGGGCGACCTGGGTGTCGAAGCTACAGTCCCGCACGTCAACCAGGGGTACGCCGGTGGCCCGCATGTCGTTGAACATGTGGATCCGCCGGGACCGCAGCTCCTCCTTGCCGACGTTGTCCGGCACCCCTTTGAGCGGGAACGCGGGGCCGGCGATCACCATGTCCTGGGCGACCGGCTTGAGGTCGGTCGCCAGGGCCTGGTGGGGCAGGCCGAACCCGTCGAGCACGTCGTAGACGGCGCCCGAGTACAGCTGGCGGTACCGCTCGATCAGCTCCTCGACGGGCAGCGGGTAGCGGTAGGGGTTAGCCATCGTGCGGTTCCTCCGTGTGCTTGTGCGTGACGGGTTCCAGGGGGAAATGGCAGGCGATCGTCCCGCTGGGCGGGAGCGGCAGCGGGTCCGGCGGTTCGGTCTCGCACCGCGGCTGGAGCCGTGGGCAGCGGGTGTGGAAGCGGCAGCCCGCCGGCGGCCTCGCCGGCGAGGGGATCTGGCCGGCGAGGATGATCCGCTCCCGGCTCCGCTCGACGTCGGGGTCGGCCACCGGTACGGCCGACAGCAGCGCCTCGGTGTACGGGTGGCGCGGGCTCGTGTACAGCTCCTCGACCCCGTTGTGCTCGACGATCCGGCCGAGGTACATGACCGCCACCGTGTCGGCGACCTGCCGGACGATCCCGAGGTCGTGGGAGACGAACAGGTACGCCAGCCCCGACTCCGCCTGTACCTCGCGGAGCAGGGCGACGATCTGCGCCTGTACGGAGACGTCGAGAGCGCTGACCGCCTCGTCGCAGACGACGAGGCGAGGATTCGGGGCGAGCGCGCGGGCGATCGCGATCCGCTGGCGTTGGCCGCCGGAGAACTCGTGCGGGTACCGGCGGGCGTCGCTCGCCCGCAGCCCGACGCGCTCCAGCACCTCGCTGACCCTGCGCCGGCGGGCCGCGGCGTCGCCGAGATGGAACGCGCGCAGCGGCTCCTCGATGCTGCGCCCGACCGACATGCGCGGGTCCAGGCTCGCGTACGGGTCCTGGAATACCACCTGCACGCTGCGGCGGAACTCGGCGATCCCGACGCCGGCGCCGACCGGGCGGCCGTCGAGCAGGACCGTGCCGCGGCTGTGGCGTTCCAACTGGAGCAGGGCGCGGGCGAGGCTGGACTTGCCGCAGCCGGACTCGCCGACCAGCGCGGTGGTACGGCCGGCGTCGAGGCGCAGCGACACGCCGTCGACCGCGCGGACCACCGAGCGCTCGCGCCGCCCCAGGCCGGCCCGGACCGGGTAGTGCACGGTCAGGTCCTCGCAGCGCAGCAGCTCGCTCATCGGGCCGCTACCTGGCGGTGGACGAGCCGGCGGGCCCGTACGTCGTCGATGTCGAGCAGGCAGGCGCGTAGGTGCCCGCGGTCCGGGGCGGTCAGCGCCGGCGACTCGGTACGGCAGCGGGCTTCGGCGAGCCGGCAGCGCGGCGCGAAGCGGCAGCCGGCGCCCCAGTCGCCGAGGCGCGGCGGCGCACCGGGGATCGGGGTCAGGGCGCCCCGGTCGGCGACGCTGCGCGGGCGGGAGTTGAGCAGCCCGTCGGTGTACGGCATCAGCGGGTCGTAGAACACGTCGCGGCTGGCGGCGGCCTCGACGATCCGGCCGGCGTACATCACCAGCACCCGGTCGGCCATCTGCGCCACCACGCCTAGGTCGTGGGTGACCAGCAGGAGCGCCAGCTCGTACTTGGCGCTCAGCTCGCGCAGCAGCTCCAGGATGCGGGCCTGGGTGGTGACGTC
This sequence comes from Phytohabitans kaempferiae, assembly GCF_042433955.1. Taxonomy (NCBI): domain Bacteria; kingdom Bacillati; phylum Actinomycetota; class Actinomycetes; order Micromonosporales; family Micromonosporaceae; genus Phytohabitans; species Phytohabitans kaempferiae. Next base: position 38,348 of record NZ_JBHLUH010000070.1, on the reverse strand, counting down.
GAGGGCCGTGGTGGGTTCGTCAGCGATGAGCAGGCGGGGCCGGCAGGCCAGCGCCATCGCGATGAGCACCCGCTGTCGCATACCGCCGGAGAGCTGGTGCGGGTACTGGTCGAGCCGCCGCTCCGGCTCGGCGATCGCCACGTCGGTCAGCACTTCCAGCGCGCGGCGGCGGGCGTCGGCGCGGCTCACGTCCTGGTGCGCGCGGATCGCCTCGACGATCTGGTCGCCGATGCGGTGGGCGGGGTTGAGGCTCGTCGTCGGGTCCTGGAAGACCATCGCCACCGTGCCGCCCCGGGTCGCGCGCAGTTGCCGCGCCGGCATCCGCAGCGTGTCCACGCCGGCCACCCGGATGGCGCCGCGCGGATAGGCGAACGCCGGCTCCGGGTTGAGCCGCAGCACGGACATCGCGGTGACGCTCTTGCCGCTGCCCGACTCACCGACTAGGCACACCGTCTCCCCGGCGTCCACCCGGAGGCTGACGCCGTCGATCACGGGGACCGGGCCGTCCTCGGTGGTGACGGTGACGTGCAGGTCGTCGACTTCCAGCAGGGCCATCCGGACAAACTCCTCGGTTCGTTCAAGGGGCCGGGGCGCCGGCCGGAAGGAGGACCGGCCGGCGCCCGCGTACCAGGTCAGCTCGTGAGCCAGGCGCGGGTGAGGTTCCAGGCACCCGACTGGTCGCCGGTAACCCCGTGCAGCCGGGCGCTCGCCCCGGCCGGGTCGGTGTTCCAGTAGAAGAAGACGTAGTACGCCTTCTCCAGCAGGATCTGCTGGGCGCGGGCGAAGTCGGCCCGCCGCTTGGTCGGGTCGGCGCCGGCGTTGGCCGCGCCCACCGCGGCGAACAGGTCGGGATCGTTCACCCCTGCCCAGTTCTGCGCCGACTCCGCCAGGAAGCTGCCGTTGAACGCCAGCGACGGGTCGAGCCGCGGTACGCCGATCTGAAGCGTGGCGAGGTCGAAGTCGTGGGCGAGCACCGAGTTGATCCACTTCTCGCGCTCGTAGGTCTGGATGTTCACCGTCACGCCGACCTCCTTGAGCTGGGCCTGTACCAGCTGGGCGATCGTGTTGTCCGGCTCCCGGTTGATCACGCTGACGGTGACGGTGAGGTTGCTCCGGCCGGCGTCGGCCAGCAGCGAGCGGGCCTTCGCCGCGTCGGTCGCGGTCGGCTTGACCGCGTCGTCGTGGCAGATCTCGGTCTTGGTGCAGAGCGTCGCCGGGACGGTGCCCTGCCCGTTGGTGATCGCCGAGGAGATCGCATTCCGGTCGATCGCGTACGCGACGGCCTGGCGTACGCGCACGTCGTCGAAGGGCGGCCGGGTGGTGTTGAACGCCATCCACTTCTCCACGCCGCGCCCCTCGATGAGCTGGTACCCGTCGTCCGACGCGAGCGCCGCCGCCTGGCGGATCGGTACGGTGTCGATCAGCTGTACCCCGCCGGTCTTGAGGTCGGTCATCTTGACGTTCGCGTCCGGGATGACCCGGAACGTGATCGCGTCGAAGTACGGCAGCTGGCCGCCGTCGTCGGTCTTCTCCCAGTACGCGGGGTTGCGCTTGGCCTTGATGTCCGCGCCGTTGAGGAATCCGTCGAAGACGAACGGCCCAGTGCCGACCGGGTCGCGCTGAAGCGCGTCGGCGCCCTTGGCGGACGCGGTCGGGGAGACCATCATGCCCGCCTCGCCGGCGAGCCCGGCCAGGAAGGCGGCGGTGGGTTGCTTCAGCGTGACGGTGACCGTCTGGGGGTCGGTGGCGGTGACGGTGTCGATCGCCGCGAGGTCGACCGCGCGGGGCGAGTTGTTCGCCGGGTCGGTGACCCGCTCCAGGTTGAAGACGACCGCGTCCGCGTCGAATGGCGTGCCGTCGCTGAACGTCACCCCCTGCCGCAGCGTGAACGTGTACGTGCGGCCGTCGGGGGAGACGGTGTGCCGACTGGCCAGCACGTCGGCGACCTTGCCGCCCGGCTCGATCCGTACCAGCGTCTGGTAGAAGGCGTTGAAAACATTGCGGTCGAGGTCGGGCGCGTTTCCGAAGAGCGGGTCGAGGCTCTTCGGCGCGACCTGCAGCCCGACGGTGAGCGTGCCGCCGCGCACCGGCGCGCCGCCGCCGGCGTCCCCGCCGCTGTCCGATGTGGACGAGCAGGCGCCGGCAAGCATGACGAAGGCCGTCAGGCCGAGCGCGAGCGCGCGCCGGCCGCGGCGAAACGGACGGTTCATATCGTCTCCTATGGACGGACGGATGGAGCGGAGGACTCCGCGACAGGCGCGGCGCCGGGGCGTGCGGACGGGGAAAACAGCCGGCCCCACCTGAGCCGCCGCCGGACGACGGCACCGATGCGTACGTTGAGAGCGTCGTTGAGCCCGTCCCCCACGGCGTTGAGGCTGAACACCGCCAGGAAGATGGCCAGGCCGGGGAAGAAGCTGGGCCACCAGGCTTCGGTGATGTACTGCGAGCCGGTGGCGACCATCCCGCCCCAGGTCGGGGTCGGCGGCTGGGCGCCCAGGCCCAGGTACGACAGGGCGGACTCGGTGATGATGCCGACCGAGGCGCGCAGCGAGCCGTACACCAGCATGGTGCCGGCGATGCTGCGGGACACGTGGTTGACCAGGATGCTGAACGTCGAGCTGCCCGCCGCCCGGGCCGCCTCGATGAACTCCCGGTGCCGCAGCGCCAGCACCTCGCCGCGGGCCAGGCGGGCGAAACCGGGGATGTTGACCACGGCGATGGCGATCGCCGCGTTGCGGATGTTCGGCCCGAGGGCGGCCACGATGGCCAGCGCCAGCACCAAAATCGGGAACGCCAGCAGCGCGTCGGCGATCCGCATGACGAGCGCGTCGAACCAGCCGCCGAGGTATCCACTGAGGACACCGACAGCCGCGCCGACCAACAGGGCGACGGCCAGGGCGGCGCCGACGACGAGCAGCGAGACGCGGGCGCCGTACAGGGAGCGGCTGAGGATGTCGCGGCCGAGCTCGTCGGTGCCGAACAGGTGCGCACCGCTCGGCGGCTTGAGCACCTGGCCGACGTCGACCGCGTCCGGGCTGTACGGCGCGATCAGCGGGGCGAAGACGGCGACCACGACCAGCAGCGCGAGCACCACGGCCCCGGCGACCGCGAGCGGTGCGCTGCCGAACCGGCGCCCGATCAGCCGCAGATAGCTGTCCGCCCCGGTGGACCCGCGGCCGCTCACAGCGCCTCCAGGTTCGCTTGCTCGTGCGGCGCTGAAGGCGACGTCTTCCTCCGCCGGCCCGGAAATCCACCCCACGAAAACGCTCCGCTGCGCTCCACGTTTACGCGGGGGCCCCGGACCCCGACTTCGTCGGCGGGCCGGCTCCGTCCAGACGCCGCCGCGCCAACTCGCGCGCTCACAGCTGCACCCGCGGATCGAGGGCGGCGTAGAGCACGTCGGTCACCACGTTCACCGCCAGGACAGCGAGCACGATGACCAGGACGGCGCCCTGGATCACCGGGTAGTCCCGGGAGAAGATGCCGTTGACCAGCATTCGGCCCAGCCCCGGCAGGCCGAACACGGTCTCGGTGATGACGGCGCCGCCGAGCAGCGCGCCCGCCTGTAGGCCCACGACGGTGACGACCGGCATCAGGGCGTTGCGCAGGCCATGGCGCACCACCACCCGGCCGCGGCTCAGCCCCTTGGCTGTCGCGGTACGCATGTAATCCTCCGACATCACGTTGAGCAGCGCGGCTCGGGTCTGCCGCAGTACCAGGGCGAGCAGGCCGACCGCGACAGTGAGCGTGGGCAGCACCATGTGGGTCAGGTTGTCGACCGGGTCGGTCGTAAACGCCGTGTAGCCGCTGGCTGGGAACCAGGGCAGCCCCAGTGACAGGCCGAGAACCAGCAGCAAGCCGAGCCAGAACCAGGGCATCGAGACGCCGACCAGGGCGAGCCCGCTGACCGCGGTGTCGATCCAGCCGGCACGGCGGGTCGCGGTCAGCGCACCGGCCGGGAGCCCGATCAGCAGGGCGACGAGGATGGCGAGCAGGGCCAGCTCCGCGGTCACCGGCACCGCGATGGCCAGCATCTCCCGCACGCTCTGCCCGCTGGTCAGCGACGTGCCCAGGTCGCCGCGGAGGAGCCGGCCGCACCAGCTGACGTACCGGACGAAGACGTTGTCGTCGAGGCCGAGCTGCTCGCGGATCCGGTCGACCTGCTCCTGCGAGGCGCCCTCCCCCGCCACCGAACGGGCGGCGTCGCCGGGGAGCAGGCTCGTCACGGCGAACACGACGAAGCTCATGATCACGACGACCGGCACGGTCTGGAGGAGGCGGCGACCCACGAACCTCAGCACGGCGGCCACCCCGTGCCCTGCTGCCGATCCATCGTGTCCCCTCCCGCGAAGCGTGCTGTTGTGTTTAACGCAACGCTGTTGTGCAGGTTACAGAGAACATCGCAGGTGATCGGGCTGTCAAGCCCTTGTTGCGATCTTGTAACGCGGGGACGCCGAGCACGGCTCCGCCGCCCCTACGGGCGGGTGCCGCAGGGTCGTGTGTGACGCGCGGGTCAGGCCGCGCCGAGCTCCGCCGATATCGCCGCCGCCGCCTCGCGCACGAGATCGCCCGCCCAGCTCAGGTCGCCGTTCATCCGGTACGCCGGGCCGGAGACGCTCACCGCGCCGACCGGGCGGCCGCTGGCTTCGGTGATGGCCGCGCCGACGCGGCTCACCTCGTCTTGCCGGCTGACCGTGGCCCAGCCGCGCGCGACAGCGAACTCGACCGCCTCGGCGAGCCTGTCCAGGTCGTACACCAGGTGGTCGTGGCTGGCGTCGAGGCGGCTCTCGGCCAGGACCTGAGCGCGCGACGACTCGGGGAACGCCGCGAGGATGGCCCGCCCCATGGCGGTGACGTGCAGCGGCAGCACGTTGCCGACGGCCGAGCGCACCCGGACGGCCCGGTCGGGCTCCAGGTGGTCGATGTAGACCACGGTCGCACCGTCGAGCACCGCCAGGTGGACGGTCTCCCGGCTCCGCTCGCGGAGCCGCTCCAGGTGCGGACGCGCCGCGGAGCGCAGGTCGAGCCGGCCGATGAAGCCCTGCGAGAGGTTGAGCAGCTTGCCAGTGAGGACGTACCGCCGGTCGCCGGTGCGCTGCCGCACGTAGCCCCGGTCGCGGAGCGCGGCGACCAGCCGCCAGGCGGTGCCCTTGTCAAGGCCGCTGCCGCTGGCCAGCTCGGTGATGCTGACGCCGTCCGGCTCGCCGGCGATCAGCTCAAGCAGCGTCAGTCCGCGCGCAAGGGTCCGCACCGGGCTCGCGCCGGTCTCGGGCTCGACCTCGCTGTCGCGTACCGCCATGGATGACCGCCAATCGTCAGAGTGGATGTGCTAGTTGCACTCTACACAACCATCGCTTGTCCTGTGATACGCGATGGACTTATGCTGCGGCGGTCGGCTCCAGAATCGACGAAAGGCGCACCGGATGCCATACCCGTTCGCGGGCTCGCTGGCCGGCAAGGTCATTGTCGTCACCGGCGCGGCGAGCGGCATCGGCGCCGCGGTCGCCGCCGCCGGCGCCGAAAGCGGCGCCTGGGTAATCGGCGTGGACACCCGCGCCCACCCGCTCGTGAGCGTCGTCGGCGACATCACCGACCGCGACACCGTCGACCAGCTGACCAGCCACGTCGAGGGCGGTCCCGGCCGGGTCGACTGCTTCGTCAGCAACGCGGGCATCGACCCGCGGGCCGCCCTCGGCGACCTCGACCATGCACTGTGGAGCCGAGTCATGGACGTCAACGTCTGGGCCGGCGTCGAGATCCTACGGGCGCTGCTGCCGCACCTCGGCCCCGGAGCGTCCGTCGTCACCGTCTCCTCGATCCGGGCCCGGCTGGGCTTCACCGGCGACGCCGCGTACCACGCGTCCAAGGGGGCGATCGAGTCGCTCACCCGAGCCCTCGCCGTCGAACTCGCCCCGCGCGAGATACGCGTCAACGCCGTCGCGCCCGGCGCCATCCGCACCAGCATGAACGCGACCAGCCTCGACAAGCCCGAGATCGCCGGCCAACTCGCCGACCGCATCCCGCAGCGCCGCGTGGGGCGGCCAGAGGAGGTGGCCGCCGCGATCCTCTTCCTGGCAAGCGACGCTGCCAGCTACATCACCGGGACCGTCCTCCCCGTCGACGGTGGGTACCTCATCCAGGGGTGACCGGACCCACCTCGCGGTGATTGCGACCTGAAGACCAGATCAGGGTGCGGTGGCCGGTGGCCGGCCCCGCGGCCCCGCCGGTCGCCGGGCGCGTAGCCGCTGTCTGGCTCGCCGTGTGGGAAGCGCCCGGGCCGGGCCGCACCGGAATCGGCTCGCCGTGGCGGGGCGAGTCGTCGAAGCGGGCACCGGTTCGCCGTGGCGGGGCGCTGGTGCCGTCGGCGGGTCCAACGACCCGCGCAGCGCGCGAGCACGGACTCGCGGACCAGCACCCGGGTCGCCGCCGCGAGCGGTAGTAGCAACCACCAAGAGCGCACCCGCCGCTGCACCAGCATTGCGAACAGGCCCAGCGGCACGATCGCCCCGAGCAGGGGCAGCACCGCGAGATCCTGGGTCCTCGCGGAACCGTTGCTCGGGGTGCCAGTCAGTCACCCGGCCACCGTACCGCCGTCGACACGGCACTCCGCCCCACGAATCGATGACGGCTTTGGTTCTGCTCAACATGCATGTCCGGCACTGGGGTGCTGCTGTGAGGGCACGCAGGTGGATCGCTGTGTGGCAACGCTGGCGGCGCCCGGGGCGTCTTGGCCGCGGTGGTGTCCGGCAGGATGTCGTGGTGACCTCATCGCCTCCGGTTGCCGGTATCAAGCGTCCGAGTCCGGGTGCGGTGTTGGAGGCGGTGTTGGAGCGGATCACCTATGCGAATGAGGAGACCGGTTACACGATCGCCCGGGTCGCCACCGACCGTTCTGGCGCGGATCTGCTGACGGTGGTGGGGCCGCTGCTGGGGGCGCAGCCGGGTGAGAGCCTGCGGCTGACTGGCCGGTGGGGCTCGCATCCCCAGTACGGTCGCCAGTTCGAGGTGTTCTCGTATACGACGGTGTTGCCGGCCACCATCCAGGGCATCCAGCGGTACCTGGGTTCGGGGCTGATCAAGGGGATCGGGCCGAAGATGGCCGAGCGGATCGTGACGCATTTCGGCGTCGACACCCTGCGGGTCATCGAGCAGGAGCCGACCCGGCTGATCGAGGTACACGGACTGGGTAAGAAACGCACGCAGATGATCGCTGCCGCGTGGGAGGAACAGAAAGCGATCAAGGAGGTGATGGTCTTCCTGCAGGGCGTCGGGGTGTCCACCTCCCTGGCAGTGCGGATCTACAAGAAGTACGTCGACGCGTCGATATCGGTGGTGCGTAACGAGCCGTACCGGCTGGCGGCCGACGTGTGGGGCATCGGTTTCAAGACCGCCGACACCATCGCCCAGGCGGTCGGGATACCACACGACAGCCCGCAACGGGTCCAGGCCGGCATCCAGTACACCCTGTCCGAAGCGGCCGACAACGGACACTGCTACCTGCCCGAACCGAACCTGATCGCCGACGCCGCACAGATCCTGCAAGTGCCCACAGACCTGGTACGTACCTGCCTGGACGAGCTGGCCGCGGCCGAGGGCGTGGTCCGCGAGCCGGTCCCGAACCCCAGCAGCGAAGCCGGCACGATCCCGGCGGTCTACCTGGTGCCGTTCCACCGCGCCGAGACCGCCTTGGCCGGCAACCTGCTGCGGCTGCTCAACGCCAAGACCGACCGGATGGCGGCCTTCGACGGCGTGGACTGGGGCAAGGCCCTGGCTTGGCTGCGTACCCGCACCAGGACGGAGTTGGCCGACGAGCAGCAGCAGGCGGTGCGGCTGGCACTCACGTCCAAGGTCGCGGTGTTGACCGGTGGGCCCGGCTGCGGCAAGTCCTTCACCGTCAAGTCCATCATCACCCTCGCGGCAGCCAAGAAAGCGAAGATCGTGCTCGCGGCGCCCACCGGTCGGGCCGCCAAACGGTTGACCGAGTTGACCGGGCACCCCGCCGTCACCGTGCACCGCCTGCTGCAGCTACGCCCCGGCGGCGATGCGGCCTTCGACCGGGACAATCCGATCGACGCCGACCTGATCGTGATCGATGAATCCAGCATGCTCGACCTGATCCTGGCCAACAAGCTGGTCAAGGCGATCCCGCCTGGTGCGCACCTGCTGCTGGTCGGCGACGTGGACCAACTGCCGTCGGTCGGTGCCGGGGAGGTGCTACGCGACGTGCTCGCCGCCGCGACCATTCCCCGGGTACGGCTCACGCACATATTCCGGCAGGCTCAACAATCCGGCGTGGTCGTCAACGCCCACCGCATCAACGCCGGACAGCCACCGGTATTCGGCCAGCACCCGGACTTCTTCTTGTTCCCGGCCGACGAACCGCAGGCCGCCGCGGAATTGGTCGTGGATGTCGTCGCCCACCGGATACCGGGCCGGTTCGGCATCAAACCCCGCGACATCCAGGTCCTGACCCCGATGCACCGCGGCCCGGCCGGTGCCGGCAACCTCAACACCATGCTGCAGCAGGCCCTCGCCCCGTACCGGGACGGGGCACCGGAACGCCGCCACGGCGCCCGGGTATTCCGGGTCGGCGACAAAGTCATCCAAATCCGCAACAACTACGACAAGGGCGCCAACGGTGTGTTCAACGGCACCGTCGGAATCGTCACCGCTCTGTCCACCGTGGACCGGCAGCTGACCGTACGGACCGACGAAGACGAGGACCTCGACTACGACTTCGACGAACTCGACGAACTCCAACACGCATACGCCATCACCGTGCACCGCTCCCAGGGCAGCGAATACCCAGCCGTCGTCATCCCGATCACCATGAACTCCTACACAATGCTGCAACGCAACCTGATCTACACCGCCGTCACCCGAGCCAAACGCCTCGTCGTACTCGTCGGCAGCCGCAAAGCCCTAGCCATCGCAGTACGCACCGCCAGCGCTGGACGCCGCCACACAGCCCTCACCCACCGCCTCCACGATCGCGTTACCACCAGAGGTTCGTGACCCGGCGGCGATAGCGTTAGCCCGGGAAACATGTTGGTCAGGCGGGGCTTCAGATCGGCCATCCGGCGGTTTTGGAAACGCAGCTGCCAACGGACCTCTGGTGCTCCGAGTGGGCGACAGTAGGCCGCCGGGCCCGCGGACACGGTTTTCGGATGTCCGATCGTGGTTGTGGGGCGTCCGGATCACTCCCCGAACCGCCTGACCCTGGCCACGAAGGCCGGCTCGAATCACGAGCTGTTGCGGAAGCTTCTCGACGCCACGCCGTGTTCACCGACTCCCCGTACACCCTGGCCCAGGTCGAAGCCCACCACCGCGGCCACGCCGTCATCGAACAGGTCAACGCCGTACGCCTTCCGTCGCCGAAGAGCGACTCCCACCCACATGGATCTTGAGTCGGTACAGACCGCCGGGTCGCGTTGACGTCTGCCTCTTGGATCGTCCGAACAGGCCCCTCGAACCGTGCTCCGGTCACGCGGTATCCAGGCGGCGCCGGTACCGCTGCGGAGACTCGCCGACCACGCGTTTGAATGCCGTACTAAATGTGCTTTCGGATGCATAACCCAACTCGAACGCAAGAGTTGAGATCCGCACATCACTGTCGCGCAGTGAACGCCGCGCGAGCAACATGCGCCACTGGCTGAGGTAAGTCAGAGGGGGTGTGCCCGCCGTCTTGCGAAAACGCTCGGCGAATGACGTGCGCGACATGGCGGCAGCCCGGGCGAGGTCCTGTAGTCCCCATGGCTTCTCCGGGTGGTCGTGGATGAGATCGAGCGCAGGCCGCAGTTGTGCGTCTTTGAGGACGCTGAGCCATCCGGGAGGCAGGTCGGTACGGCTGACATAGGCACGCAGTACCTCCAGCAGCAGGAGCTGGCCGTGCTGCCGGATCGCGAACGCCGATCCCACCCGCCGTCCGGTGACTTCGTCGAGGAGACGGCGGAGAATGTCGTGCAGGGGCGCGGCATCGGCGGCGGCGCGTATGTGCGTCACGGGCTCCAAAGCGTTGAGCAACAGCGCCCGTCCGGCTGGGGCGATGTCGATACGCCCGCCGACGACGACGTCGTCGACCTGTCCATCGGCGGCGCGTAGCCGAGCCGAGGAGAAGTCCTCCTCGGGCAGGATCTCGCGCTGTGGGCTGTCACCAGTGCCTCCTTTGAGTTCTAGCCAGGACCTGCCATTCAGAACGGCTACGTCTCCTGGCCGGAGTAAGACGGGCGCGTCGACTCCGTCGGTGGTGAGCTGCGCCTGGCCGTACACCATGGCGATGAGCTTCAACGGGATGTGGACCTCGCCGCGGGTGAACCACCGGCCCCGTGCTGCGAACCCGCCGGACGCCACCCCGCAGACCTCAACGAGGTCGAGGACTTCGGACAGTCGATCAACGGACATGCTCGTACTCTGTCAAAAGAAACTAGGACGCACAACTATTCAGAGTCCGCCCCGCATGGCAGAACATGGAGGTATGACACAGAACATCGCGCACAGGCAACACCCGATCGGCTCAGGGTTCACCGCCTCGTCGACCGCGGACGAGGTCCTGGTCGGCCTCGACCTGTCCGGAACGAACATCGTCGTGACGGGGGGACACGCAGGGATCGGCTTCGAGACGACCCGCGCGCTCAGCCGTGCGGGTGCGTCGGTGACGGTCGGATCACGCGACCCCGAACGTGCTGCGGCAGCGCTGATCGGGATCGAGCGAGTAGAAATCGGCAGTCTCGACCTTCTTGACACCGCGTCGATCGATGCCTTCGCGGGCCGATACGCCGGATCCGGTCGGCCGTTGCACGTCCTGATCAACAATGCGGGCCTCCCGGCACCGCCGAATCTGGTCCGGGACGCCCGCGGCTACGAGGCGCAATTCGCGACGAATCATCTCGGACACTTCCAACTCACGCTCGCTCTGCTGCCTGCCCTGCGCGCCGCTCACGGCTCCCGCGTCGTCAACGTCACGTCGGGCGCGCACCGATTCTCTGACGTCCTGTGGGATGACCCGACTTTCCGAGCCACCGCCTACTCCCCTGGCCTCGCCTACGCACAATCCAAGACCGCCAACATCCTCTTCACCGTCGAACTCGATCGACGGTACGCGCCGGCCGGCATCCGCGCATACGCAGCCCATCCGGGCGTCGTAGTCGGCACCGGCTTGAACAGCGCCTCCGGCGAGGAAACACTCCGAGCCGAAGGACTGATCGACGAGAACGGCAAGCCCGTCATCGATCCCGAGCACGGGAAGAAGACACCGCAACAGGGAGCGAGCACCATCGTATTCGCCGCGACGAGCCCACTGCTCACCGAGATCGGAGGCGTGTATCTCAAAGACAACGACATCTCACCCCTGGACGATGAGCCCCGACCGATGTCCGCGCTTGAGCCTCCCTCCGAAGTCATCTCACACGCCATCGACCCACAGTCCGCACAACGCCTATGGGAACTGAGCGAAAGGCTGCTGAGCTCCCCTCTTGGATCAAACTAGTGTTTCGTGATTCTGTTGTCTTTACGTGAGCCGAATAGATTTCTAGGGCCTGGCGCAGGTGACTGATTGATTCGGCGGGCTTGTCGAGTGCGTGCAGGCATGACGCGATGCCGCGCAGAGCGTTCGCCTCTTCCAGGCTGTTCTGGGCTTCGTTGGCGGCGTGCAGGGCGGCATTGTGGTGCTCCAGCGCGGTAGGGGTTTGGCCCTGGTGCAGTAGCAGGACGCCGAGGGCGTTGTTGACCTCGGCGCTTCCGAGCCGGCTGCCGACGTCCTGGTAGATGTCGCGGGCTTCGGCCAAGGCGATAGCAGCGCCTTCCAGTTCGCCGGTCAGCTGCCTGGTTACGCCGAGCGCGGTGCAGCCCGGCCAACTGCGGCGCGCACACGGTCCACGTCGACGGGAACGTGCTGGAGACCTCCGCGCGGACGACGACGGCGGCGACGGATACATCTCGTAGATCGAGATCCTGCTCGGGACCTGGCCCGGGTGCTCTACGACGACACCCGGGATGGTGTCGAGTACATGTTCGGCGACCGGATCGCCGACCTCACCCAGGACACGGACGGCCAACTCCAGCGGCGGCGGTAACTCGTGGGACATCGGCGGCACATGGACGCTGGCGAGCACCAACCCAGCACCATTACTGGTCCGCGCAACGCGGACGGCTCGATCCCGTGTCCACCTTCCCGCGGCCCCGCCAACGGCGCCAACGCCGGTGCCCGCTCCTGACCCGACAGCTACCTGCCGGAGCGGCCGGCCGTTCCCACCAGAATCCAAGACGCCTCCCCCAGGCTTGGCCCGGGAGAAGGAGGTGATGACTGATGGCGAGAATCGTCGCACGGATCGGCTCCGCGGCGGCCGCGCTCGCGGCCGCCGCGATGGTGGCGGCGCTCGTGGCCGGGATCGAGGTCCGGGACCCGCCGCCGACCACGACGCCGGGCCTCGGGGTGCAGGAGTTTCCCGACCCGCCCCCAGAGAAGGACCGGGGATGACGGATGGGGGCGAGCCCGCGGGCTCGCCCCCATCTTCCCGCTCGTTCAGGCCGCCCGGGGCGGGTGCAGGTAGTGGTTTCCGCCCGGCACGGCGAAGTGGTGGAAGGACACGTTGACGCTGACCTCCCGCGCCTTCACCCAGTGCCACCAACCCGCCGGTATGAGCACCGCGTCGCCCGATTCGAGCACCGCCTCCAGCACCGTGGCGTCGGCGTAGAGGGGGTGCGACTCCAGATCGGGGTTGCCCGCGTCGACGTGGCTGTACGTGCCGCCCCGCGGATACACCAGGTGCCGCTGGTACGAAGGGACGAGCCGGATCAGCTTGCGCCCCACCACCTGGCACAGCAGGATGTTCATGTTGTCGTGGTGCAGCGGCGTCACCGTGCCGGCCGGCCCGAGCAGCAGGGTCAGGGTCTCGGGCAGCAGCCGCGGGTCGACGACGCCGGGGATCGCCCGCACGTCGGAGACCATGCCGCCCAGGCCGTTCTGCCAGTTCTCGTTGCGCGGCACCATGTAGTAGTCGTTGGTCTCGCCCCCCGACTCGACCATCGTCAGGTACTCGCCGAACGACATCCGGGCGCGGTGGGCGTCGTGCTGCCAGGCGTGCTCGGGGTTGGCGTCCCGCCCGGTCATCACCTCCACCTCGACCGCACCGAACCGCTGGCGCAGGTTCGCCGGGGTCCACTGCCGCGCGGGCCACTGGTCGGCCACACCGGCGAACACCGCCGGCCGGTTGGCGTAGTAGTACCCGAAGAACTCCTCCGGCCGTGCCCCGGTCACGCGGGGCAGCGTGTGCTGCCCGGCCTTGTCCCGCAGCTCGCTGTAGAGCTCGAGCAGCGACTCCGCCCATCCGTAGCGGCGGCCGATCCGCACCGCCGCCGCGACGTAGGGGTCGTCGAGCGCCCTAGCGACCTCGGCCTCGACGGCCTCCCCGGGCAGGCCAGCCTCGCGCAGCGCCTCGACGACCTGCTGCCGGGGTACGCCCAGCGCCAAGTTCTCCGCCGTCCAGGAGCGCCAGTGCGCGGGCACCTCGACCCGCGCACCGGCCTCGACAGTCGCCGTCAACGCTGAGCCGGCAACGGCAGCGGCCGCCGCGGGGACCGGGCGCTCAGGGTGATGCAGTCGACGTAGTTGTTCTTGACCTGGCTCTCCAACTCCAGGTTGTCCATCACGGTCGGTGCGGGCAGGGCGTGGCGAGAGCGTTCGACATTCGAGGTAGTCATGGGCTCACGCTGCCCCACCACACTTGGATTTCTCTGGGACGCTCACGCCTCCAGCAGGCGCATCAGCCCGTCCCGGGTCAGCTCCCGGCCACGCGCGCGCTGCGCCTCGAAGCGCTCCGGTGGCAGCGCGGCGCGTACCACCGCGGTGTTGGTCGGGCTGTCCACCGGGTCCATGCGCTCCGGAAAGTAACCGATCGGCTCGCCCCACGCCTCCACCAGCCCGAGCACCGCCGCCGTGCCATCGGCGCGGCCCGCGCGGGCCATCGCACCGGCGAGCGTGTGCAGCACGACAAGCAGGCTGGTCAGATCGTGCCGCGGGTCGGCGAGCCGCACCACGTCGAGCAGCTGCTCCATCGCCCGTTCGGGCTCACCGAGGTCGACACTGACCTTGCCGGCGATCCAGCCAGAGGAGATCTCCGCCCAGGCGTGACCCGACTCCCGAGCGAGCCGGCACGCCTCGTCAAGCTCGGCGCGGGCCCGCCGTGGATCACCGGAGGCCCGGCTCAGATGACCGCGTACCATCAGCGACTCCGCCCGCGCCCACGGCACCGGCCGGCTGGCGGCGAGCCGCACCGCCTCGTCCGCGAGCGGCAGGCCGGCGCCGAGGTCACCGGCGAGGCCGAGGAAGTAGGCCAGATAGGTAGTGCTGGTGGTGAGCGCCTCCGCGTCGCCTGCCTCGCGGGCGAACCGCCGCGACTCCCGCATCGCCGCGACCGCTTCGGCGTGCCGGCCGATCAGGTAGTTCAGCCCGCCGACGCCGAACAGTGCGCGGGACTTCGCCCGCCACAGCTCCGCCGAACGCCCTCCCCGGACGGCCGCGAGGCACCGCGACGTCCACCGCAGGCCCTCGCCGATCTGCCCGGTCCGGTACCAGAACCAGCTCAGCGCGCCACAGATGCTCGGCGAGGATCTTCCTGGCGCGGCGCAGCACCGCGAGCGCATCGGCGGCGCGGCCGGCCCGGTACAGCGCCATCGCCAGCAGCTCCCAGCCGCGTTCGCGCAGTGGGTGCTCGGTCACGAGCGCCTCGAGCTCGCCGATGACCATCTCCGCCCGCCCGAGATCGAGTAGGGCGGCGAGCCGAAGCTCGACCGCGGTCGAGCGCAGGGCGTCGAGCCGGGCCACCTCGGGCACCGCGAACGTCATCTCCGCGAGGTCCGCGTAGGCGGGGCCGCGCCACATGGCGAGCCCGTCGTCCAGCGCGGCGACGGCCTCGGCCGTGCGGCCCTGTTCCACGAGCCGCTGTGCCTGCGTCACCAGGAGGGTGAACCGCTCGGCGTCCACCTGGTCCGGTGCCACCCGCAGCGCGTACCCCTGGCCCTCCCGCACCAGAAGACCGCCGCTGAACCGGGGCGGCCGATCCGGTTCCAGTGCCCGCCGCAGCCCGGCGACATAGCCGTGCAGCGTCGTCCGGCTCGCGGGCCGCACGCCGTCGCTCCACACCAGCGCCTGCAACCGCTCCGCCGGAAGCACCCGGCCTCGCGCGACCAGCAGCGCGGCGAGCACCATCCGCTGCCGCCGCCCGCCAAGGTCGACCTGGTCACCGCCGCGCCGGGCGGCGAGCGGGCCCAGCACGGAAAGCCCAACGTGCGCCACGATGCATCCCCCAACCGATCCGGCCGGCTTCCCCCGGCGCGCACCGTCCCAGGTAGACGGTAGGTGGATCATGCGAGACCCGGACGGGCAACTACAGGACTGCGGCACTACCAGACGACGCGGGGTCCTTCGACGGTGAGGTTGAGGAGCCGTCGGGATGCGCGGATGCGTAGCCCGCGGTGGTCGTGGTCACGTCGGCTGCGGCGTCTGTTGGCCGGATGGCTGCTGCGACAGCCGTGGCCGCGCGCACGAAGGCGGCGACGGCTGGTGAGTGGCTGTCCTGCGGCCACGCGACGGCGAGGGTGGCTGGCTGGAGGTCGGTGACGCTCCGGTAGACGATGTCGGGCCGGGGGTGGCGTCGTGCGACCGAGGCGGGAGGGAACCAGATGATGCTGCCCAGCTCGATCAGGTTGAAGATCTGCGCCAGGTCCAGGCGTGGTCGCTGCTCGCCGTGCTGCGGGTGAGTGGTGGGGGCGGACTTGGGGCCGCCCTGGTCGGCGGCTGTTCCGTCGGGGAGCTTCTTGCCGGCGAGATCGGCTAGGCGTAGGCATGGGCGGGCGGCCAGCGGATCGGCCGCCGCTAGTGCGACCAGGCGGGGTTCGGTCAGCAGCGGTTCGACGTCTAGGTGATGGTCGTCGAAGGGAGCGTGCAGCAGCGCGATGTCGGCCTGGCCACCACGGAGGGCAGGTACCTGCTCGCCTCGTCCGCCCAGCACCAGTTCCACCGGCAGCGAGGCTTCCTCGCGTTGGTATGCGGCGAGTATCGGCGGTAGTAGTCCCGCGTCGTAGTCGGCTTTCATCGCCAGTCGGAGACCCGGTGCGGGCTGCCCGGCGTGCTGGGCCCGGCGGGCGGCCGCGGCGACGGCGTCGAGCGCGGTCTGCGCGTCGCGGAGCAGGACTTGCCCAGCGGGAGTGAGCGTGACCTGGCGGGTGGTGCGCTCCAGCAGCCGCACGCCCAGCTGGCGTTCCAGGTCCCGGATGGCCCGGGAAAGCGGTGGCTGCGCCATGCCCAGCCGCTGGGCCGCGCGTCCGAAGTGCAACTCCTCGGCGATGGCCACGAAGTACCGGAGTTGCCGGACCTCCAGATCGCTCATATCCCCAGGGTATCAATGGTGATCGGATCAGTCCTTCAGGTCCGCTGCCGCGCCCGGTTGACTGGCCAACATACGACCGGATCCTGCGGATCGGATTTACGTCCGGCACCAGGCGGTTCACGCGGGGCGCCGTCGACGTCGAACACCCTGAAGGAGACAACTGTGCCTGAGGAGCCACCGGTGTCAGTTCGGCGCCGGACCGTTCTCAAGACCGCAGCCGCAGCGGGGAGCGTCGCGGCGGTGGGGTCGGTGGCGCCGGCGCCCGCTGCGGCGCCAGCCGTGACGGTACCGGCCGGCGCGTCGGCGAAGGTCATCCTGTCGGTCAACGGTGCGCGGCACCAGGTCACGGTGGAGCCGCGGGTAACGCTGCTCGACGCGTTGCGTGACCGGATCGGACTGACCGGTACGAAGAAGGGCTGCGACCGCGGTGAGTGCGGTGCCTGCACGGTGCTGGTGGACGGCGAGCGGATCAAATCCTGCCTCACCCTGGCGGTCATGCGGCAAGGCAGCGAGATCACAACGGTTGAGGGGTTGGCGCGGGACGGCGAGCTGCATCCTGTGCAGGAGGCGTTCATCCGCCATGACGCGTTCCAATGCGGCGCGTGTACTCCCGGCCAGATCATGTCCGCGGTGGCTTGCATCGCGGAGGGGCATGCCGGGTCGGACGAGGAGATCCGGGAGTGGATGAGCGGGAACATCTGCCGCTGCGCGGCGTACCAGAACATCGTGGCGGCGGTCCGGGACGCGGGTAGGGAGATGCGCGGATGAGGGCCTTCGGGTATTCGACCGCCACCGATCCGGCTGCGGCGGTCCGGCTCGCCGCGGAGCCTGGCGCGACCTTCGTCGCGGGCGGTACCGATCTGCTGAATCTGATCCGGGACGGCGTCGAACGCCACGGCCACCTGGTCGACATCAACCGGCTGGATCTGTCCGCGGTGACCGTGGACGGCGCGGGCCTACATATCGGCGGGCTCGCCCGGATGCGGCAGGTGGCCGAAGACCGCCGGGTACGCGACGGATTTCCGGTGCTGGCACAGGCGCTGCTGGCCTCGGCCTCGCCGCAGGTGCGCAACATGGCGTCGATCGGCGGCAACCTGCTGCAACGCACCCGGTGTGGTTACTTCCGCGACGCCGGCTCGGCCTGCAACAAGCGGGTGCCGGGCAGCGGTTGTCCGGCACCCGACGGGCACAACCGGATGCACGCCATCCTGGGCGGGAGCGAGCATTGCATCGCGACGCACCCCTCCGATCTCGCGGTGGCCCTCGTCGCGTTGGGGGCGGTCGTGCAGGTGCTGGGCCCCGACGGTGCTCGTGAGGTGCCGATCGCGGACCTCTACCGGCGGCCGGGTGACACCCCGGATCGGGAGACCGTGCTGCGTCGCGAGGAGCTGATCACTCGGGTGGAGGTACCGAGCGGCCCGCTGGCGGCGCACTCACGGTACCTCAAGCTGCGGGACCGGGCCACCTTCGAGTTCGCGGTCGTCTCCGTGGCTGCGGCGCTGCGTGTGCGCGGCGGGCGGGTCGACGATGTGCGGTTGGCCTTCGGCGGTATCGGCACCACGCCGTGGCGCTCCCCGGAAGCGGAGGACGCGCTGCGCGGCCGCCGGCTGACCGTGGCGAGTCTGGCCGACGCCGGTCGTGCCCTGGTGCGCGACGCCGTCCCTCGGAACGGGAACGCTTTCAAGGTGGAGCTGGTGCAGCGGGCGCTCGCAGGCGTCCTGGGCGGATTGGGAGGCCTACGGTGAGCAGGCTGATGGGCCGGGATGTCGCCCGAGTCGACGGGCGGGCCAAGGTCACCGGCGCCGCCCGGTACACGGCGGACCAGCCTGTGGAGGGTGTACTGCACGGCTTTCTGGTGTTGAGCACGATCGCCCGTGGCGAGGTGACCGGCATCGACGTGGCCGAGGCGCGGGCCTGCCCCGGTGTGGTTGGGGTCTACACCCATCGGGAGATGCCCCGGCTGGACGTTTCGGAGAGCTTCTACCTCAAGGGTTACGCCCCGATGCAGGACACCAGGGTCCGCCACACCGGGGAGCCCGTGGCGATCGTGGTCGCGGCGACGTGGGAGCAGGCACGCGATGCGGCCGGCCGGGTCGGCGTCCGCTACCGCGCGGAGGCACCCACGGTGGCCATCGCCGACGCCCTCGACGAGGCGTACCTGCCGCCACCGTGGCAGGGCGAGCCGAACGAGATCAGCCGCGGAGACGCTGACGCCGGGCTCGCGGCGGCGGCCATCCGGGTAGACGTCTCCTGCACCGCTCCCACGCACCACCACAACCCCATCGAACCGCACGCCGCGACGGCGGTGTGGGACGGCGACCGGTTGACGCTGTTCGAAACCTCGCAGGGCGTTGTCGTGGGGCGGGAAACGGTGGCCGCCGCCTTCGGCCTGCCACCGGAGAACGTTCGCGTGATCTGCCCGTACCTCGGCGGCGGTTTCGGCTCGAAGATCACCTGGCCGCACACGCTGATCGCCGCCGCGGCCGCCCGGTTGGCCGGCCAGCCGGTGAAGCTGGTGCTGCCCCGGGCGCAGATGTACACGTTGACCGGCCACCGGTCCGAGTTTCACCAACGGGTGCGGCTCGGCGCCGGCCGGGATGGTCGGCTGACGGCGATCGTGCACACCACCACCGCACAGCAGAGCAGGACCGACGAGGCCATCTTCAACAGCAGCATCGCCAGCCACACCCTCTACGCCTGCCGGAACGTCCACATCCGCCAGGAGGCCGTCCGACTGGACATGCCCACGGCCTGCTGGATGCGCTCGCCGGACCTGGCGGCGCAGTTCGGGCTGGAGACCGCGCTGGACGAACTGAGCCACGAACTCGGAATGGACCCGGTGGAGGTGCGCCTGCGCAACCACGCCGAGGTCCACCAGCACACGGGCGAACCGTTCACCGGCAACCGTCTCGACGAGTGTTACCGGATGGGCGCCTCGGCGTTCGGCTGGCACCGGCGGTCGCGCCGCCCAGGCGTCACCAGGGACGGCGACGAGTACGTCGGCTGGGGGATGGCCACTGAGACGCACACCTTTGGGGCCTTCCCGGCGAGCGCCCGCGTCACGATCGGCACGGATGGCCGGGTGCAGGTGGGCGTGGCGACGCAGGATCTCGGCACGGGAACGTACACCGTGCTCTCCCAGGCCGCCGCGGACGCGCTCGGCGTACCGCTGGACAGCCTCACCACGACGATCGGTGACACCGCGCTGCCGCCAGCGGGCATATCCGCCGTGTCGTCGACGGTGCCCAGCGTGATCCCGTCGGTCGACCGCGCCGCGCGTGGCGCGCGCGACGCGGTGATCCGGCTGGCGGTCGCCGACCGCCGCTCACCGCTGCACGGCGTCCCGCCGCGACGGGTGCGGGTCACCGGGCGGGGCAGGCTCGCCGATGCCGAGAACCGGTCGCGGTCGGACACCTACGGCGACGTGGTCGGCCGTCACGGCCGTCCGGTGGAGGTGACCGCCAACGTGCCCAACCAGCCGGGCCACACCTACGGGGCCGTCTTCGTCGAGGTCCGGGTACACCGCCGGTACGGCAGGGTGCGGGTCACCCGGGTCGTCGGCGCCTACGACCCAGGTCGGGTGTTGAACCGGCGGACGCTGCGCAGCCAGGTGATCGGCGGTGTCACCTGGGGCATCGGGTACGCGCTGATGGAGCACACGATGACCGACCGGGCGACGGGTCGGGTGATCAACCCGAACTTGTCGACCTATCTGGTGCCCGTCTGCGCGGACGCCCCTCCGAGCATCGAGGCACTCTTCGTGGACAAACCGGATCCGGGCAGCACCGCCCTCGGCGCCAAGGGCTTCGGCGAGACGCCGATCACCGGCGTACCCGCCGCGATCGGCAACGCGATCTTCCACGCAACCGGCCGCCGCCTCCGGGACCTGCCCTTCACCCAGGACAAGCTGTTGCTGTAGGGCCTCGTCCTGGCGCTGTCCCGACCGGGCAGCGAGACGAGGGACGTCTTCGCGTGCTGACACATGACGCGAAGTTCGACGTGCCACTGCTGGAGCGGGCGCTGCGCCTGCCACTCGGCTACGTCGGCGCGATGGGCTCACGGCGTACCCACCTGGACCGGCTGAAGCGGCTGCGCGAGATCGGGCTTACCGAGATGGAGATCGACAAACTGCGCTCACCCATTGGCCTGGACCTGGGCGCACGTACCCCCGAGGAGACCGCGATCGCGGTCGTCGCGGAACTCGTCGCCAGCCGTCGCGGCGGTTGCCTGCCGCTCAGTACGCACGACGGGCCGATCCACCACGACCACTCGATCGGTGTTGTCGCGCGGCCCGCCCATGGCCAACCGCACCTGTCGCCGCCGCTGACCGCTCGTCCGACGTCGGTCATGCCGCGCCACCGCCATACGGCCACACATCCATAGAGACCACAAGGAGGACACGTGCCCACCCGGACCTCGCTGCTGGCGGCAGCGTTCGCCACCGCCGCCTCACTCTCGGCCTGCGCCACCACCAGCACCGACACCGCCGCACCGGCGCTACCGTCGAGCCGGCCCAATCCCGTCGTTGGCGGCCCCGGCCCAGCCGGCGCGACCGAGGCCGTCGTGGCGGCCGCCGACGCCTTCCTGGCCACCCTCTCCACCGAACAACGCAGCCAGACGCTCTACGACGTCACCGACCCGGCGCTGCGCCGGTGGACCTACTTCCCGAGCAGCGGCGACCGCAACGGACTGCCGTTCGGCGACCTGTCGGACGAACAGCGCGCCGCTGCCCTCGGCGTCGCCGAAGCAGTCCTCTCCAACGACGGCTACGCCCAACTGCGGGGCGTCATCGCCGCCGAGGACGCGCTCAGGGAACGCAACGGCAGCGACGACTCCGTCAGCTCCGACCGGTACTTCATCGCGCTTTTCGGCCAGCCCAGCGTTACGGACCGGTTCACCGTCCAGATCAACGGCCACCACCTCGCGGTCAACACCACCTACGAGAACAGTCGGGTCAGCCCTACGCCGGCTTTCACCGGCGTCGACCCGGTGGCCTTCGAGGTGGCCGGAAAGCGCGTCGAACCGATGCGGGACGAGGCTGACGCGGTCTCCGACCTGCTGGGCAGTCTGAACGACGACGACCGGACCGCCGCCCGTATCGATGGCGTCGACGATGTCCTTGTCGGCCCCGCCAACAACGGTGAATTCCCTCCACAGTCAGAGGGCGTTCTCCTCTCCGAACTCAGGCCAGAGCAGCGCGATCGGGTCACCACCGCCGTCCGGGCCTGGGTGGGCGACACTGACGAACGAGTCGCCGAGGTGCTGATGGATCAGTACCAGGCCGAGTATGACCGCACCCGCGTCGCCTGGGCCGGCTCCACGGATCCGGACGTCAAGGGCGCATACCTGCGCATCGACGGTCCCCGGCTTTGGATCGAGTTCTCCAACGTGGGCCGCTTCGACAACGGCGATCTCCACTACCACTCGATCTACCGTGACAAGCAGTTCGACTACGGCGCCTGAGCACGGCGAGTTCCGCCTCGCGGTGGCCCCGCTCCTGTGGCCAGCCGGCGCGTCCGTCCGCCGCTGCCGTGGGTCCTCGAAGTCGACCAGTTTGCGGCCGCACATCGCGGCGTACGAGTCGGTGACCCGGATCGGCATGGCGGTCCGCGGCTGCCGCTCGGCCAGGCCGGGCACGCGAACGCCTCCTCCAGTGCGACGTACCTCATGGCGTAGCCCCGGGTTCGGTCACCACGACGCGGGTGGTGACCGTCCTGCGGGCGAGCGCGGCCATGAGGGGCGCACCGCCGGAATCCGCCAGTGTGACGAGAAGCGAACCGCCGGCGTCGAGGCAGCAGGCGATCGGGAATTCCGGTGCGGTGTCGATGGCGGCGAGCAGCTCACCGTCGCGCAGATGCACGACCGAGTGTCCGAAGGTGGTCGCCACCCACACACCACCGTCAGTGGCCGGCCAGATGCCGTCTGGGCGAGCCGCCTCGCCGGCCAGCGCGGCCACGTCGGCATAGGGGCGGGGATCGGTCAGCAGCCCGTCCGCGCCGACCGCGAAGGCGGTCAGCCGCTGTCGTGCGGTCTCGGCGACGACGAGGGTGCGGCCGTCGTCGAGCAGGGCCATCCCGTTGGGGAACTCCACTCCTTCGGCGGCGACCGCCGCCGTCCCGTCGGGACGGACCAGGATCATCCGGCCGGGGGTGGGCTGCTCGCCCGCCGCGGCGTTGAAGGCGACATCGTCGACGTACAGGTTGCCCTGCGCGTCGCCGATCATGTCGCCGAGCGGACCGGTGACCAGACCGGACAGGTCGGCGTACGTCGTCCAGCCCTCGCCGTTCCAGACGCCGATCCGCCGGTCGTGCATGAGGGCGCCGACCAGGCGGCCGTCGGGAAGGAACCACAGGCCGTTAGGAACCGGGTCGGCGGACGACGGGGTCCATTCGCCGGATGCGTCGGTCCACAACCGGCCACCCTGCGTATCGGAGAGCCAGAGGCTTCCAGCGTGCCACCGCGGTCCCTCACCCCAGCGCATGCCGCGGGCGTACTCGCGAATCACGCCGGCACCGCGCTCAGCAGCACCTGCCCGGTCAGCCGGGCCGTGGCCTCGGCCAACTCGGCGGCGTCGGCCACCAGGGCGTACGCGTACCGGTCCGGTCGGATGATCGCGGCGCGGGCGCCGTTCGCGGCCAGCCAGGCGGTGATATCCGCCCCGCCGCCGGGCAGCAAGGCGGCCTCCAAACGGGTCCACTGCGCCCGGGTCTCGTCGCCGGCCGCGGCGATCACGTCAGGGGCGCCGGTCACCACGAACCGGTAGCCGGTGTGGTCGTCGCCGCGCCGCCCGTCCCCGGTCACCGGCTGCGGTGCCAGCTTCCCGGCCGCGCCCACCGGTTCGCCGACGCCAGCGCCGATCGGTGGCCGGAAGCGTTCGACCACCTGCGGGCCGTCCATCGCGGGCGGCCGGACGCCCTGGGCGAACGCCTCGATCAAGTTGGACTGGCGGGCGGATTCCACGATGTACGGGCGAACGTGGGCGGCACGCTCCGACTCGTAGGTGTCGAGCAGGTCGTCCGGTGCGCGGCCCCGCACGACCAGCGCCAGCTTCCAGGCCAGGTTCATCGCGTCGCGCAGCCCTGAGCACATGCCCTGGCCCAGCATCGGCGGCATCTCGTGCGCCGCGTCCCCGGCCAGCAGCAGGCGGCCCCGGCGCCAGCCGTGCACGAGGTGGGCATGCCACTGGTAGGCGTCGGTGCGGGTGATCCGGTAGCTGCCCGGCTCGAGCCAGCGCGCCAGCAGCGCGTAGACCCGATCGGGGCGTTCCGCCTCGGCCACGTCGGTGCCGGCCGGGAGCATGAACTCGAAGCGCAGCAGCGGCGGGAATATCGGCACGTAGGTGACCGGCTCGGCGGCGTCGCAGCGCACGAAGCCGGTGGTGCGTGGCAGCGTGTCCGGGTGCCGGAACGGATGCACGTCGATGATGAGCGAGGTCTGAGTGCCCTGCAGATCCTCGACCTCGGCGCGCATCGCGCGGCGCACGAACGAGCCGGCACCGTCGGCGCCGACCACGTATCCGGCGCGCAGGTCGCGGGCGTCGCCGGTGCGGCGCTCGCGGATGCTCACCCGTACCCCGTCGTCGTCCTGCTCCAGCGAAATGACCTCCCAGCCGAACCACAACGCGGTGCCGGGCTGTGCGGCCAGCGTGCCGCGCAGCCGAGACTCGAAGTCCGGCTGATGGAACTGGTAGTCGGTGAACCAGCCCTGGTCGGAGACCTGGTCGGGCATTGCCAGTTCGAGGAATGGGCGGTCGTCGCCGTCGGTCAGCACCCACCCGGACTGGCGCAGGAAATGCGGTTCCAGGTCGGCTGCGCCGAGGGTCTGGGCGGTCCGCATGGTCTCGTCGTCGAGGTGGGTGGCGCGCGGATGGTGGCAGACCACGCGGTTCGGGTCGACCACGGCGACGGTGACGCCCTCGGCGCTGAGCAGTCCGGCCAGGGCGAGTCCGATCGGTCCGGCGCCGACGACGAGCACGTCACAGGCGTCCGGGCGGGCGGTTGCGGGCATGGGGATCCTCCTGTGTCTTTCGATGAACAGGCGGCTCGGACGGAGGGGTGCTTCAGGCCCCGCTGTGCAGGCCCGCCATGAGGGCGGCCAGGTCCTGCGGATGGACGAAGGAGGGCGGGGGCGGCGGGTCCCAGGCGTAGAGGCTGCGGGCTTCGTCCCAGACCTCGGGCTTCCACAGCGCGTCGTCGATGACGCGGTGGCGGCCCGGTCGGGTGAGCCGACCACCACATGCCCGAGCTTGCGCGGCCGGACGGCGTCGGCGCGCAGGATGCCCGGCGCGCGACCGGTGCCCCGGTCCGGGCGGGCGGGACCGTTGTGCGGCGTCGCCTCGATCACCGGGGTCAGCAACCGGGCCGGAGTACGCGCCGCCCCGACGCCGGACGGGGTGCCGGTGAAGATGACATCGCCGGGATAGAGCGCAGTCACCGCCGAAAGCCGCTCGATCAGCTCGTCCACCCCGAAGATGAGCGCCGACGTCCGGGCCCCGGTCATCGAGGCTGGAGCCGCTGGCCGCGGGACCCACTCACCGTCCACAAAGTGGACATACGCCCGGAAGGGCCCTCTTCTCGCCCCTGCTCGGCCGTCAGTGCGCTGCTCTGTGCCATCTCAGCCCCTCGCTTCCGTCAAGCATTGGCTTGCCCTGTGGCATGAGTCACCTTAGGCTCACAGAATTGATAATGCAAGATATTGCCGAGAGTTGTCGACAAGCCCAATTCTGGAGGAGACCATGAGCGTCGCCATCACGGTGGCCCCGACCGGCCCCATCGCCACCAAGGCCGACAACCCCACGCTGCCCACCCAGCCCGAGGAGATCGCCGACGAGGTCCTGCGCGCGTATGAGGCGGGCGCGTCGGTGGCGCACATCCACCTGCGCGACGAGCACGACCGCCCGACCGCCGACATCGCGATCGCCCGCCGCACCATGGCCCTGATCGCGGAGCGCTGCGACATCCTGGTGCAGCTCTCCACCGGGGTGGGGCTCTCTGTGCCGTTCGAGGAGCGGGCGCGGCTCGTGGAGGTACGCCCGGCGATGGCGACGCTCAACCCGTGCACCATGTCGTTCGGCGACGAGGTATTCCTGAACCCGCCGAAGCAGGTCCGCGAGTTGGCCGCCCGGATGCGGGACCACGGGGTCAAGCCGGAGCTCGAGATCTACGACACCGGTCACCTCGAGGCGGCCCTCCGGCTGCGGGACGAGGGCTACCTGGTTGGCGCGCCGTTGCAGTTCTCGGTCGTCCTCGGCGTGCGCGGCGGCATGGCCGCCACGGCCGAAAACCTTGTCACGATGGTCCGCCGCATACCGGAGGATGCGGTCTGGCAGGTCATCGCTATCGGGCGGGCCAACCTGTCACTTACCGGGATCGGGCTGGCGCTCGGCGGCAACGCCCGCGCCGGGATGGAGGACACCCTCCACCTCAGCCGTGGCGTGCCGACGAAGGGAAACCTGCCCCTTGTCGAGCGGACCGTCCGGCTCGCCACTGACCTCGGGCACGCGGTCGCGGACGTCGCCGCGACACGCGTAGCCCTCGGCATTCCCGACTGAGCGCGGGCCGGCGCCACCCCGCGCCGGCACCATCACAGACGTAGGACGCGCCGCGCGTTCAGATGGGCGATCTTGGCGCGGTCTGTCTCGCTGAGGTTCGTCGCCTCGAACCCGCGCACCGCCTCCTCGGTCGCCTCGTACGGGTAGTCGACCGAGAACATGATCGCGTCGGCCCCGATCGCCAGCACCGCTCCCTCCAGTACGGCCGGCGAGAAGACACCGCTCGTGGTGATGACGATGTTGCTGCCGATGTACTCCGACGGCAAACGCTTGAGCGACCACACCGGGTCGATCACGCGGTACCGGGAGTCCAGCCGGGAGACCTGGAACGGCAGCATCTCCCCCATGTGTCCCAGGATCACCGTCGCGTTCGGGTGACGGTCGAACACGCCGCCGAAGAGCAGTCGCAACGCGTGGCCCGCGACCTCTACCCCGAAGCTCCACAGTGCACCGTGCAGCTCTGGGTGCCCGTCGAGGACATGCCAGTTGTCAGCGGTGACGAGGTTCGGGTGAATGTACAGCGGCACGTCGAGTGACTCCAGCTCCCCCCAGAAATCCTCGTAGACCGGCTCGTCCAGGTATCTGCCGTTGGTGTGGTCGTTGACAAGCGCCCCGCAGAAGCCGAGGTCGCGTATGCAGCGACGCAGCTCCCGTATCGCCGCCGTGGGAGCCTGCATCGGCAGCGCGGCGAAGCCACGGAAGCGGTCCGGGTGCTTGGCGATCTGGTCCGCGAGGTAGTCGTTGGCGCGGATGGCGTCCGCGACCGCCTTCTTCGCGTCGGTCTCGCCCTGGATGCCGGGGACGGTCAGCGACAGCACCTGGATGTCGATGCCGTGCGCGTCCATGTCGGGCAGGCGGTACTCGGTGAAGTCGACAAGCTGGCGCGCCCAGTCCTCTGTGTACGCGGTCTTGGTGCGGTGCCGGTTTCCGGCCCACGGGGGCCGCGCCGGATCGGCCGCCGGGACCGCGAACGCCTCTTCCAATGCTATATACGTCATCGACGTGAAGGTCCTTTTCTCAGGTGGAGTGCGTTCCGCACGAACAGGTCAGCGCGAACCGGACGAGGCCGTCGGTGCGCGGTCGAGCAGCCGGAGGGCGGTGTGCCGCCGCACGGCCGAGCGGGCCGCCTCGTCCGGAAAAGCCCCGGTCACCCCGTCGAAGAGCCTGTCGAGGCGGTCACCGTGGATGAACGGCGCGTCCGAGCCGAAGACGATCCGCTCCACGCCGGCGAATGCGGCCAGCGCGGCCAGAGCCGGCCGGCCGAGCAGCGCGGTGTCGAAGCAGCTCGCATCCAGCATGGCGGCGAGGCTGTCGCCCCCGTCGATGGTGCCTGGGGGCTCCGTCAGCCGGTCCACGACGAACGGCAGGGTGCCACCGCCGTGCGCGAAGACCCACCGGATGTCCGGAAACCGGGAGAACACATGGCGCTTCCCCAGCAACACGGCCACCCGCGTGGTGTCGAACGGATACTCCACCAGGTTGGGGCCGACGTGGTCGCGAAGCGGTGCGATACTCGGGGCCGTCGGATGTACGTGCACGAGCGCCGCCTCGCGGTTCAGCAGGTCCAGCAGCTCATCCCAGGCCGGCTCGCCGAAGTAGTGGCCGGCGTACTGGGTCAGGGCGGCGATGCCATCGATCCCGTCCCGGCGCAGCGCCGACTCCGTGTGGCGCAGCGCGTGGTCCAGGGACGGCAGCGGAAGCGGCGCCAGGACACCGAACCTCTCCGGCCGCGCGTCCCGCAGGGCTAGCAGCTCGTCGTGCATGGCGGAGGCGAAACCGACGACCGATTCGGTGTCCCCGACACCGAAACCGCGGGCGGCCGGTGACAGTAGCGCCCGCTCGATGCCCACCTCGTCCATCCATGCCACGGACGTGTCCGGGCCCCAGCCGGGTACGCCCGGCAACCCGGCCGCGCCGGAGGCCCCGCTGGCCCGGGCCCGGAGCCGCTCGCGGTACAGATCCGTGATCGCGTGGTGGTGGAAGTCGACCGCCCGCTCGTTGTCTACATCGCTCATTGGTCTCCCCTGCCTCACCGCTGGAGCGACCGCATCGGCGCGCCGTCGTGCGTCCCTCGCTCCGGCAACGACGAGTCGACGGCCACGGGCACGGCGCCGGTCCGGCGAATCAGCGTCAGGACGCGGGTGCGCAACTCGGCGAAACGCCGGTCGGCCTTGGTGGTGACCTGGTCCCTAGGGCGCGGCAACGGCACGCTCAGGGTCTCGATGACGGTGCTCGGCCGCGCGGAGAGGACGACCACGCGGTCGGCGAGGTAGACCGCCTCGTCGATGTCGTGCGTCACCAGCACCATGGTGATGCCGCTGGTGGCGTGGACACCGAGCACGAGGTCTTCCAGGTCTGCCCGGGTCTGGGCGTCGACGGACGCGAACGGCTCGTCCAGGAGCAGGATCTCCGGCTCGTACGCGAGGGCCCGGGCGATGGCGACGCGCTGCTGCATGCCGCCAGAGAGCTGCCACGGATACTGGCGACCGAACCCGTCCAGCCCGACCTGTTCCAGGGCCGAGCGCACGCGCCGGTCCCGCTCTGCGCGGCTGGAGACCTTGTTCTTCAGCGGCAGCCCGACGTTGCGCTCGACGGTCAGCCAGGGCATCAGCGAGCGGCCGTAGTCCTGGAAGACGCAGGCTACTCGCTTGGGCGGTCCGGAGATTTCCACGCCGTCCAGCTGGATGCTGCCCGAGGTGCTTTTCAGCAGACCACACATGCACTTGAGGAGCGTCGTCTTGCCGGCTCCCGACGGACCCACGATGCAGATGAATTCGCCGTCGGCGACGGTGAGGCTGATATCGCGGATCGCTTCGACCGCCGAGTCGCCCGCGCCGTAGCGCTTCGTCACATGGGACAAGGTAAGCATCAGTTACTCTCCGTTTGACCGGTGTGCCAGCGCAGAACGCGCCGCTGCAGAAGAAGAACGAGGCCGTTGGACGCGATCCCGAGGATGCCCAGCAGGAGCATGCCCGCCCACATCCCTGGCATGTCGAACATTTGCTTGGCTTCCAGCGTGACGTGGCCGATCCCGTTGATGGACGCGAAGATCTCAGTGACCACCATCATGATGAAGGACAGTTGAAGCGACACCCGCATGCCGGCGAAGATCTGCGGCGCCGAGGCGGGCAGCAGCACCGACGTAAGGCGCTGAAACCTGGTAAGGCGGAACACGCGGCAGACCTCCTCCAGCTGCGGATCCACCGAGCGCACCGCATCGATGGTGTTGAGCAGCACGGGAAACATGGCGATGAAGCCGATCACGAGGATCTTCCCCAGGTCGCCGATGCCGAAGATGATCACGCTGATCGGCACCAAAGTCGCCCCCGGCAGGGCACGTCCAAACTGGACAGCCGGGTTCAGGGCGCGGCCGAGGACGCGGATCCGGCCGAGCACGACGCCGAGCGCGATACCCCCGCTGACGCCAAGCCCGAATCCGGCGACCATCCGGCCGACGCTCGGGAAGATGTCGGACCGCACACCGTCGAACAGCCACGTGTTGCGGAAGGTGATGAGTATCTCGGACAGGGCCGGGTAGTACGGCGAGGCGCTTCCCGCCGACGTCACCCACCAGGCGAGGACCGCCAGGACAGGCAGGATGGTGGGAACGGCAAGTCTCACGGCTCGGATTCGCATCACGCGCTCACCGGCCGGTAGCCCGGGTGCCAGCGCAACAGACGGCGTTCCAATCGGGCGAAGACGAGGTTCAGGATGACGCCGAGGCAGCCGGCGATCACCAGGATCCCGTACATGGCGTCGTAGAGCCCGTTGTAGGAATCCCGGGCGAGGACCGCACCAAGTCCGGACACGCCACCGAGCAGTTCCATGACGATCGACGCCAGGAGCGCGATCGTCGAGGCGATGCGGACGCCGGTTGCTAGGAAGGGCAGTATGGACGGTGCTGCCACGTACCGCAGTTGCTGGGCCCGGCTCAGCCCGAAGACCCGCGCGGTGTCGCGAGCGATCGGGTCGATACTTTTGACCCCGTAGAACACCTGGAAGAGGATCGGCCAGAAGGCGCTGAGCGCGGCCAGGCTAATGGCCACCTCGGCGGTGGCGCCCAGCAGCAGGAGCATGAGCGGCAGATACACGACCGCCGGGATCGGCCGGACAAACTCGAACACCCCGCTCAAGAGGCTGTTGACTAACCCGTTGGCCCCGGTGGCGACGCCCAGGACGGTGCCGGCCACCAGCGCCAGGGACAGGGCGACCGCCCAATGGCTCAGGGTATGGCCGATCGCGGTCCAGAGTTCGGCGTTTGTCGAGTTTTGGCCGAGCCAGGCGAGCGCGCTGGAGATCGGCCGCACCTCCGGTGGCAGCACCGTTCGCGCCAGGACCTCCCAGACCCCGCACAGCAGCACGGTGGTGAGCGCCGGCAGCAGCGCGGCCTCGATGCGCCGCGGCACGTGCCGGGTCCGCACCCGTCGCTGCGGACCCGCAGCGAGTGGCCTGCCGGTGACCGGGGCGGGACTGACGATGGTACGAGCGTGGGTCATCGTCGCCACCTCAGCTCGCGAGCGAGATGCCAGGCGGCGGCGTGCTCAGGTCCGCCTCCGCCGCCTCGGACCAGACGACCTGGTCGATGGGGAGCGACGCGTCCAGATCGCCGTACCGGACCATCAGGTCCATGAACTTCTCCACCGAGCTCCGGCTGACGCCGCTGACGTACCACGGCAACGGCAGCTTCCGCACGACGTCGGCCGACGTCCGGGTGCTCTGCTCGATCACAACGCGGACCTCGTCCGGATGGGCGTTGGCGTACACAACCGCCTCCTCCCACGCCCGGAGGAAGGTCCGCATGGTGTCAGGATTCTCGGCGGTGAACGACTTGGCCGCCATGATCGTGCTACCGACGCTGTGCGGGCCGAGGGCGATGGCGGCCGGGTCGCCGAGACTCCGGTAACCCGCCTGCTGGAGCTGCGCGACGAACGGCTGCAGGGTGCTGACCGCATCGACCCGGCCCTGCTGTAGGGTCGCGACCTGGTTCGGCAGGTCGACGGCGAGCATCTGCACCTTGGCCGGGTCGCCGCCAGCCTTGGTCACCGCCTCCTTGACCTCCAGCGCCCAGAAGCCGGTCAGCGAGTTGACGCCGACGGTCCTCCCCTCCAGGTCCTTGAACGACCGGATGTCGCTGTCGGCGCGCACCATGGTGGCGAAGATGGAGCTGTCCGGGGACTCGTAGTCGGCGGCGACGGACGCGATGACGTGTACGCCGATGTTCTTGGAGACCGCGGCGGGCACCGCGGTCACGTCCGTGACGGACGCCTGGACCTGCCCGTTCAACAGCAGCGGTACGAGCGACGATCCGGCCGCGTTGGACGGCGGCATCTGCTTCAGGTCGATGCCGTGCTTGCGGAAGATGCCCTTCTGCATGCCGAGCACGAGCGGGGCCGTGTTCGCGTTGTTGGTGAACGACATCGTGATGGTCGTGGTGCCGTCGTCGTTGACGGCCGATCCGCCGTCGCCTCCGCCGCAGCCACTCAGTATGATTGCGGTGGCGACCGCCGGTCCGAGGCGGGCTCTTGTGATGGCAGCCATGAAGTCTCCTGTGAAGTGTGAGCGTCGTGGGGCACACGGAGTTTGGGTTAGCGGCGACGTGCCGCGCGCGGGGTTTGGGTTAGCGGCGACGTGCCGCGCGCGGTGTTTGGCGTTGGTACGCCGAGGTTGGACCGCTGGTCAGGCCGGCGAGTGGGCGCCCGTCATAAGGGCGGCGACGTCTTCCGGGCGCAGGAACGACGGGGGAGGCGGCGGACCCCAGTTGTAGAGGCCCTGGGCGCCGTCCCAGACCTGCGGCTTCCAGACCGCGTCGTCGACGATGCAGTCCATGTCCGAGTAGTACTCGGAGAAATTGCCCGCCGGATCCTTGAGATACCAAAAGAAGTTCGAACCAATGTGGTGCCGCCCCAGCCCCCAGACGTGCCGGGCGGGGTCTTTTTCCAGCATGGCGGTCGCACCGCGACCGACATCGTCGATGTCGTTCACCTGCCACGATGTGTGGTGCAGGAACGCGAGCGGGGCCTGCTGTACCAGTACGTTGTGGTGGTCCGTGGAGCAGCGCAGAAACGCGGCCAGCCCGGACACCGTGTCGCTTACCTTAAAGCCCAGCCCGCGCTGGAAGAACGTCTGCGAGAACTCCTGGTCGGTCGAGCCAAGCACGACGTGCCCGAGCTTCCGTGGCCGCACGGGCTCCTCGCGCAGGACACCGGGTGCCCGGCGCTCGGTGCGGGCGTTGACGCCCGGCGCGTTGTAGACGGGTGCCGGCGTGGGCTCCTGGCGGCACCGCTCCGCGATCTCGACCATCACCGTCACCGCCGTGCCCGGCTCGTGTGCCCGGACAGTGGTGGCGGTGCGCTCGGCGTCCACCCCGATTGACCGCAGGGTGCTCTCGACGCGGTCGAGGTCGTCGGAGTCGTCCGCGCCCACGCCCAGCCGCAGCAGCCGGCGGCGGTCGCTGTGCACCACCTTCAGCTGTTCACCGCCATCCGCCGTGGCCAGGACGTGTTCACGCGCCCGACCCGGGGCGCCGGCTGCACCGTTTCCGCCGTCGGGTCGGGGCGTCAGCCCGAACTCAACGTAGTACTGTGCCGTCTCCTCGACGTTGGGGACGCCGAGGACGATCTGGGTCAGTCGATGTATAGGCACAATCTTCCTTTCGGGCCAGATCAGGTGACAGAGCTCGGATAGCCGGGACCGGCTACGAGCTCGTTGCGCAGCTCACCGACACCGGCCAGGGAACTTGTCAGCCGCGATCCCGGGGTCAGGAACCGCTTCGGGTCCCGTGCCGCGCCGACCCCGGACGGGGTGCCGGTAAAGATGATGTCGCCGGGTAGCAGCGGGCAGACCACGGAAAGTCTTGCGATCAGCTCAGGAACGCTGAAGATCATGTCCCGCGTCCGGCCCCTTTGCAGGACCTCCCCATCGAGCTCGCAGCCGAGCTCGAGGTCGTCCGGGTTGTCGATCTCGTCGGCCGTCACGAGGGCCGGCCCGAGCGGCGCGAACCCGGGGTAGGACTTACCCAGCGAGAACTGGGGCACCGGCCCGGCCAGCTGCACGACCCGCTCGGACAGATCCTGGCCAACCATCAGCCCGGCCACGTGGTCCCAAGCGTCCTTCTCCGCGACCTGGTACGCGCGGCGGCCGATCGCCACGACTAGCTCGACCTCCCAGTCGACGTTAGGACTGGGCAGGACGACGCGGGCGCCCGGACCCGTGATCGACGTCGGAAACTTGGTGAACACCGGCGGGCTGTCCGGCCGCCCCATCTGCGACTCGTCGGCGTGCTCAGCGTAGTTGAGAGCGACGGCGAAGACCTGCCGCGGAGCGGGGGTCGGCGGACCCACCCGGGTCTCGTCGACCACCGCGTCGGCGACCGTGCTACGGCCCGCCGCCCAGTCACGGAACTCGTCCCAGCACTCGAGAAGTCGCTGCGGGTCGGATGGGAAACGGCCGTCGCTGGCGTTGGCGACGTCGAGCCCGCCTCCCGCGTCGTCCACGACCGTCGCTCGCCCGTCGACGTTGGCTACACGCACCGCGTCCTCCGATCGCTGGTTGGGGATGTGATGAGCCCGACACTAAATGTCGAAGATTCATTTGTCCACCAAGAATTAACTCTTGACTGGACTGTTATAGTTACGGACGTGGCAAAGCGTGGGTCCAGTGAGAGCCTCGTGGTTGACGTTTACGAGCTGCTTCGTGCCGATATCCACGACCGGCGACTCGCCCCGGGCGAGCGACTGCGTCCGGTCGACCTAGCGCGGCGCTTCGACGTCAGCGTGGGCGTCGTGCGTGAGGCACTCGGCCTGCTGGCCGCCAAGGGTCTCGTGCGCATGGAGCGCAACCGCGGCTTCCACGTCGTGACCCTGTCCCCGGCGGCCCTGGCCGCGCTCATCGAGGCGCGCAAGGTGAACGAGGGGGCAGCCCTGCACAAGTCGGTGACCCTGGGCGGCGTTGCCTGGGAGTCCGAAGTGCTCGCCGCGCACCATCAAATGGCCAGCGAGCCGATGTACCTGCCCGACGCTCCAAGCGTCCGCAACAAGGAGTGGGCCGCCCGGCACATCGCGTTCCACTACAAGCTCATCGAGGCCTGCAACAATTCGGTGCTCCTCGACATTTGCGTACGGCTCTCCGACGCGGCCGAGCTCTACCGCGCCTGGTCCGGCAATCGAGGTGAGACCACGCGAGACATCGCCGGCGAGCACCGCGCCCTGATGGAGGCGGCGCTGGCACACGACGCCGACCGCGCTGTCCGGCTGTTCGAGGAGCACATCGATCGCACGATGCAGATCGTCCTAGACCTCGACGGCGCCGCGATCCCGGCGGCTTATCCGCTGTCGCTGTCCGCCTCGCCGCAGCCGCACGTCGAGGTGATCTCGTGACGCGTACCCCATCACCGTCCGTCCCGACGGCCGTGGAGCCTACCCGGGTCCTCGTGGTGGGCGGGGGTCCGGCAGGGCTCGCCGCCGCCATCGAGTTGGGCCGGCGTGGGATCGACTGCCTGCTGGTCGAGCCGCGGGCTGCCGTCTCCCACCGGCGGCCGCGCGGGAAGACTACCCACGCCCGCACCATGGAGCACTTCCGCCGCTGGGGGATCGCCGACGAGCTCCGCGCGACCACCCCGACACCGTCCGAGGTCTTCCATGACGTCGCCTTCTGCTCCACGCTGCTCGGCCACGAGGTCCACCGTTTACCAAACGCCTTGGGCCTGTTCGCCGAGCGCCGCCCGGAGATGTCGGAGACCGGGCTGTTCGTCGGGCAGCCGCACGTCGAGGACCTGCTCCGGCGCACGGTCGCCGGGCTCGCACCGATCCGCACCTGGTACGGAGCCCGGACGACCGGTGCGTACGCGGAGACGCCGTCCGCCGTCGACGTCGAGGTCGCGGACACCGACGGCACCCTCCGATCGGTGCGCGCCAGCTACGTTGTCGTGGCCGACGGCCCGCGCAGCACCCTCCGCCAGGCGCTCGGCGTGCCACTGATCGCGGGCGCCGAAGGCCGGCAGAGCGTGAGCGTCCTCTTCCGGGCACCGGCGCTCTGGAGCCAGGTCCGGCACTCCCCCGCCGTCTTCTACTGGTGCGTGGGCGGCCGTGCGGCGGGCAACCTCTCGCCGTACGACACGGGTCGCGGCATCTGGGTCGCGAGCTGGCAGGCCCCGCCCGAGCCGACCGACCCAGCCGCGGTCGTCGACAGGCTGGTCGGCGAGCCGGTCGGCGCCGAGATCCTCAACGTCGACGAGTGGCAGTCCCAGCAGGCCACCGCCGAGCGCTACCGGAGCGGGCGGTTCTTCCTCGTCGGAGACGCGGCCCGACAGACGCCACCGTGGGGCGGCCACGGCTACAACACGTGCGTCCTCGACGCGGTCGACCTGGCATGGAAGCTCGCCGCAGTACTGGACGGCTGGGCGGCCGAGCGGCTGCTCGACACGTACGAGGCGGAGCGCCGTCCGGTGGCCGATTACGTGATCGAGACGTCGAGCCGCAACATGCGCGTGCTCAGCGACGACCTGGTCCGCGCGGGGGTCGACGACGACGGCCCGGAGGGTGCGGCGGTACGGGCGAAGCTGGCCAGCGACATCGACGCGGCCAAACGCTCGGAGTTCTACAGCCTGGGACTTGTGCTGGGATACAACTACGCCCACTCCCCAGCCGTGTGGGGCGAGCACAGTGGAGCAGACAGCCGGCAGCCTGAGGACGGCACCTCGTACGTCCCCTCGTTCGACGCCGGCCACCGGCTGCCGCACGCCTGGCTGCCCGACGGCCGTTCGCTCTTCGACCTGCTCGGCCCCGGCTTCACGCTCCTGGTTGACGAGCACGACGACGACGTCGAGCAGATCGTGCGGGCCGCCGCCGAGCGCGCTGTGCCGCTGACCGTCCTGACCTCGGCCCGGCTGCCGGAGCCGTACGCGCGACCGCGCCTCGTGCTGGTCCGCCCGGACCAGCACATTGCATGGAGCGGGCGGTCGCTCGACTCCCCCGCCGCCACCATCTTGGGTGTCGCCACTGGCCATTTGGTGGCCGGGCGGCCCCGATGAGGTCACTCGCGGCCACCCCGACAACGATTCTGCTGAAAGGCACCTGGCATCCGCCATCGCACGGCAACTGGTCAGGTGACGCGAGAGGGCTCTTGTGAGGCAGAGATAGAGGCGTCGTCGCGCTGAGCGTCCGATGTAGGGCTGGCTGCGAGCGCCGCGAAGGTGTATCCGACTTGCCGTACCGTGCCGATCATCGACTCGCGGTGTGGGCCGAGTTTGGCGCGTAGACGCCGAATATGTACGTCGACGGTACGGGTGCCACCCACGTAGTCGTAGCCCCACACCTCACGTAGCAGGTGGCTGCGGCTAAAGACCCGGCCAGGACGCTGTGCCAGATATTTGAGTAGTTCAAACTCCTTGAAGGTGAGCGGCAGTTGCTCACCGTGCAGCTTTGCCGTGTAGGTGCCGGTGTCGATGGTGAGGTCGGCAGCACGGATAAGGTCGCCTTCTGTCTTCTGTAGCGCCTTACGTCGGCTCACCGCCAACCGTAGCCGGGCGTCGATCTCAGCAGGTCCGGCGACATCGAGGACGACGTCGTCGACCAGCCACTCGGGTGACACGGCCACCAGGCCCGCTTCGTTCACCACAGCGATGAGTGGGACGTTGAGCCGTGCGGCGTGTGCCCGCCGACAGTTGGCCCGGGCGTCGGCAAGGTTGACACGCGCATCCACCACGATGACGTCCGGCGAAGGACGGCCAGAGGCAGTGAGGTAATCAACCGTTCCGCTGTAGACTGAATACGCCAGCAGCCCGAGCGGCGGAAGTACGTCAGTTTGTCCGTCCGTTAGCAGTAGAATTTTCACGCAATACCCGTCCGGTCCGATACGGCACCGACCCGGCCGAGGGTGGCGGGCCGCTTAGCACGTTAGCCGGGCACCCGGGAGCTTGCAGTGATCAATCGCACGCCTGGACTCCATCGCAGCCAGCACCCTCTGGACGCCGCAACCCTCCCAGGTCCGCGAGGTATTCGCCCACACCAAGGTTCTGCCAGTCTCCGATCTTCCAACAGGCACCGCCAGCAATCGCCAGCAAGCGCAAACGCTCCACCTGCGTGTACTCCCCAGCAACGGCAGCCACGACACCCTGGCCGTCCAGGTTGGACAGCAGCAGGCGGAAGCTGCGCGTCGGCAATCTGGACGACCCGACAAACGCCGGACGTCGAGCCCGTAAGAGTTCCTAACAACGTCGGATGACGTGGCGGTACGTGATGATGCAGGTCGCGAGGCTGAGGAAGGCTTCGTGGATGTCGTCGCGGCGTTCCCATCGGATGCGGAGTCGTTTCATGCCGTGGTACCAGGCGATCGTTCGTTCAACGACCCAGCGGTAGATGCCGAGACCGGAGCCGTGGGGTGTGCCGCGGCGGGCGATGCGTGGGCGGATGCCTTTGGCGCGGACGGCTCGGCGGTACTTGTCGTGGTCGTAGGCGCGGTCGGCGAACACCTCATCGGGGCGTTGGTGGGGTCGGCCGCGGCGGCCCGGCACGGGTGGGACCTTGTCGATCAGTGGCAGGAGTTGGGTGACGTCGTTGCGGTTGCCGCCGGTCAGGGACACGGCCAGGGGATGCCGGCGCCCTCGGTCAGGACGTGGTGCTTCGAGCCCGCTCGGGCGCGGTCGACCGGGCTCGGGCCGCTTTTGGGCCGCGTCTGGCGGCGCGGACGTGGGAGGAGTCGATGACGGCCCGGGACCAGTCCAGCTTTCCCGAGCCCTGTAGTTCGGCGAGGAGTAGTTCGTGCAGCTGCTGCCAGACTCCCGCACGGTTCCAGGCCTCGAGACGCCGTCAGCAGGTCATGCCGGACCCGAAGCCCAGCTCCTGCGGCAGGAACTCCCACTGGATACCGGTATGCAGCACGAACAGGATCCCGCACAACACCTGCCGATCCGGGATCCGGTTCCGTCCAGGACGCCGCGGATCGCGCGGCACAGGCTGGGCAGCAACGGCTCCATGCGCTGCCACAACCCGTCCGGCACGATCCGCGGCGGCTGCTCACCACGCCGCACAGCTCAGCATGCTAGATGACCGTCCACAGGGGACGCCAGACCCTATCGACAATCTTTGTTAGGAACTCTTAGAGCAGCCGAGACCGACCTGATCTTGGGGTAGCGGCAGACGTCACCGAGGTGAGTAGTACCTACCACCGGCCGAGTGAGGACGACCGCGGTCACCCAGGACAGGCGGCCCGCGTCGGGCGAGGCGACGATCGCGGCGAGTTCGGCCGCTGGGCGGAAACTCACGAGCACGACATCCGCAACCCACGCCCCGTTACGACGCCGACGGCAAAGCTTGCTGATACTGGCATCAACCGCTGCGTCCGAAACGGCGTCGGGCGTGTTTGACCTCGGCGTCACGGCACCTGGCCAGGCGGGCTCGCCCGACGGCGCCCACGAC
>NZ_JBHLUH010000069.1:0-16804 GCF_042433955.1 Phytohabitans kaempferiae | reverse complement strand
GCATCCTGACCAGCCACCTGCCTAACCGGCCCGGGTTCGCCGCCCCGTACGCGGCTGAATCTGCTTCACGCCCACGCGTATGTCCTGGGGCATCCTTGACATTCGCGTCCCTCCTGATGCTTGACATGATCCTTAAAGCACCGCTGGCGGGCCGCCATGGCCTGCAACAGCGGCTCGCATCGCGGCTGGGGCCTGCGTTTGGAGTCAGACGAACGCCTGGGAAACCCAGAACGCTGCATGACAGCGTGGACAGGCCGCTTCGCCGAAGAGATAGGACAGTTTGGCGGCAACAGCCGGTTGGTCATGGACATGCGCAAGAGCAAGCAGGCGGCCTTGAGGCGTGGGACCGCCCCTGGACAGCTCGGATCATAAACGGGGATTCGAACATATGGTCCCTTTGGTTGTATGAACTGCTCTTTGTCAACGAAAAGTGATCACGGCTGGAGAGCTTTTGCTGGGCCACTCACAGACGGTTTACCTGGACTGGTGTAGTCGTACCAGCGTCGTCGCGCGGGCGGGCGACGTTGGCTGCCGTGGGTGTGTCGTTCAGCGTCTTGATTGCGGGTCCGGTCGGCGGTGGTCGCTGGGCCGCGAGCCGCGTACTCGTTTGAACGCCACGCTCAACGCGAACGCCCCGGAGTAGCCGACCCGCCGGGCGATCGCGTCGACGGTCAGGTCGGTGTCGCGCAGCAGCTCAACGGCGAGGGCGATCCGCCAGCCTGTCAGGTGGGTCATCGGCGGTTCGCCGACCAGCGCTGTGAAGCGGCGGGCGAACGCTGCCCGCGACACCCCGGTCTTCGCGGCGAGCTCGGCCACAGTCCACGGGTGCGCCGGACTGTCGTGCATCAACCGCAGGGCGCTGCCCACCCACGGGTCGTCCAGCGCGCGGCACCAGCCCGGGGCGTCGTCGAACCACCCACGTAGCGCCGAGACCAGGATCAGGTCCAGCAACCGTTCCAGCACCAGCTTCTGCCCCGGCCGGTTGCGGGTTACCTCCTCGGCCATCGCTTCCGCCGACGGGACCGCGTTGCCGGCGGCGGGTACGACCAGGAGGGCGGGCAGGGCGTGCTGTAAGCGGCCGTTGAGCCCACCCCGGCGTGCGAACGCCCCGCTGAGCAGCACGGGGTTGTCGTCGGGGCCGTTGTCGTCCCGCCTGGCGCAGGTACGCGTGGGCCCGGTGCCGCCGGGGCAG
Organism: Phytohabitans kaempferiae; assembly: GCF_042433955.1. Lineage (NCBI taxonomy): Bacteria > Bacillati > Actinomycetota > Actinomycetes > Micromonosporales > Micromonosporaceae > Phytohabitans > Phytohabitans kaempferiae. The sequence goes on along the minus strand of NZ_JBHLUH010000069.1, from coordinate 15,612 downwards.
TAGTCGGCTGCGGTGACCGTCCACGTCGGGCCCGACGACAGGGCCGACGACGGGGCGTCGGCCACGGCGTGCGGCACGTCGCCGCGCACAACGGCGATGTCGCCCTCGGCGATGCGCACCGGATCCCGCCCGTCGGCGACCACCCAGGCGTGGCCTCGCAGCATCATGGCCAGCATCAGCGGGGCACCGGTGGACATCCGCAGCGCCCAGGGCGGTCGCAGGACCGTCGGCCGGAACACCGCACCGCGGCCCCACACGTCCGCCAGCAGTTCGGAGACCGCATCCACCGCCCCGAGTGTAGACGTCGTGACATCGGTCAGATCGTCCAGAGCATGGATCCTCGCGTCTCATCCCGGTTGGCTCGGGTCATGAACACACAACCGATCCTCGTCACCGGGGCCACCGGCAAGTCCGGACGCCGCATCGTCACCCGCCTACGCGCCCGCGGGATACCGGTGCGCGCGGCGTCCCGCACCGGCGAGCATCTGTTCAACTGGACCGAACCCGGCACCTGGGACGCCGCGCTCGACGGCGTGCGCGCGCTCTACCTGGTACAGCTCAACGGCAGCCGGCTCGTTCGCCCGTTCGTCGACAGCGCGGTGCGCCACGGAGTGCGGCGCATCGTCCTGGCCTCAGGCCGCGGCCTCGACGATCCCGACTACATCCAGGGCAGCGCAGGCATCCGGGAAGCAGCGCTCGACAGCGAAGCCGCCGTACGCGACAGCGGGCTGGAGTGGACGATCAGCCGCCCCGGCTGGTTCGCGCAGACCTTCACCGAAGGCATCTACGCCAACGCCGTCCGAGCCGGTGAGCTGCGCCTGCCCGCCGGTGACGGCGCCGCCAGTTTCCTCGACGCCGACGACGTCGCCGCAGTGGTGGTCGCCGCCCTCACCGAGGACGGCCACACCGGCCAGACCTACGAGCTGTCCGGCCCAAACGCTGTGACACTCACCGAAGTGGCCGCCACCTTCTCCGAGGCCACCGGCCGCACCATCCGCTACGTGCCGCTATCGAGGCGAGAGTACGTCGCCGAGCTCCTGAACCAGGGTGTACCGGCCACGGACGCCGAAGCGTTCGCCAACGTGGCCGAGTCACTGCGCCTGGGCAAGGACGCACACGTGTCGGACGGTGTGCAGCGCGTCCTCGGCCGCCCACCACGAACCTTCGCCGAGGCGATTCGGGGTGCATAGCCCTCCACGGCGTGAACGACGGCGGTGCCGCCGTCGTCGTTCACGTCCACAGTGCCGCCAGCTCTACGGCTTCATTACCACGAGTTCCAGAACTTCGGGTCCAGCAGGAACATGTCGACGAATTGCTCCGGGCGTGGTGGCCCTTGCCCGCCTGACCGGGGCCTGCGCGGGTGTCCATTCCCGTCTGAGTTGGCAAATGATCAAGTCCTGAGCTGGGGTGCGACAGGTGTTGTGAGACGGGCCGGGGGTTGCTGTCTCAGTGATTCTGGGCGGATGTTGCCAGTTGGAATGAGCCATCTCAGTGAAGGTGGCACCGGAACGCGCTTCTCGCGCGGACGGCGGCCGATATGGAAGTCGTGCCATCTTGATGAGATGTTGATCTACTGCGTCGGGGTTGGTGGCCTGATGACTGGTGAGGATCTGGCGGTGCTCTCGCCGTACTTGACCGCGCGCATTCAGCGCTTCGGCGTCTATGCCACCGACGAGGTCGCCCTCACACCGGACGCCTACGACGCGCATTTCGGCGTCGATCTGGCCGCCGCAGCGTTGTTGTCGGTTGACACCGCTGTCGACTGACCGGTACTCGGTTGTCGGGACTGGGGTGTCAGGGAGCGGGCGACGCCTACACCAATTGATGTAGGCAGTACTCGATTGTCGTCGATCAAGGTGACATTCGCTGGACGACGCGGTACAGGCCGGGATTTCCATAGCGTCGGAGCACCCCGATTGAGGAGGCTCCATGTTCAGCACTGATCCGACCCGTACCTCGCCGGCGCAGAGGGGGCCGGAGGCGATTCAGCCGGCCACGGCGCGGCGCCCGCCTCGTACCGGCCGCCGGATCGCCGTGGACAGCGTTTTAGGTGGGCTGGTCCTGCCGCTGATCGGCTTCGCCGTAGCCGACGTGATCAACCCGGATTGGAGTCCGGCCGAGGCGATGATCAGCCACTACGTCCACGCTCCGCGTGGTGGGTGGTTGGTTCCGCTCGGCACGCTGAGCATGGCCGTCGCCTCCGGGACGCTGACATGGCTGGCTGCCGCGTACACCCAGGGTAGCCGCGCAGGCCTGGCGCTGCTCGGTGTCTGGACCGCCGGCCTGTTGGTTGCCGGCGTGTTCCCCACCGATCCGCCCGGCCAGTGGGACCAACCGCCGACCATGGCAGGCACGCTGCACGGGGTCGCCGCGCTGCTCGCCTTCGCGACATTGCCCCCAGCTACGGTCGTGCTCAGCCGGGTGTGGCGCCGGGATCACCGGTGGCGTCCGCTCGCCGGCGGACTGGCCGTCACGGCGGCACTGTCGGTGGTCGCTTTCGTACTATTCATGATTACGTTCTTCGACGTAATGGGCGGCCCATCCTTGGCGGTCGGAGCGTGGTCGACCGTCGCCGGTCTCGCCGAGCGGGTCATGGTGTGGGCCTACGTCGGCTGGCTCGTCGTCGCGGCGGTCGGACTGCGCCGGATCGAACGGGAAGGATAATCCTCTGATGGGACAGGCGGCGACCGGCGTGACCGCTGAGTTCACTGCGGCCTGGGTGCCGTACCAGCCGGTCCGGGAATTCGACGCTGCAGCGGCGGTGGCGATGTGCTGGATCGGACGGTCGCTGAGGCGGTGGATCGCCCGGCCGTGCTGCCGTGACTGGGCTGTCTACCCCGACACGGCCGTGGTCAGTTGACGGCGGCCGTGGTGATCGGCTCGCAGGCGACGCAGGTCGCCGCCGTATCGTGGACCTCGATGAGGGGGTGCGGGGCGAGACGGCCGAAATGGTCGCCAGGGCGAGCACCGGAGCAGGCAGGTGGTCCTCCGCGGCGATGTCGATATGGCCGGCCACGGTCACCGGTACCCGCCACAGCCGCCGCTGCGGTTCGCGATCAGTGTCGGGTTCGGTGCCTGCGGCGCCGATCGGCGGGCGGCCTGCGGGTCGACGTTGAGGTCGACGAACAGGCCGGCGTGCGGAGCCAGTACGGCGGCGACGGTGGCCATGGCCAGCGAGCGTGCGTGGCTGGTGTGGCTGGCAAGGACGGTCACGGTCGCCGGGAGCGTGCCGGTCCTCGGTACCGCGGACAGGCCGGATCAGCGGTACCTGCCAGGTTGTTGGTGGACTCGGTCAGGTCGGCACATCGCACCTACTGCTTGCACTGCTCGATAGTGAGGACGACAACGACGCTTACCGGCTAGTTGTGGACGCCGGAGGGGAACTTCAAGACATTCAGTCGCGGGTCGAGGCCGCATCTCGGCGTAGTACCTATTTGTGGGGTAACTGGTGGTCCAGCGCGATTTCCTGGGCAACGTTTGTCGCCGGCCAGCGTTGGAAGGCTGTCAGGACAACAATGTTGTTGCGTCGCGGCAGTTACTGGTTCATTGGTATCCGATGTGTACTGCTAGGTGCATAACAAGAGAGGGTGGTAATGAGCTTCTGGCGCCGGATTGTGGACCTGTTGGGTGACGAAGCGCGCATAAGGCGATTCTTCCAGATTGGTCCTTTCGTGGTTGCGGCCTTCGCGATCCTGGGATTCTGGAGGAACTGGTTCGAATGGTCGGATGCCGCCATCCTGATGTCCTTGGCGTGTCTTGCGGCGACGATTTACTTCACGCGGGTGCGCAAGGAACGACACACCGAATCTGATCGCGACGAAGGTGTATAGGCTTGGCGGCAAGCATCTCAAGCCTGGCAGGACGCGACTTGCGGCGGTCGCGTCCGCAGGCGGTACGGTTGGCATCGCACATAGGTCGTCCGCTGGATTACACAACGTCCGCTTGTCTCCAGGGCCCAAGGCCGCGTCGACCTTGACCCCGCCGCCAGCCCTGGGCAGAGGCCACCACCACCAGACGGGTCGCCCACGATCGCCGGGCGCGAGCAGGACGAGACTGTCGTCGGCCTGGATCGCTGCGGGGGAGGACTCACGAGACATCGCAAGTGATCCCCTTGGCGGAGCTATCGCGATCGGTGAACTGCGAAGAGACCCCGACCGTTCCAAGGTGCCTAGGCTGTCGTTGTTCCGGCAGATAGTATTGGGTTGGGTTACATGTACGGTCGTCGATAGGAGGCACATGGCGTCGCGGGTAGCTGTCGCTCTGAGGGTCACTGCCTTTGTAACCTGGGCTGCCGTTGGGGCTTTAGCGTTCCTTGGCGTCATCGATTGGGATATCGCCCCCTTTCTTGCAATTTCTTCCATGATGCCGTGGATCATCTATGTGTTGGTCACGAGAAGCAAATCTCGCAAGCCGGATTGAGTGCGTGAACCTCGCTTTCTAGGCTTGACTTGATTGGTCTTTGGGGAAATTGGCTTTAGCGAGCCTGGTACCTACTGCCGCGCCGACGAGTACGGCATCGTCGACGGCCAGGCACCCGACCGCTACGGCTGGCTCGGCGCAAGCAACGCTCCACCAATGCCCTCGGCGGTCTCATCCTCATGGGCGCCTCTATAGCCCACGCATGGCCGCTTTCTCGCCACCGACCCCGTCGCAGGCGGTAACTGCAACGCCTCCGAATACACCTGCGGCGACCCATCAACAACGAAGACCTCGACGGCGACGCAGGCTGCTACCGATGGTCCATCACGTGTAAGGCAAGTCGCGCAAAATCATCCCTTGTAAACGCGCACGAACCCTCTACTCGGCGACCGAGGCGCTGGCGAGTACCCATGGCGACGGGGTGAGTGTCGATACCTGTGGTTCGTTCCCGGTTCTCCATGCAGTCACAAAGGACCAGAGCTGGCTACCAACGGTTCGAGCGTCGGTACTGTGGTCGAGCCGCCAGGACGCGAGCATGGATCGCTGTCAGCGCCTTCGCTGCAGGATTGTCGGTTGCGGGATTGCCATATGGCGCTGGTGTCGCCATGATGGAGGTCCGCTGTGCCTACTGATAGCAAATGTGATGGAGCCAGTTGTATGTGGTGGAAATCGCTTCCGCCAACGCTGGATTCGGCGACGCACATCGAACTTATTCGGTGTCCTATTTATGCACCTGGTCGACCTTTCTGGTTCGGAACCTGCAGGTTTGGCTGCTCACTCAGGGTCCCTGGATCACTAGAGGTTTACGTGAGTCGATCAGTCGTGGCTTGCCCAGATGTTCAAGACCACCGTGGTACCGCCATGCCTACCCGCCGGTCGATTCTGCGCTCGGGCGGTCCAGCCAACTGGCGATGGTGCCGCAAGTGCGGTTGCCTGTTTTCGCCGGAAACGGCGTGTCAGCCACCCGCTGCCCAGCGGGAGGTAACCACGACGGCAGCCTGAGTGGAGACTACGCGCTCCGCCTCTGAGGGCCGCGCTAACGTCGCCTCGTGGTGGATCTGCTGGAGCGTGGGGCGTTGCTGGACGAGCTTGGTGGCGTCCTGGCGGAAACGGCGGCGGCCGGTCGGGTGGTGCTGGTGGCCGGTGAGGCGGGTGTTGGCAAGTCGGCGTTGGTCCGGTGGTTCGGCGAAGGGCTTTCCGGGCAGGTGCGGTTCGTGTACGGGGTGTGTGATCCGCTACTTACGCCGCGGGCGCTGGGACCGCTGCATGACCTGGCCCGGGAGGTAGGCGGCCGGTTGGCCGATCTGTTGGCCGCCGGTAGTCCTCGTGAGCAGCTGTTCGCGGCACTCCTGGACGAGTTGGACCAGCGGTCACGGCGGCAGGTGGTGGTCATTGAGGACGCGCACTGGGCCGACGAGGCGACGCTGGACCTGCTGCTGTTCCTGGGGCGGCGAATGGCGCGGATCCGCACGTTGTTGATCGTCACGTACCGCGATGACGAGCTCGGCGTGGATCATCCGCTGCGCGCTGTCGTGGGACGGCTGCCGCCGGAGGTGGTGCGGCGGATGCGCCCTGGGCCGCTGTCCGAGGCGGCGGTCGCGGAGCTCGCGGCTCGGTCTGAGCGGCCGGCGACTGGGCTGCACGCGCTGACCGGGGGAAACCCGCTGCTGGTGACCGAAGTGCTCGCGGCCGGTGGCGCCGGAGTGCCGATGACGGTGCGGGATCTGGTCCTGGCGCGGTTCGTCGGACTCCCCGTCGAGGCGCAGGAGGCGGTGCGGTTGGTCGCGGTAGTTCCGACCCGGGCCGAGCTGTGGCTCCTGGAGCAGGCGCTGGAGTCTGGGCTGATGGCGGTCGATCCGGCTGTGGCGGCCGGGCTGCTGGTCACCGGTCCTGAGGGGGTCGGGTTTCGGCATGAGCTGCTGCGGCGGGCGGTGGAGGCTTCGCTGTCGGCTGTCGTTCGTCGAAAGCTGAACCGGCAGGTGCTGGCCGTTCTCACCGGCTTGGAAGGCAGGGATGTGGACCTGGCGCGGCTGGTGCACCACGCACGTGAGGCCGGAGATGTCGAGGCGGTGCTGCGGTACGCGCCGGAGGCGGCTCGGCTGGCGGCGGCGGTGGCGGCCCACCGGGAGGCGGTTGAGCACTATCGGGCGGTGCTTCGGCATGCCGACCGGCTGCCTGGGGCGATCCATGCCGAGCTGCTGGAGGGCTACTCGGTGGAGTGCTACCTCTCCGGGCTCTCCGTCGAGGCGGTCTCGGCCCGCCATGCCGCGGTGGGCCTGCGGGAAAGGCTCGGTGACCGGGAGCAGGTCGGGGCGGGGCTGCGCTGGCTGTCCCGGCTGCACTGGTGGGACGGCAATCGGCACGAGGCGGAGGCCGCCGCCGCGCGCGCCATCGCGGTACTCGAGACCTTGGGGCCCAGCCACGAGCTGGCGATGGCGTACAGCAACCAGGCGCAGCTGGACATGCTCGACAACCGTTTGACCGCGGCGATCGGCTGGGCGGAGCGGGCCATCGAGCTGGCGGTGCGGTTCGAGGACCAGCAAACAGTCAGCCACGCACTGACCAACATCGGGTCGGCCCGGATCCTGGCCGGCGACCCGGGCGGACGGGCGGACCTGGAGCGGGCGTTCGAGGTCGCGGTGGCCGCCGGTTTGGTGGACGACGCCGCCCGCGCCCTGGTCAACCTGTCCACGGACAGCGCGGTCATGCGCGACCATCACCACGCCCGACAGGACCTGGACCGGGCGTTCGCGTTCGTCCAGGCACGGGAGTTGTCCGGGTACATCCAGCACGTGCAGGGGTTCCGGGCACGGCTTCGGTTGGACCTGGGGGACTGGGCCGGTGCCGAGCGGGACGCGCGCGAAGCGCTGGCCCTGCCGGTGGCGGGCGGCGCGCGGGTAGTGGACTGCCTGGTGCCATTGGCCTTGCTGGAGGCCCGCCGGGGCGACCCGGCCGCCGCGGCGACGCTGCAGGAAGCGACAGAGCGAGGGTTCGCCACGGTCGAGTTGCAGTGGACCGCGCCGGTAGCCGCCGCGCGGGCCGAGTACGCGTGGCTGCACGGTGACGACGGCCGGATCGCCGAGGAGGCCACGGCACTGTTCGAGCGTGCCGTACGAGCTGCGCACCCGTGGTTCACCGGCGAGTTGGCGTTCTGGCTGTGGCTGGCCGGCGCGCTGCCGGAGACGCCGGCTGTGGTCGCCGAGCCGTACCGGCTGCTGCTGGCGGGGGATTGGCAGGCGTCGGCAGAGGCGTGGCGAGCGATGGGCTGCCCATACCAGCGGGCGCTGGTGCTGGCCTGCGGTGACCGGGAGGAGGCGGCATCGGAGGCGCTGGTGCTGCTCGATGGTCTGGGTGCCCGGCAGGCGGCGCTGCGGGTGCGCCAAGATCTGCGGCGGCGCGGTCACCGGCGGTTGCCGCGCGGCCCGATCCGGGCGACTGCCGCCAATCCGGCCAGGCTCACCGCCCGGCAGGTGGAGGTGCTCGCGCTGCTGGCCGAAGGGCTGAGCGACGCGGCGATCGCTGCCCGGCTGTCGCTGTCGACCAAGACCGTCGGTCACCACGTCTCGGCGCTGCTCGGCAAACTGGCCGTCCGATCGCGGCACGAGGCCGCCGCCGCGGCCCGCCGGCTCGGGGTCGTCCCGGTCAAAGATAGGGAGCCGGGCGGCCAAAACTAGGGAACCGCTCCCGATCTCCGCCCCGGGGACCGGGTCCTACCGTCAACGCCGACCGATCTCACCAGGGGGTCGCGAGATTTGGGGGGACCCATGGACATCGCAACGATCAAGCAGCGGCAGCAGGCCACGTGGGCCGCGGGCGACTACGCGGCCGTCGGGACCCGGCTACTGCCGGTTGCCGAGCTGCTATGTGAGGCCGTTGACCTCCGCGCCGGCGAACTGGTGCTGGATGTGGCCTGCGGCAACGGCAACGCTGCCCTGGCCGCGGCCCGCCGCTTCGGCAAGAGCGTGGGTGTCGACTTCGTCCCCGCCCTGCTGGACCGGGCACGACGGCGCGCGGACGCCGAAGGTCTCGACGTGACGTTCGAGGAGGCGGACGCGGAGTCGCTGCCGTTCCCGGACGCCTCGTTCGACGTGGTGCTGTCGACCTGCGGTGCCATGTTCGCGCCCGACCAGGAGCGGACTGCGAAAGAGCTGCTGCGGGTCTGCCGGCCCGGCGGAAGGATCGGGATGGTCAACTGGACCCCGGACAGCTACGTCGGTGAGCTGTTTCGCACCATCGGCCGGTACGTGCCGCCGCCGCCCGGGCTCCGGCCGCCGGTGCTGTGGGGCGATGCCAATCGGCTGCGCGAGCTGTTCGGGCCCGACGTGACCATCTCGGCGCCACGTCGAAGCTTCCACTGGCGGTTCCCATCCGCGGAACATCAGGTGGAGTTCTTCACGACGTTCTACGGCCCGACCAACCGAGCCGCCGCGGCGGTGGCGGTCGACCGCGCCGCCGATCTACGGGCCGACATGCTCGACGTGGTCAAGCAGTTCAATGTCTCCGGCGACGAGACGCTGGTGCTCCGGATGGACTACCTGGAGGCGGTCATCACGAAGCAGGCCGGCTCCGATGCCTGAGCCGGCGGTCAGGGTGGCCGCGATCCAGGCCGCGCCTGTGCTGCTCGACCTGGAAGCCAGCCTGGCGAAGGCGACGAAGCTGATCGAGACCGCGGCCGCGAACGGAGCCCGGCTGCTGGTGTTTCCGGAAGCCTTCCTGCCCGGCCCGCCGGTCTGGATCGACGAGGTGTTACCGGGCGAGGACGCGGTTTGGCACCTGCGGCTGCTGGAGCAGTCGGTGGTGGTCCCCGGGCCGGTCACCGACCGCCTGGGCGAGGCCGCCCGGGACGCGGGCGTACACCTCGTGATGGGGGTGAACGAACGCGAGGAGCACGGCGGCACGGTCTACAACTCCATCCTGTACTTCGACCCGGACGGGCGGCTGCTCGGAAAGCACCGCAAGCTTGTACCGACCCACGCCGAACGGTTGGTGTGGGGCATGGGCGACGGCTCCGACCTGCGGGTACACGACACCGGCGCGGGCCGGCTCGGCGGGCTGATCTGCTGGGAGAACTTCATGCCGCTGGCCCGCTTCACGCTGTACGCCCAAGGCATCGAGATCTGGGTGGCACCGACGCTGGCCACGCATGAGCCGTGGGTGGCCAGCATGCGCCACATCGCCCGGGAAGGCGTCTGCCACGTCATCGGCGTCGGCCCGGCTATCCGCTTCGCGGACGTTCCCGACAGCGTGCCCGACCGGGAACGGCTGTGGCGACCGGACCATCCGCGTGGCGAGTGGATCCTTGAGGGGTACTCGGTCATCGTCGCCCCGGACACCTCCGTGCTGGCCGGCCCGCTGGTCCGTGAGGAAGGCATTCTCTACGCCACCCTCGACCTCTCCTCCGGCCGGGCCCGCCGGCGCCTTTTCGATCCGGCCGGCCACTACAACCGGCCCGACGTCTTCCGGCTGACCGTCGACGACTCCCAGGATTCGTTAGATGCTAAGGTCGATGTTAGTAGCAACGGACGTCGATCTAAAGGGGACGGATCCGATGGTACGACGGGGATCGCGGACAGGGAACCGGGCGGGCCGGTTCGGGACGAAGGCTGAGCTGCTGGCCGGTGGCGCCGAGGTGCGCGCCCTGCGGTACCAGCGGGCCAGCCAGGACAAGAAGGAACAGGGCAAGAGCGTTCACGACCAGGGCAAGCTGAACGTCAAGGAGATCAACGCCCACGGGTGGACGGATGCCGGGTCGTTCACCGACAACGACCGCTCAGCCAGCCGGCACGCGACCAAGGAGCGGGAGAAGTTCGAGCTGCTGATCGAGGCCATCCGTAAGGGCAAGGGCGATGTCCTCGTGATTTGGGAGATGTCCCGCAAGGAACGCGACCTCGCCGTGTACGTGCAGATCCGGGACATGTGTCACGAGGTCGGTTTGTTCTTCTGGCTCGTGGGCGGGGTCTTGTTCGATCTGCGGGACAAGAACGACCGGATGATGCTCGGCTTCCAAGCCGTGCAGGCGGAGTGGATGGCCGACTCGATCCGGGACAACGTGCTGCGCGGCATCGTCGGCGCGGCCGAGGCCGGCCGCCCGCACGGCACCGTGACCTACGGCTATCGGCGGATCTATCACCAGCGCACCAAGGCGTTGGAGCGGCAGGAGCCGGACATCGAGATCCGGCAGACGACCGCCGAGGACGGCACGGTCACCGAGTACACGCACGCCGGGGTGGTGCGGGAGATCTTCGAGAAGGTGTCCGGCGGCACCCCGCTGATCACCATCGAGCAGTCGTTGAACGCCAGCGGCATCCCGTCTCCACGGGGGGCGCGGTGGCTGCGGGGGATCATCCGGAAGATCGCGATGAACCCGGCTTACATCGGCAAGCGGGTGTTCCGGGGTGAGGTGGTCGGGGACGGGATCTGGCCTGCGCTGGTGGATGAAGAGGTCTTCTGGGCGTCCGTTCGGTTGTTGGAGGACCCGTCCCGGACGACCACCCGGGCGGGACGGGCCGTGCACCTGCTGTCCTACATCGTGTTGTGCGGGGTCTGTGGTGGGCCGATCTCCTCGTCCAACGTGTCCCGGCACGGCTGGTCCGGCCGCGTCTACTCCTGCCTGAAGAAGCGTTGTGCGGCGGTGAAGGCGGAGTTCCTGGACGAGTACGTGCAACGCGTCGTGGTGGCGTGGCTGGCCCGTCCGGAGGTGTTCGAGGACCTGTCCTCCGGGGTCGGGGATGAGCAGGTGTCGCACGCCCGCGCCGAGGCGGAACGCTTGCGGGCGGACTTGGAGGACTACAAGAAGCTGGCGGAGTCCGGTGAGGTCAAGGCAATCGACTTCGTGCGGATCTCCAAGGGCTTGGAGAGGCAGATCGCCGAGCACGACGCCCGCGCGGCCGAGGCGGGGATCCCGCCTGTGCTACGCGGCCGGATCGGCCCGCAAGCCGTGACGGCGTGGGCCGAGCTGGGCGACGAGGTAGGTGTGAAGCGGGAGATCATCCGCACGGTGGCGGACATCAAGCTGTTGCCGGCCCGGCACAAGGGCGACCGCTCTCCGTTCGGTGCGCACCGCTTGGAGTGGACGTGGAAGTTCGGCCCAGAGTCCGAGGACAGTACGGCCGGGTAGCCGTTCACAGGCAGAGTGCCGGGCGCCGCGACGAGGGGGGACATGCTTCTAGGGCCTTCGACGCCGGCCAACTTTCCGACCGCCAGGTAGGCCGGCCGTGGAAGGCACTACAACGCCACCACGACAGCCTCGAACTTCTTGGCCTGCGACGGCTTCACTTTGCCGGATATCCGCACCAAGATCCGCTCATCCTTTGCCCCCGGCGGTGCAGCCACACTTCGACGTCGACCAGGTGCCGGTCAAACGGCGGTAGCACGCCGGTATCAGCCCTCAGCGACCCGGCCGGGCCGGCGGCAACGAGACATACGCTCACGGGACATTCGGTCGCGTTCTTTGCCATTCTCCCGATTGATCACCTTGGGACGATACATCGATCTTGAAGGTTGGGTTCGTTACATCTATGGCAATCTTTCTGTCAATTCCAGCTGGCCTCACCGTTGACCTCATCGCTATCTTGCCGACTTCCGCAAGAGTGCTTACTATCGGGATGTCGGCGTGCACCGACCACCGGAAGAATCCCGGTCCTTCAATAATGATCTGTTCGTCACCTTGAAGAACAGTATGTATGCGAGAATCCGGCTCGGAACGACGACCCCAAATAAGTCCCGAGGTCTTTTGTGCAAGAAAATCGACCGCTAGATCGACTTCTCCCTCCACTCCGTCGATAAACGCCGTGGCCTCTGCTTGATGATTCGGCAAGATTACGGATGCCCCCATGGGGACCACCGCATAGCACGTCACGGTAAAACCCATCGACACATTTCCTTCCGCGCGACGTCTGAGCCAGCCGCTACTCTCAATCATGTCGATGGTAGGCAGGGTTCCCTGCGGAACCAGGAGTCGAAGAAGGTTTGCTCGGCTTGCGGATCGGACGCTTGTTCCCTCTCGCCAGGGCACCTCAAAACTAACGGCACCACCATGCGGCTGACCGTACACTTGATTTTTTACGACGAATGGCGCGCGCTCTGCGTCGAGTGCCAATGCAACAACACTCACTCCACCGAAGTCAACGACGACATCTTTCATCTGCGGCGATTCGCCGTCGAATTCCGCTGACACGCGCTGCCACCAATTAGCAATGTCTAGAGGCGAGGCTCCGACGGGACCACGGCTCTCGTCTACGCCAACGAGCCAAAGTACCGTCTCGCCTGCGTTCACATTACAGAGGGCGCCTAGACGTCTAGCAGCCTTGTTGGCCTCAACCGGCCAATCTCGCTTTAGCTCGACTCGGCTGTCCTCAACGGTTGCTCCCTGGTCAAGTTGTTCTAGTATTCTGCGCGTCCAGACTTCCATGTCGCGAGCCCGCATGAACTACTCTCCTTGCTCGTTGTTCTATAGCTCGGCCCGGGTATCGCGTAACGCATGTAGGCATCAATCCTCGACGGCGGATGCCCGGGGGACGAATCACGTAGCGTATCTACACCTGCGGGTAATCGGTTCAGCCAGTCCCGGCTGATGGCGCGTCTGATCATGTCTCTATGCCTCGTACCTAGCTTTATCTGCACCAAGGACGCTCGGCGTGCTATGGCATGCCTTCGGGTGGCGGGTCGGCCAGCACCTTGATCCCGATCTTTTCAAAATCTAGAAAGACTCGCTTAACGTGGTTGAGGTGTCGGTAGATGACCGTGCGCTCCTCGGCTTTGGTAGGAGATCCACTCCAGACCGGGGCAAAGACCTCCGGGTTGCCTACGGAAGTTTCCGCCGCATCGAGCGCCGCTAGCAGATCGGGATGCCTTGTTTCGAAGCGAAGCTTTCGTGCGTTCGACCTGATGAGTTCCATGTTGCTCGCCATCGCACGCCCGCTATCGGTGTTCACCCACTCGATAATATCGCGCGTTTTCCAACCATTTCTTGCGCTCAGGGTGGCGACTATTTGCATCATTTCGGTCCACCTGTTGGCGGCGTGAACCATGTCCGCAATAAGCAACCGCTGTCGTTGACGCCGTTCTTCCTGCCGGGCGGATTCCGCCGCTGCATAGATGCCGCTAAGAAGCCGTTCTTCCAGCGTAGTGAAGGACGCAGTGACGACGTCTGTCACTTCGGCGTCAGTCAGGGTCCAAGAACGTTGCACAGTCTGATACTCGGCGAGTTGTTTCTTCTTCCACTCGCGCAGCATGTCAGCGGTGAAATGCTGCGGAGTTTGATCAATCTCCCACGCGTGGGTCTCGCACAGAGGGATCAAATTCGACGCGTCCCGGTTAGCCGCCTCGGACATGTCCGGGTCCCAGCGTGGGCCGCCCGGGCTACGGGCGTGTATGTGGGCGATCCGGCTGTTGAGGATGTACTCGCCGGTGTCATCGTTCAACCGATATAGGGGCCTTTTACAGGAAGGCTCCCCGCACCTCCATGCCGTTCCATACAGTTGCTTGATCGTGCCCTCTGTAGGGGTTCGATGCTCAATCGGCCCGGTGCTAGGTGAGGCGTTCGACACCCGACCATCATCGCTTACGGCAGCTCGTCCAGTGAGCAGTCCAGTGCCAGCCCGTAGGGTCGGAGGGTCTGGAGCCCCGTGATCAAGCACCGACGCCTGGACGGCGAGGCCGAAGAAGGTACCGATCTCGTTCCGCACACCGCCGACGCTAGGCGCTGCCGCCGAGTTCGCTGATTCGGGTCTCCGCGAAGTCGGCCTCACCGACGGCGAGGGTGGCGGGACCTGGGTCACTGCCGGCTGGTCAAGGAGAACCTCCAGCTCGGCACGCTGCTGGCAGTGGAGGACGGCTGCGCCCTGGCGAGCGCCCGACGGACATCAGGTCCTTCCTTCTCGGTGACGCCGGTCGGAACGCGACCCAATCCGTCGTGTCGCCATCAAACCGGTCGACACGGCGAGCATCATTAGCTTGTGGTCCAGCTTGATCCGACCTGGCTTGATGCTTCCGCGCCTTGGAACGTGAAGGCGCGTCGCGCTGCCCGCCATCTGACCGAACTGCGGCAAGAAGTGGACGCGTTTCGCAGCCGCCGCCCGTTCGCTCTGACGCCCGAACCCACCGACACTCCCGGGCGCTTGGCCTACCGGCTCAAGTTCCGCGAGCCCATCCCGGCTGATCTGTCGGCGATCGTCGGCGACGTGCTACACAACCTTCGCTCGGCCCTGGAATGCGTGGCGTACGAGCTGGCGCAGCGAACCCGCGGGGCGGCTCTGACACCCACCGAGGAGCGGGCCACCACGTTCCCCATCCGGCCAACACCCGAGAGCTTCGAGGAGTTCTTCACCGAAAACAAGCGGCGCAGCACACTCTTCGACGCCCGATCCCGGACCGCACTTCGCCGAGTCCAGCCGTTCTGGCTAGCCGACCAAGCGCGAGAGCTCAACATCGACCTCAACGACAGCGTAGATCGCGTTGCCTGGGACGAGCTGACCCGCCTCGATGCGCTGTGGAACATTGACAAGCACCGGCGACTGACGGTCACAGCCTGGTGGCCGGAGATCATCTACTGGGGCAGCAACGGCGAGTCCCAGCGCAAGGCGTACCGAGGTGACGGCACAGTCGCCGACGGCTCCATCCTGCTCTACGTCGACGGCACCGACGAAGGACAGGGAGACGAGCTGTCATACGAGTTCAACCTCACGCTGACCGACGACCCCGCCCGGCATGCGAACCCCAACGCCGGGCAGGACGTCGTCCAACTTCTCGGAAGCTGGCACTCTCGCATCGTCAACTGGGTGTTCCCCACCATCTACACCGCGCTGGCATCCGCACCCACACGATAGATCGCCGCCGTTGCCGTGCCGGGCGCCGCGACGAGGGTTGTCGTGGCGCCCGGCACCGGCTACGCGGCCGGGTCGATGCGTCTGCGCCGGTTGAGACGCAGCAACCGGGAGAGCCTGGCGCGTTGGTCTTCGGTCATGGGCGGTGCCTGCGCGGCGAGTGCTTGGACCTCGTCTTCGGTCGCGAGGTCGAGAAGGTAGCGGGCCATCGGTAACGTCCCCCGTGCGTCCGGATGGCCGGGTGTGCTCGCGTGCGGGTTGTCGGGGGCGGGCTCACCCGTCGGCGTTGCCTCGCCGGTGGGCGCCCGGTCGCCTAGTAGTGCTTGGTCATGATCGTTAGCCGGCGCGTGGTTGGCGTTGCGGGAGTTGG
>NZ_JBHLUH010000068.1:0-192177 GCF_042433955.1 Phytohabitans kaempferiae | reverse complement strand
GCGGGCGGCGTCGTTGGGGACGAAGCCCAGCTCGCTGATCGCCGCCAGCACACGGGAACGCGTCGCGTTCGCCACGATGTCGGGCCTGTTCAGGACATTGGATACCGTGCCGACGGACACTCCCGCGTGGTTGGCCACGTCGCGGATGCTGACCAGCGGGGTCTCCGCCACCTCGTCCTCCCTGCCTCGGATGCCGCAGAGGTCGCCGCGGCGCGGATACTGAATCGTGTCAAGAATGCCTCATGAAGGCGAAGGGCAGGAGGGCCTTGCGTCGTCTAACGATTCGGTAACCCGCTCGAAACCCTTGACCGGTCCCGAAACGAGCCCTTAACGTCTAAGCCACGACTGGATGAAACGTTTCACATCTGCCCAACAGGCTGGAGGCGATCTCGTGCCCGAGCGTGAGGTGCATCCCGAGGCGCTGCTCGCCCTGGTGGGGGTGCGCAAGTCGTTTGGTGCGGTGCACGCCCTTGTGGATGGTCGGTTGGTGTTGCGTGCCGGTGAGGTGCATGCGTTGGTAGGGGAGAACGGTGCTGGTAAGTCGACGTTGGTGAAGGTCCTGGCTGGTGTGCACGCCCCGGACGAGGGTGTGTTGACGCTCGACGGTGAGCCGTTGGTGTTTGGTGGGCCGGCGGATGCGCGTGCGGCGGGGGTTGCGGTGATTTATCAGGAGCCGACCCCGCCTCGCTACTCACGACCACGCCCGCGGCGTGCTCGCCGCGTGGTGGTGGTGAACCGCGGAGGGTGAGGCCGCGGGAGCAGCGGCCCGGACCGCGACGGAGATCGCGGTAGCCCGGATCTGTCTCTTTTGACTGGACCGGCTACCGCCCCCGAGCGGCGCGGTATGTCGCCACGAGCGTCGCGGTGGACGGGTCGAGGCCAGGCACGTCGGCGCCCTCGGTGAGGGCCGGCTCGACCCGCTTGGCGAGCACCTTGCCCAGCTCGACGCCCCACTGGTCGAACGAGTCGATGTCCCAGATCGCGCCCTGCACGAAGACCTTGTGCTCGTACAGGGCGACGAGCTGGCCGAGCACCGACGGTGACAGCTCGGCGGCGAGGATGGTCGTCGTGGGGTGGTTGCCCGGGAACGTGCGGTGCGGCACCTGCTCCTCCGGCACTCCCTCGCCGCGCACCTCCTCGGCCGTCTTACCGAAGGCCAGCGCCTGCCCCTGTGCGAAGAGGTTGGCCATCAGCAGGTCGTGCTGCGCGGCGAGGCTGGGGCTCAGCTCGGCCACCGGGCGGGCGAAGCCGATCAGGTCGGCCGGGATCATCTTCGTGCCCTGGTGCAGCAGCTGGTAGTACGCGTGCTGGCCGTTGGTGCCGGGCGTGCCCCACACCACCGGGCCGGTCTGCCAGGCCACCGGGCGGCCCTGGCGGTCGACGTACTTGCCGTTGGACTCCATGTCGAGCTGCTGGAGGTACGCCGGGAACTTCGACAGGTAGTGGCTGTAGGGCAGCACGGCGTGCGACTGCGCGTCGAAGAAGGCGCCGTACCAGACGCCGAGAAGGCCGAGCAGCAGTGGCGCGTTCGCCTCCGGCGGTGCGGTCCGGAAGTGGTCGTCGACCGTGCGGAAACCGGCGAGCATCTCGCGGAAGCGCTCCGGCCCGATCGCGATCATCAGGGAGAGCCCGATCGCCGAGTCGTAGGAGTAACGGCCGCCTACCCAGTCCCAGAACTCGAACATGTTCTGCGTGTCGATGCCGAACGCCGCGACCTCCTTGGCGTTGGTCGACAGGGCCACGAAGTGCTTGGCCACCGCGCTCTCGTCGCCGCCGAGCCCGGCGACCAGCCACTCCCGGGCCGAGGTGGCGTTGGTGATGGTCTCGATCGTCGTGAACGTCTTGGAGGCCACGATGAAGAGCGTCTCGGTCGGGTCGAGGTCGCGAATCGCCTCGTGCAGGTCGGCGCCGTCGATATTGGACACGAACCGGAAGTCGAGCGAGCGGGCGGTGTAGGGACGGAGCGCCTCGTACGCCATCGCGGGGCCGAGGTCGGAGCCGCCGATGCCGATGTTGACCACGGTGCGGATCGCCTTGCCGGTGGCGCCGGTCCACGCGCCGGAGCGCACCGAGTCGGCGAAGCGGGTCATCTTGTCGAGGACCGCGTGCACCTCGGGCACCACGTTTTCGCCGTCCACCTCGATCACCGCGTCGCGGGGCGCGCGGAGCGCGGTGTGGAGCACGGCGCGACGCTCGGTGATATTGATCTTCTCGCCGCGGAACATCGCGTCGCGCAGCTCGGCCACGCCCCGAGCCGCGGCCAGGTCACGCAGCAGGCCCAGCGTGTCGTCGGTGACCAGGTGCTTCGAGTAGTCCAGGCAGAGGTCGCCGACCCGCACGGTGAGCCGCTCGGCGCGGCCCGGATCTGCCCCGAACAGCTCGCGCAGGTGCGTG
Source organism: Phytohabitans kaempferiae (assembly GCF_042433955.1). Classification (NCBI taxonomy): domain Bacteria; kingdom Bacillati; phylum Actinomycetota; class Actinomycetes; order Micromonosporales; family Micromonosporaceae; genus Phytohabitans; species Phytohabitans kaempferiae. The sequence goes on along the minus strand of NZ_JBHLUH010000068.1, from coordinate 189,783 downwards.
CCGCCCAGCTCCGCGCGGTGCTTGGCCAGCGCGGCCCACTCGGGTAGCTCGTTGAGGCGGACGGTGTCAGGCATCGCTCACTCCCGGCTTTTCGGTACGGACCATCCTGACCTTATCCGCCACCGATGAACGACCGGTGTAAGACCGGACGACTGGGGGCACCTTGCTGCCCATGACCCTCTACGGCTTCCACGCCTCCCACGAGCAGATCGACCCCGGTGGCCTGCTCGCCGCGGCGATCCGGGCCGAGCGGGCCGGCTTTGACGCGGCGATGTGCTCCGATCACTTCTCGCCGTGGAGCGAGCGGCAGGGCGAATCCGGCTTCGCCTGGTCGTGGCTCGGCGCCGCCCTCCAGGCCACGCGACTGCCTTTCGGCGTCGTGACCGCCCCCGGTCAGCGTTACCATCCGGCGATCATCGCGCAGGCCATCGGCACGCTGGCCGCCATGTACCCGGGCCGGTTCTGGGCCGCGCTCGGCACCGGCGAGTACAGCAACGAACACATCACCGGCGAAGCCTGGCCGCGCAAGGAGGTGCGCAACGCCCGGCTGCGCGAGTGCGTCGACGTGATCCGGGCGCTGCTCGCCGGTGCCGAGGTGACCCACGACGGCCTGGTCACGGTCGACCGGGCCCGCCTCTGGAGCCGCCCGGCCGAGCCGCCCGCGCTGGTCGGCGCCGCGGTGAGCGTGGAGACCGCGCGATGGTGCGCGGAGTGGGCGGACGGCCTGATCACGGTCGGTGCGCCGCACGAGCACCTGCGCCGGATGGTCGACGCGTACCGCGAGGCCGGCGGTCGCGGTCGGCTCCGTCTCCAGGTGCACGTGAGCTACGCCGCCGACGAGGACGAGGCGTTGCGGATCGCGCACGACCAGTGGCGTACCAACGTCTTCGCGCCGCCGGTCTGCTGGGACCTGGAACTTGTCGAGCACTTCGAGGAGGCGGCCAAGCACGTACCGCCGGAAGCCATGCACGACGTCGTGCGGATCTCCGCGGACCCGGCGCGGCACGCGGAGTGGCTTCAGGAGTACGCCGACCTCGGCTTCGACGAGATCATGGTGCACCACGTGGGGCAGTCGCAGGACGAGTTCCTCGACGTCTTCGGCGCCAAGGTGCTCCCGCGACTGCGCGGCGGTGTCGCGTGAGGATGAGTCACACCGCCGACCTGTGGTGGAAGAACGCGGTCATCTACTGCCTCGACGTGGAGACCTTCTTCGACGGTGACGGCGACGGCTGCGGCGACTTCCGCGGCCTCGCCCAGCGCGTGGACTACCTCGACGAGATGGGCGTCACCTGCATCTGGCTCATGCCCTTCTATCCCACGCCGGACCGCGACGACGGCTACGACATCACCGACTTCTACGGCGTCGACCCGCGTCTGGGCACCAAGGGTGACCTTGTCGAGTTTCTGCGGCTGGCCCGTGACCGCGGCATCCGGGTGATAGCCGACCTCGTCGTCAACCACACCTCCAACCAGCATCCGTGGTTTCAGAGCGCGCGTTCCAGCCCCGACTCGCCGCACCGCGACTGGTACGTCTGGCGCGACAAGCCGCCCGCCGACGGCCCGGAGGGGATCGTCTTCCCGGACCAGGAGAAGAGCCTCTGGGAGTACGACGAGAAGGCGGGGCAGTACTACCTGCACCGCTTCTACAAGCACCAGCCCGACCTCAACGTCACCAATCCCGTTGTACGCGACGAGATCGTGCGCGTGCTCGGCTACTGGATCCACTTAGGACTGTCTGGCTTCCGCGTGGACGCGGTGCCGTTTCTACTGGAGACCGACGGCGCGTTGGGGGCCGACGACCTGCCCGACCCGCACCGCTACCTGCGTGACCTGCGGGCCTTCCTGTCCCGCCGCTACGGCGAGGCGGTCCTGCTCGGCGAGGTCAACCTGCCGTACCCGGACACGATGCGTTTCTTCGGCGACGAGGACGGCGACGAGCTCACGATGTGCTTCGACTTCATCGGGATGCAGCAGCTCTACCTGTCGCTGGCCCGGGAGTCGGCGGCACCGCTGGCCAAGGCGCTGGAGGAGCGGCCGATCGAGCCCAAGGACGCGCAGTGGGCCACCTTCGTCCGCAACCACGACGAGCTGACGCTGGACAAGCTGAGCGACGACGAACGGCAGGAGGTCTTCGACGCGTTCGGTCCGGAGAAGAACATGCAGGTGTACGGGCGCGGCCTGCGCCGCCGCCTGCCCTCCATGCTGGACGGTGACATGGACCGCATCCGCATGGTCTACAGCCTGCTCTTCTCGTTGCCCGGAACGCCGGTGCTCTTCTACGGCGAGGAGATCGGCATGGCGGAGGAGCTGGGCGTGGAGGGGCGCAACGCCGTGCGTACCCCGATGCAGTGGTCCGACGACCACAACGGCGGCTTCTCCCCGGCCGACCCGGACCAGCTCAGCGCTCCGGTGGTGCGGGGCGAGTTCGGCCCGGCGAACGTGAACGTCGTCTCCCAGGTGCGCGCCCCGGATTCGCTGCTGTCCTGGATGAAGCTGCTGATCCGCCGCTACCGGCAGTGCCCCGAGCTGGCCTGGGGCCGGTACCAGGTGCTGACCCACGACGCGGACACGGTGCTGGCGCACCGGGCGGATCAGGACGGTGGCACGGTCGTGGCGCTGCACAACTTCGCCGCCGAGCCGGCGGAGGTGACGCTGCGGCTGGATGGGCTCGAGCCGGACGACCGCCTCGTCGACCTGATCGCCGGTGGCAGCACGCCGGTGGAGGACGGGCGGATGACGCTGCGCCTGGGCCGGTACGGTTGCCGCTGGCTCCGCGTGTTGAAACGGGGCGAGGTGTTCGTGCCCTGACGCCATTGTGCCGAGACCGCCTTTCGTGATCCGCACAAACGAGGCTCACGTGCATTTCGCAACTTGCATCTATTGAGCCCACGTGAACCTCTAATTGCGTATCAAGAATCGGTATTGACTAAATCCTCTTCGGTATCGCACGGTAGAAGTCCCGAGGAGGCAAGGCATGGAGCTCAGGCCGTTCTCTGGCACCTATCTCACCGACCCGGCCGCTATTTGGCGGGATCTGCTCGACGGCCCCGAGCGGGTGCATTACGCCGACGACCTCGGACTCTGGTTGATCACGAAACATGCTGACGTGCGCACCGCGCTCGGCGACAGCGAAGCATTCAGCAACGCGCTCACCCTGATGCCCATTTATGACATGTGTCCGGAAGCGCTGTCGATCGTCATGCAGATCGACGCGCCTCCGACCACAGCGGCGGCCGACGCGCCGACGCACACGCGCACTCGCCGCGCGCTGCGGGCGACCTTCGCCAACACCGCAGCGCGCGTCAACGAGCAATACGGCGCCATGGTGCGCCGGCGCGTCGACGAGCTGGTGTCCCGCCTTGTCGCCCGGCGGGGCACCGTCGTCGATCTCGTTTCCGACTTCGCGGCCGAGTTGCCGCTGCTCGTCATCGTCGACCTGCTCGGCGCGCCGCCCGAAGACGTACCGGCCATCAAGAGCTGGTCCGACGGGCAGATCGCGCTGGTCTGGGGTCAGCCCGACCCGGCCGAGCAGGTGCGCCTCGCCCAGGGCCTGCTCGACTTCTGGCGCTACTGCCAGCGGCTCGTGGCCATCCGCGTGCGAGAGGGCCACGACGGCGACGACTTCATCAGCAAGGCGCTGCGCTATCGCGGCGGCGACGACGAGATCCTCACCGAGGACGAGGTCGCCAGCCTGGCGTTCAACCTGCTCGTCGCCGGCCACGAGACCACCTCCGGCCTGATCGCGCACAGCCTCGACAACGCCCTCTCGGTGTCGAGCCGGTGGGAGCGGCTGGTGGAAAATCCGGCCGGCGTGCCGGCGTTCATCGAGGAGACGCTCCGCTTCGGCCCGGCGATCGACGGCTGGCTGCGGGTCACCACGCGCGACGTCGCGATCGGCGAGACCACCATCCCGGCCGGTTCCCGGTGCCTGCTGCTGCTCGGCGCCGCCAACCGCGACTCCGGGGTCTTCGCCCACCCCGACGTCTTCGACCCGCACCGGGCCGACGGCCGCGACCACCTCTCCTTCGGCTACGGGCCACACTTCTGCATCGGGGCGGCGCTCGCCCGGCTCGAGGCACAGGTCGCGTTGACCCAACTCACGGCCGCGGTTCCCGGCCTCCGGCTGGCGCCCGAGCACGTCAGTTCGTTCAAGCCGAATGCGGGCTTCCGGGCGCACCACGCATTGCCGGTATTCGTCGAGACCTTTGCCCGAGTGGACGAGCGGGCGCCTCGCGCGGCTTGATCGACAACTGGCCCTTTTCCATCCGTCGTCACGGTCCGTCGCGAAACTCCGCTCGATGTCGGATGGAAAAGTCAGTCACTATCCGTGTCGATCATTTGGTGTGCCTTTCCAGCGGTCGGTCGGCCCGTCAGAATGGGGAGCGGCGGATTTTTCGATAGGCCGGGTCGACTCGAAGGTGAGCACATGGACGGTGCGCCATCCGACGCTGCCCCTGATTCGATAGCCAGTCGCCGGTTCCGGCGCGAGCTGCGGCACTGGCGGACCCGCGGCGGGATGACCCAGCGCGCGCTGGCCGACCGGGTCCGGTTCAGCCGGGAGACCGTGGCGGCGGTCGAGTCCGGCCGGCGCTACGGCAGCCGTGAGCTGGCAGTTCGTTGCGACGAGGTGCTCGGCACCGGCGGGCTGCTGACCGCGCTCTGGCCCGAGGTGGCGCGCGAGCAGATCGCGGCGGACGGGCGGCGTGGGCCCCGCGAGCATATCGCCCCACGCCCGCGTACGCCCGCCGACGACATCGTGGCGATGATCGTCGACAACGGCGCGATGCTCGGCCCCACCGAGGTCGTGGTGGAGATCGACGACCTGCGCACCGTGATCGACCGGGCCCTGAGCCGGGGGCGTCGCCGCTAGGATTTCGTGCACGGAGAGTGCTTGCTCCTCTCCGGACGGTACAGATGCGGGTACCAGTTTTCCGTACCACGGGCAACCCCGTTTGTCGCACGTCATGTGCGACGCCATGGGATTTGCTAGCTGCAACGTGCACATCGAACTGTGCCGACCACCCGTGGGAGTGAATCTTGGCGTCCGGTACAAAAGCCCATGCGGCCCGGCCGGGCCCTCGGCAGCGGGGCTGGAAGATCGCCTCTCGCATGCGCATCATCGTGGCCGCGCCCCTGGTCGCCGTGGTCGGCTTCGCCGGCCTGGCGCTCGCGGGCAGCGTCCAGCAAGCCGAACGGGCCAGCGACCTCGGTGTCCTCGCGCGCCTCGGCGCCGACGCGGGCGCCCTGGCATACCAGTTGCAGCGCGAGCGGGTCTCCGCGGCCGATCTTCTGGCCACCGGGGGCACTCGCCAGGAGGACACGTACGCGAAGCAGACGGCGGAGACGGACCAGGCGGTCGCCCAGTACCGGCGACAGCGCGCCCTGGTGCCATCCGTGCCCACCGGCACCGCGGCCGTCCTCCAGCGAATCGACGGATCCATCGACGACCTTGGACCACTGCGGGCGCAGGTGCGAACCGCGGCGAACGCCTCGGTCTCCGCCATGACCTTCAGCTACCGCATCATCATCGCGGACCTGCTGTCGTACCGGGAGGCGATCGCGCAGGGCGTCGAGTCCGCCGAGATCGCAGACCAGATCCGGGCATCCGCCGCGCTCTCCAAGGCGGGCGAGTCGGTTGGCCAGCAGCAGGTCGCGGTCATGCGCGCCCTCGCCGCCGGGCAGCTGACGCCGGCGATGCAGCAGGACATCACCGCGTCCCGCACCAGCTTCACCGAAAACAGCCTCACCTTCCTCAGCCTGTCCCAACCCGAGTGGCGGGTCTGGTGGGAGCAGGCCGGCAGCGGTGAAGAGATCGTGGGCCTGCAACGGTTGCAGGACCAGGTCTCCCGCGCCGAGCCGGGCACGCGGCTGCGGGTCGGCACCACCGCCTGGATCGACGCCACCCAGGACTGGGCGCGCCGCCTGTACGAGGTGCAGCAGCGCGTCGACAGCGCGGTCTTCGACGAGATCGACGCGGCCCGGGTCGACGAGCGGCGCAACGCGATCCTCGAGGCGGCCGCGATGGCCGTGGCCCTCGCCCTCACCGTGCTGGTCACGTGGGCGGTCGCCCGCCAGATCACGCACCGGCTGCGGCGGCTGCGCGACGCGGCCAACGCGGTCGCGTTCGACGAGCTGCCGGCGATGGTGGAGGAGCTGCGCAGCGCGGACGCCTCCGTCCATCCGGAGATGCTCGCGGCGCAGGCGGCCACCGTCGACCGCGGCAGCGGCGACGAGATCGGCGAGGTGGGCCAGGCATTCACCGCCGTTCACCGGGCGGCCGTCCGCACCGCCGCCGAGCAGGCCGTGATGCGGGCCAACACCGCGAAGATCTTCATCCACCTCAGCCGCCGCGAGCAGCGCCTGGTGGACGCGGTACTGGCCCAGGTCGACCTCGTCGAGCAGGACGAGACCGATCCGGAGCGACTGCAACGTCTGTACACATTGGACAACCTGGCGACCCGGATGGCGCGGATCAACGCCAGCCTGCTGGTGCTCGGCGGCGTCGGCGTGGGCCGCATGCGGCACGATGACGTGCCGCTGCCGAAGATGCTCCAGGCCGCGCTCTCCCAGATCGAGCACTATCAGCGGGTACGCCTCGGCGTGGTGGACACCGACGTCGCGGTCTCCCGGGACGCGGTGGACGAGGTCGTGCACCTGCTCGCCGAGCTGATGGACAACGCGACCACGTACGCCCCGCCGGAGAGCGAGACCTGGGTGACCGCCCGCAGCCTCGGCGACCGGGTCATCGTGCAGATCAGCGACGAGGGCGTGGGCCTGCCCAAGGAGCGGTTGGGGCAGCTCAACCAGGTGCTCTCCCGGCCACCGGCGATCGACGTCGCGGCGGTGCGGGCGATGGGTCTGGTCGTGGTCGGCCAGCTCGCCATCCGGCTCGGCGCGACGGTGGAGCTGCGCCCTGGCCCGCGCCTCGGCACGATCGCCGAGGTCGCGCTCCCGGGCAAGCTGATCCGCCCGCTCCCCAAGGACCAGGAGCTGCCCAGCGCGGGACACTCACCGGTCTTCGTGGGGGCGCTGGAGGCGGGCATCCGCATGGACGGCCCGATCCCGGTCAGCCCGGCACCGGCCGGCATGCAGATCCCGCTGCCCCGGATGCCCCACGCCGGGCCGCTCCCGCCGACCAACGGCGGCCTTCCCAGCAAGCCGCCACCGAGCGCGGCGCCGGACCCGATACCGGCGCAGGGCAGGGCACCGGTCCGCGAGATCGACCAGACCCAGGAGCTGATCATCTTCGAGCAGGTCAACAGCTGGTTCCGGGCGGACCACGGGATGGGGCTGGAGCAGAGCGCGGAGCCGACCGACCCGCCCCCGCAGTCCCCGGTCCCGCCGGCCGTCGCCAACTGGAGCACTCCCGGCGACGAGGGGTGGCGTGCCGCCTCGCAGCTCGAGAGCCCGCAGGTCATCGGCACCACGCGCACCGGCCTGCCGATCCGCAAGCCCCAGGCACACCTCATACCCGGTGCGGTGCCGCCCAGCGGCGAAGCCGGCCGGTCCGAGCGCCGTGACCCCGCACAGGTCGCGTCCGCCATGTCCGCGTACGCCCGCGGTGTCGCGGGCCGCCGTCCCCTGGCCAACGCCACCAACAACGACGCGACAGGAGAGCCTTCGTGACCAACCAACGAGACCTCGGCTGGATGCTGGACAGCTTCGCCGAGCGCGCCCCGGACGTCAGTCACGCCATCGCCATCTCGGCGGACGGGCTGATGGTGGCCGCCACGCGCGCACTGCCGCCGGACCGGGCCGACCAGCTCGCGGCCACCGGCAGCGGGCTCGTGAGCCTCCTGCGCGGCGCCGCCGCCTTCTTCGACGCGGGCGCGGTGATCTCCAACGTCACCCAGCTCGAGGGCGGCTTCATGTTCTCCATGGCCTTCAACGACGGCGCGTCGCTGCTCGTACTGGCCACTCCCAACTGTGACGTCGGCAAGGTGTCGTACGAGATGACGGAGCTGGCCAACCGCATCGGCGACGCACTCACCCCGGCGGCACGCTCGGCCCTCACTCATACCCGCTGAGCCGAATACCTCGCTGGACCGAATACCTCGCTGGACCGAATACCCCGCTGAACCGATCCCCCCGGACCAATCAGCCCAACGACGGAGTACCCATGCGTATCCACAAGATGACGGCGGCACTCATCACTCTCGGCCTGGCAGCGGCCGGCGCCACGGCCTGTGCCGACGAGAGCGGCGGCAGCACCGGCACCCTCAAGATCGGGCTGCTCGCCTCGCTCTCCGGCACGTACCAGGCGATCGGCACCGACATCCGCGACGGCTTCGAGCTCTACCTCGAGATGCACGACGGCATGCTCGGCGGCCACCAGGTCGAGCTGGTGGTGGCGGACGAGGGCGACGGTGCCCCGACCGCCGTGCCGGCCGCCACCAAGCTCGTCAAGCAGGACAAGGTCATCGCGCTCACCGGCGTCGTCGGCGGTGGCTCGGCGGCCGCGATCCAGCCGGTGCTGGCCCAGGCGAAGATCCCGTTCGTCGGCTCCAACGGGCGGCCGGAGCTGAAGGACATCAGCCACGTCTGGCACACCTCGTACCTGTCCCAGGAGACCGGCGCGGCGATCGCCCAGTACGTCAAGGACAACGTCGACGGCGCGGTCTACGCGATCGGGCCGGACTACCAGGGCGGCTGGGACCAGTTGCAGGGCTTCACCGACGCGTTCGCCAAGGCCGGTGGCGAGCTGGCCAACGCGGACGGCAAGACCCGCTTCACGCCGTTCCCGCAGACGAAGAACTTCACCCCGTACTTCGCGCAGATCAAGGCTTCCGGCGCCGCGGCGGTCTACACGTTCTACGCGGGCGCGGCGGCGATCGACTTCGTCAAGCAGTACGCCCAGTCGGAGGTCAAGGACCTGCCCCTCTACGCGGCCGGCTTCCTGACCGAGGGCGGCGTGCTCAACGCGCAGGGCGACTCGGCCCGCGACGTGTACTCCGTGCTCAACTACTCGCCCGACCTCGACAACGCGCAGAACCGCGAGTTCGTCGCCGCGTGGAAGGCCGACCACGACGGCCCGCCCACCACGTACGCGATGGCCTCGTTCGACGCGGCCGCGGTGCTGGACAAGGCGATCGGGGCGGCGGGGGAGAACCCGACCGCGGAGAGCATCAACAACGCGATCGCCGGCCTGGGACAGATCGAGAGCCCGCGGGGCTCGTGGCAGTTCTCCAAGAAGACCCACTCGCCGGTGCAGAAGTGGTACCTGCGGCAGGTCCGCCCGGACGGCCGCGCGCTCTCCAACACGGTCGTCGGTGACCTGGCGACGGTGGGCGAGTAGCTGTCCATGAGCGAGCGGAGCGAGCGAATCATCAAGCTCAGTGCGCTTGGAGTCTCGCGGTCGCCCGCAGCGAAGCGAGGACGGCCGTGAGTGAACTGGATCCGTACCTGATCCCGGCGCTCGACGGTGTCGCGTACGGTCTGCTGCTCTTCGTGGTCGCCGCTGGGCTGGTGTTGAGCTTCGGCGTAGCCGGAATCCTCAACCTGGCCCACGGCACCCTGTACGCGATCGGCGCCTACGTGGCGGCGTGGCTGGCCGACGGAGGCTGGGCCGCGCTGCCACTGGCGCTGGTCGCGGGGGTGCTCGCGTCCACCGCCGCGGGCACGGCACTGGCCGGCCTGCTCACGCCGGTGGCGCGGGGCGACCACCTGACCCAGGCGCTGCTGACCTTCGGGCTCGCGCTGGCCGGCGGGAGCCTGCTGGTCAGCGCGTTCGGCCCGGACGACCTGCCGGTGCGCGTGCCGGCGGCGCTGGACCGCCCGGTCGACCTGGCCGGGCGCCCCTACGCCGCGTACCGGCTGCTCTTCATCCTGGTCGCGGCGGTGATCGCGATCGGGCTGTACCTGGCGGTGACGCGGACCCGGGCCGGCATGCTGGTGCGGGCCGCGGTCGACGACCCGCAGATGGTGGCCTGCCTGGGCGTCGACCCGACGCGCGTGCGGGTCGGCGTGCTGGCCGTCTCGGGCGCGCTGGCCGGGCTGGCCGGCGTGCTCGGCGCGCCGATCATCGGGCCGGGCCCGAGCACCGCCGCCACCGTGCTGCTCCTGTCCCTGGTGGTCGTCGTGCTCGGCGGCCTCAACTCCGTCGTGGGCACGCTGCTCGCGGCGCTCGCGGTGGGCGAGATCCAGACGCTGGGCGTCGCCCTGCTGCCGACGGCAGCGCCGTTCCTTCTCTACGCGGCCATGGCGGTGATCCTCGCCGCCCGCGCGCGGGGCCTTCTCCGGCGATGGAGTACGGCATGAGGAGGCGCGACGCGGTCCTGACCGTCGCCGCGGTCGCCGTCGCGGTGGCGGCGCCGTGGATCGTCGACGACTACACCACGGCCACGCTATCCCGCGTGCTCGTGCTCGGCCTGGTCGCGGTGAGCGTGGCGCTGCTGACCGGCGTGGCCGGCCTGCCCACGCTCGGCCAGACCGCCCCGTTCGCCGCGGGGGCGTACACGGCGGCACAGCTCGGCCAGCACGCGGTGGCGAACGGGCCGGTGCAGCTCGTCGCGGCGGTCGCGGTGGGCGCGGCGTTCGCACTGCTCACCGCCCCGCTCGTGGTGTACGCGCGGGGCGTGGTCGTACTCATGATCACGCTGGCGATCGGTGAGCTGGCGATCACCGTGGCCAGCCGCTGGAAGTCGGTGACCGGCGGCACCGACGGCCTGATCGCGGTCACCGGCGTACGCCCGTTCACCGGACTCTCCACACTCGACACCGACCGGGCCCGCTATCTCTACGCGCTCGCGGTCGTCGGCGTGATCGTGGGGGTGCTGCTGCTCGCACTCCGCTCGCCGGCCGGGCTGTACCTGCGCGGCAGCCGCGACGACGAGGCGCGCATGCGGGCCAGCGGCCATCCCGTGATCGCGTACCTGACCGGCGCCTACATGGCGGCCGGTGGGATCGCGGGCGCGGGCGGGGCCCTGCTGGTCACCACGCAGCAGTACGTCTCGCCGGCCGACTTCAGCTTCGACATCGCCGCGCTGCTCCTGCTCGGCGTGGTGATCGGTGGCGCCGGGTCGATGCTCGGCGCGCTCGCGGGTACGGCGCTCGTCTTCGCCGCCCGCGACTGGCTCTCCGGCCTGCTGCCCGGGCACGCGCCGCTGCTCCTCGGCGCGCTGTTCGTGGTGACGGCCTACCTCCTGCCACGCGGGGTGGCGGGATTCGACTGGCGTCGACTCGGCCGGCGGGACCGGGCGGCGAAGGGGGCGACACAGTGGACATCCTGATCACGGAGGCACTCACCCGGAGGTACGGCTCACTCGTCGCCGTCGACCGGCTCGACCTGCGCATGATGCCGGGCGAGCGGCGGGCGGTCATCGGGCCGAACGGGGCCGGCAAGACCACGCTCCTCGACCTGGTGGCCGGCGCGATCTGGCCGAGCGGCGGGCGGATCCGCTTCGACGGGCGGGACATCACCGGGTACGGCCCGGCAAGGCGGGCGCGGCTGGGGATCGGCCGGATCCACCAGCGCCCGGCGGTGTGGCCATCACTGACCACATTGGACAACGTGGCCGTGGCGGCGGCCCGGCTGCGCGGTGGCGTACGCCGTTCCCGCCGACCGGCCGTCGAGCTGCTCGACCGGCTCGGCCTCGCCGACCACGCCGACGTCGAGGCGGCCCGCCTTTCCCACGGCCAGCGCCGGCAGTTGGAGATCGCGATGGCGCTCGCCGGCGAGCCGCGGCTGCTCCTGCTGGACGAGCCGGCGGCGGGACTGTCCGCTGTGGAGTTCGAACGGTTGGGCGCGGTGCTGCGCGACCTGCCGGAGGGCGTGACCGTCCTGCTCGTCGAGCACCGCCTCGACCTCGTCTACGCCCTCGCCGACGTGGTGACCGTCCTCCGCGACGGCCAGTACGTGGCCACCGGCACGCCAGACGAGATCCGCGCGTCGCACGCGGTGCGGCAGGCGTACAGCGGAGTGCTCGGGTGACCGCCGCACCGGCCGCGTTGCGCGTCGAGGGGCTGCATGCCGGCTACCACGGCGGGCTGGTGCTGCACGGCGTGGGCCTCCACGTCGAGGCGGGCACCGTGCAGGCGCTCGTGGGTCGCAACGGGGCGGGCAAGACCACGCTGATACACACGATCGCGGGGCTCCTGCGCCCGTACTCCGGGATGGTGGAGATCGGCGGCGTGGACCTGGCCGGCAAGCCCGCGCACCGCGTGGCCCGCGCCGGGGTCGGGCTCGTCCCGCAGGGACGGCGGGTCTTTCCCAGCCTGACGGTGGCCGAGCACCTGCGGCTGGCCGCCGCCGGGCGTGGGCGCGATCCGATGTGGACAGTGGAGCGCGTGCTGGAGCTGCTGCCCCGGTTGGGGGAGCGGCTCGACCACCGCGGCGACCAGCTCTCCGGCGGCGAGCAGCAGATGCTCGCGATCGGCCGGGCGCTGCTCACCCAGCCCCGCCTGCTGTTGCTGGACGAGCCCACCGAAGGGCTCGCGCTCGACCTGGCCGCCCGGGTACGCGGCCTGCTGACCGGCCTGGCCGAGGCCGGACTGAGCATGCTGCTCGTGGAGCAGCGGCTCGACCACGCGATCGAGGTGGCGGACCGGATCGCAGTTCTGGACTACGGGCGTGTGGTGTTCGACGCGCCCACCGCGCAGGTGCGCGCGGATCCCACGACCGTCCAATCGATGCTCAGCATCGACCAGCCACTACCGCAAGGGAGCTGATCCGATCGTGCCGACCGGCTATTCCTTCGACAACCACGCCCCCGAGGCTGACGCCCAACTGGCCACGCTGGAGGCATTCCTCGACCCGATCACCAATGCCCGCCTCAGGCCGCTGATGCGCGCCGGCGCCACCTGCTGGGAGGTGGGCGCGGGCGGCGGCTCGGTCGCGAGGCTGATGGCCACCGCGGTGGGCTCCGAGGGGCGAGTGGTCGCCTCCGACATCGACCCCTCCCACCTAGTGTCCACCGACAACCTCACCGTTGTGCGGCACGATGCCCGCACCGAGCCCGCCCCGGCCGGCGGCCCGTACGACCTGATCCACGCCCGCCTGCTCCTGCTCCACCTGCCCGAGCGCCGCAGGGTACTGGCCGAGCTGGTCGCCGCGCTCGCCCCGGGCGGCTGGCTGGTCGTGGAGGAGTTCGACTGCACCGCCCCGCTGCGCGTGCTGACCGCGCCCACCGACGACGCCGCGAAGCTCTTCCAGCAGGTCATGGAGGCGATCCTCGGCGTACTCCACGACCGCGGCGCCGACCTGGCGTGGGCCCAGAACGTGCACACCGAGATGGCCCAGGCCGGCCTCGCCGACATCGACACCATCACCCACTCCCAGAGCTGGACCGGCGGCTCGTCCGGTGCCGCGCTGCACGACATCAACTCCCGCACGCTGGAGCCGCGCCTGCTGGCCGCCGGCATCTCCCTCGACCAGTTGCGCGCGTTCCGGCAGCTCTCCCGAGACCCCTCGTTCTCGTCGCTCTCGTACCAGTTTGTCTCGACCCGCGGCCGCAAGCCGCGCTGACCCTTCGCCCGCCCCTTCGCCGACCGGCCGCCTTCGGCTGTCCGCGGAGGGGCGCCGTCGTGCCCGGCGGGCGAGGACGACATCGAGTCACGCCGATGCATACCGTGTCGTCGGGATGGTGGATCGCCTGGTAGGAATCGCTTTCTTGCAGCGAAGCTTGTGCATGGGAGCCCTCCCATGCAAGACTCGCTCTACGCATTCGGGGGAGCCGATGCGAGTGAGCTTCGCCAGGGCACGCGGGTAGGCCTCCAGCCGTCCCGCACGGCGAGACCACTGCCCCCAGCCTCCAGGCTGGGCGGGATTTCTCCATCTCCAGCTTGCCTTCCGGGCCGGCGAGCTACCCGTTAGGCGTGCCTGCGGCGCGCGTCCGCAAACGCCCGCGGCCCGCCACGCCAGAGCCCTCCGCTCTGGTGCCGCGCGACGAAGTAGGAGTAACAGTAATGAGACTCGTCTCGAGTCGTACCCGGAAACAGCGTCTCGCCATCGGCGCGGTCGCTGTGCTTGGCTTGGGCGGCCTCTCGGTGATTCAGGCTTTGCCAGCCAGCGCCGCCGCGGGTTGCAGCGTGACCTACTCGGTCACCGGTTCGTGGAACAACGGGTTCCAGGGCAACATCGTCATCCGCAACGTGGGTGACGCCTGGACCTCGTGGAACCTGACCTTCTCGTTCGCCAACGGCCAGCGCGTGACGCAGGGCTGGGGCGGCCGCTTCTCGCAGAGCGGCACGCAGGTGACGGTGGCCAACGAGTCGTGGAACGGGTCCGTCCCCAACGGCGGCACCGTCAACCCCGGCTTCATCGGCAGCCACTCGGGCACGAACGCCAACCCGACCTCGTTCTCGGTCAACGGCACGGTGTGCACCGGCTCTCCGGTGACGACCAACCCGACCACCGGCAACCCGACGGGCAACCCCACGAGCAACCCGCCCACCACGCCTCCCACGACGCCGCCGACGTCGAACCCGACGACCGGCCCGCCGCCCACTCGCGCCGACAACCCGTACACCGGTGGCCGTGGGTACGTGAACCCGGAGTGGAAGGCCAAGGCGGAGAGCGTCTCCGGCGGTAGCCGGGTCTCCAACACCCCGACCGGCGTCTGGATCGACCGGATCGCCGCGATCGAGGGTACGTCGGGCAGCAGCTCGAACGGCCCGATGGGCGTCGAGGACCACCTGCTCGAGGCGGTGCGTCAGGGCGCGTCGTACATCCAGTTCGTCATCTACAACCTGCCCGGCCGTGACTGTGCCGCGCTGGCGTCGAACGGCGAGCTTGCCGCGACCGAGATCGACAAGTACAAGACGCAGTACATCGACCCGATCGCGGCCTACCAGGCGGATGCCCGGTTCCGTAACCTGCGGATCATCAACATCATCGAGATCGACTCGCTGCCGAACCTGATCACGAACGTGGCGGGCCGGCCGACCGAGACGGCGAACTGCAACACGATGAAGGCGAACCGCAACTACGAGAACGGTATCGCGTACGCCCTGCAGAAGTTCGGTGCGATCCCGAACGTCTACAACTACATCGACGCCGGCCACCACGGCTGGATCGGCTGGGACGACAACTTCCGTCCGTCCGCCCAGCTCATCGCGAACACCGTCCGCCTCTCGGGCAGCGTCAACAACGTGACCGGCTTCATCACCAACACGGCCAACTACTCGGCCCTGCAGGAGCCGTACATCACGGTGAACGACCAGACCCGTCAGTCCGCGTGGATCGACTGGAACCGGTACAACGACGAGCTCTCGTTCGCCCAGGCGTTCCGGAGCGAGCTGGTGACGCAGGGTATGCCGTCCAACATCGGCATGCTGATCGACACCTCCCGCAACGGCTGGGGCGGCTCGGCCCGTCCGACCGGCCCGGTGACCACGGGTGACCTCAACGCTCAGATCAACGGTTCCCGGATCGACCGCCGTATCCACAAGGGCAACTGGTGCAACCAGAGCGGTGCTGGCCTCGGCGAGCGTCCGCGGACCGCGCCGGCCACCGGCATCGACGCCTACGTCTGGATCAAGCCCCCGGGTGAGTCGGACGGCTCCAGCGAGCTGATCCCGAACAACGAGGGCAAGGGCTTCGACGAGATGTGCGACCCCGACTACGGAGGCAACGCGCGTAACGGCAACAACCGCAGCGGTGCGCTCGACGGCGCTCCGATCTCGGGTGCCTGGTTCTCGGCTCAGTTCTCGCAGCTGATGCAGAACGCGTACCCGGCCCTGTAAGACGCAGTGGGCAACAGGTAGGAAGAGCAGTGAAGAGGCTGCGGGGTCCGGGCGACGCGCTCGGACCCCGCGGTCATTCTGGATCGCCGGACGGCATCGGCGAGATCGGCGTAGCCTCGCAGGTGTCGAGAGATCTGACCCTCGGCGTGCTGACGCCGTTCCTCGGCGGCTGGTACTTCGGTGGGCTGCTGCGGGGCATCGCGCGCTCAGCCGCGGTGGAGGGCGCCTCGGTCATCGCCGTGCAGACGCTCGATGCCGGCACCGACCAGCTGGAGATGCGCGAGCCCTCCGATCTGAGCTATCCGGTGGCGTGGCGGCGCGTCTCCGGGTTCGTCGTGATCATCAACGCGGTCTACCCGAGCTACCTCGCCGCCGTCCAGCAGACCGGCAAGCCGGTGGTCATCGTGAGCCACGAGGTGCCGGAGCTGGAGTGTCCGGTGGTCGTACCCGACAACGCCACCGGCATCCGCGAGGCCGTCGCCCACCTGATCGCGCACGGCCACCGGCGGATCGCGTTCGCCGGCTACCTCGGGGCCAAGGACGTCCGCCAGCGCTACGAGGCATACCGGGACGCGCTGCGCGCGCACGCCGTCGAGCCCGACCAGGGGCTGCTCTTCCCGATCGAGGACAACCAGATGTCCAGCGGCGAGGATGCCGCGCGCGTACTGATCGGCGCGGGCATGCCGGCCACGGCGGTCGTCACCGGTACGGACGCGAACGCGATCGGGCTGATGCAGGGCATGCTCGCCGCCGGTTACCGCGTGCCCGAAGACCTCGCGGTGATCGGTTTCGACGACGTGCGTGGCGCGCAGTACAGCCTGCCCCGCCTCACCACCGTCAACCATCCGGTCGACACGATCGGCCGCACCGCCGCCGACCTGCTTCTGCGCCGGATCCGCGGGGAGGAGGTGGCGCCCGGCACGCGATACGTGGACACCTCGCTCGTCGTGCGCGAGTCGTGTGGCTGCCGCCGCGACGCCGCCGGGCCGCCCGCGCTGCCGCCGCTGACCCGGTTGGAGGCCGAGGGGCGGGCGCACTTCCGCGAGCGTACGCACCTCCAGGGCATCCTCAGCAAGCAGTACGTGGTGAGCATGGATCTGCTCCGCGCGCACGAGGAGGACCCGCGGCGGCTCGGCTGGCTGGCGCGCACCTCGGCGCGGGCCGGCTGCCTCGGGCTCTGGACCGACCGCACCCGTACCGACCCGCCGCTGGACCTGGTCGGCACGTACGCGCGGGACAAGCCGCCCACCTCCCAGCCGCTCGCGCTCCCGGCGAGCGAGTTTCCCCCGGCCGAGCTGCTCGGCGTGGCGCGGCAGGACGCCGAGGCGGTGACGTTCGTCGTACCGGTCAAAGTGGACGGTAGCGACTGGGGCCTGCTGGCGGTGGTGGACGCGGTGGAGACCGGCACCGGCACCGGGCGCGAGCCGATCAACCACTGGGCCGCGCTGCTCACCGTGGCCCTCGACTACCAGCAGGTGCTCGCCGCGCTCCGCGAGCAGGAGGAGCGGCTGCGGGTCGCGGCCGAGTACGACCACCTCACCGGCCTGCCCAACCGCACGCTCTTCCTGGAACGGCTCCGCGAGGCGATGCGCGCCGGCCACGAGTTCGCGGTGCTCTTCGTCGACCTCGATGGCTTCAAGGTGGTCAACGACAGCCTCGGCCACGACGCCGGCGACGGGCTGCTGATCCAGGTGGCCAACCGGCTCTCGCACAGCCTGCGCGAGCGGGACACCGCCGCCCGGTTCGGTGGCGACGAGTTCCTCATCCTGCTCGACGGGGTCGCCGACCCGCACGCGCCGGCGCAGGTCGCCGAGCGCCTGCACGCCGCGCTGGCGCCGCCGTTCCGGTTGCAGGGCCAGGAGGTGGTGGTGACCGCCTCGATCGGCATCACGCTCGGCGGCGACCGGTACGCGGCGGCCGAAGACCTCGTGCGCGATGCCGACATCGCCATGTACTGGTCGAAGTCGCATCGCAAGGGCTCACACGCGCTCTTCGACGTCGCCATGCACGCGAAGGCGGTCGTCCGCCTCCAGATCGAGACCGAGCTGCGGCGGGCGATCGAGCGGGGCGAGCTGGAGGTGCACTACCAGCCGATCGTCCAACTGGTCGGCGGTCGCACGCGGGCGTTCGAGGCGCTGATCCGCTGGCGCCACCCCACGCGCGGGCTCGTGCTGCCCGAGCATTTCCTGGCGGTCGCCGAGGAGACCGGGCTGGTGATCCCGATCGGGCGCTGGGTGATCGCCGAGTCGTGCCGCCAGTTGGCCGCGTGGCAGCGTACGCCGGGCCGGGAAGACCTGCGCATCAGCGTAAACGTCTCAAACCGCCAGTTCTGGCAGGGCGGGCTGGTCGACGACGTGGCGGAGGCGCTGCGGGTCTCCCGCCTGCATCCGCGCAACCTCGCCTTCGAGATCACCGAGGGCGTGATCATGACCAACGTCGGGCTGGCCCGCAAGATGCTGGAAGACCTGCACAACCTCGGCTGCGAGCTGCACATCGACGACTTCGGCACCGGCTACTCGTCGCTGGAGGCGCTGCACCGCCTGCCGATCGACGCGCTGAAGATCGACCGGTCGTTCGTGGCCAGGCTCGGCGCCGACGCGAAGAGCAGCGCGCTCGTGCATACGATCGTGCTGATGGGCGGCAGCCTCGGGCTCCAGCTCATCGCGGAGAGCGTGGAGACCGAGGAGCAGCGCGACCACCTGCTCCGCCTCGGCTGCGCGTACGGCCAGGGCCACCTCTTCTCCCCGCCGGTGCCCGCCGAAGAGGCCGAACGCCTCATCTCCTGAACAGAGATCCGAGCTACCGCTGCTCCCCGCAGCCTCACCCTTCGTGTCCCCACGATCTCGACCCGGCCGAACGCGGGCGGGCTGCGGTCCCGGGCGCCATCCTGTGGATCTTGAGTGCTCACTTACGACAAGGTGTTGTTCGCGACCAGCCCAGGTTCGCCCCGGGCGGCAGGTCGGGTCCGTGTTCAACAGAGCTGTCGAGCTGGGCGCACCAACGCGCCCAACTCGCGCCGAATCGCCGGCACACTCCCTCAGCCCAGCGATAGGTCGGGATAGTCGGTTGGACCAGCGGCGCTCGGTCCGGGCCTGGTCGCTTCGCAAGAGGCTATGTCAGGGACATAGACCCTTGCGGCCGGTTTGAAAGGGCTATGTCCCCGACAACGCCCACACACCCCGCCGGGTCCGGCGCGGCTGGCCCACCGGACCCGGTATCCACACCACCAGCCCCAGCATCCGGCGCCCGTCCCGGGGGTTGGGCGCACCGCTGCGCCCAGCTCGACAGCTTCTCCCACACACGACACCAGGTCCGAACGCGGCCCAGCCACGCGACCACCTCGACCCCGAAACCTCTCTAGAGTCAGGCGGCCTCGCCGCAAGGACCGTGATCACTGGGGTGTGGGGCGCTGGCTCGCCGCGCTGGCGTGCGGCCTGATGGCCGGGCCTTCATCTGGAAAGTTCTCCAGAGACCTTTCCGGAATGGACGTCGCCAGCCGTCGCAACCGCCGGATCCTCCGGATCGGTGGTGTCCAAAGGCGTATCCGCGGCGGGTCGCCCTGGCCTGCCAGCGAGCCTCGCGGGAGCCGGAGGGGCGCGTCAGTGGCGATTTCCGCGCGTGGTCGCCAGGATCACGGACGCCACCAGCGCGGGGTCGTCGCTCATCGGTACGTGGCCGCAGCCGGGCAGGTCGACGTGGTGCGCGCCGGGCAGCGCCTCCCGGGCCCGGGCCGCCTGGCGGTAGAGGAGCACGCGGTCGCGCGTACCCCAGGCGATGGTGACCGGCACGGCCGGCGTGCCCCGGTAGGCGTACGCGCGGCCGGCCCGGGCCGCGGCGGGAAAGGCCAGCCCGTCGCGGAGTGCGAGCGCGTCGGAGAGCGCGACCTCGGCCGTGAGGCGGTTGGGCCGGGCGCAGATCATGCCGAAGCACATCGCGCGCACGGCGCCGTACCGGAACATGCGCCGCATCACCGGCTGCGGTATCCGCGTGCCC
Organism: Phytohabitans kaempferiae; assembly: GCF_042433955.1. NCBI lineage: Bacteria > Bacillati > Actinomycetota > Actinomycetes > Micromonosporales > Micromonosporaceae > Phytohabitans > Phytohabitans kaempferiae. The sequence continues at coordinate 170,109 of NZ_JBHLUH010000068.1, read as the reverse complement.
CACCGATGTGCGGTGAGCAGCCCAACCGCCCAGCGCAGCTCGCGGGGAGTCCAGAAGCCGGCGGGGGAGAGCGCGGTCGCCGAGGCGACCAGGCCGGCGTTGGCCAGCTCCAGTGCCATCGCGCCGCCGAGGCTGTTGCCGGCGACGTGCGGCCGGTCGAGGCCCAGCTCGCCGAGGAACGCGGCGACCCCGTCGACCGCCTTCGCCATGTCGCGTGGCGGCCCGTCGACCGGCATCGGCGACTCGCCGAAGCCGGGCAGGTCGATCGCGATCACGTCGTGCGACTCGGCGAGCAGGTCGAGTACCGGCAGCCACGCCTGCCAGTGGTGGCCGATGCCGTGCAGCAGCACCAGCGGCTCGCCGGTGCCGCGCCGCTCGTACACGACTGTCACCGCTCACCGCCGCCGCTCGCGCCGAAGGCCCGCCCCAGCGCGCGGACCTGCTCCTCCATCCGGGGTACGGCCGTGCGCGCGCCCCGCCCGATGACGGCGTCGGTGAGCGGGCTGCTCATCAACGAGCGGAAGGCATGCACGGCGCCGATCGCGCGGGGCACGTACACCTTGCGGCGGCGGCGCTCGATCGCGTCGACGAACGCCCGGGCGCACGCCTCGACCGAGGTGACCGTGCCCATTGGCCACGGCAGCCTGCGCAGCGTCTGGCGAAACTGGGGCAGGTCGTCAGCTACGTCGCGGACCAGGTCGGTGTCGATGAACGACATGTGCGCGGTGCCCACCGCCACGCCCCGGTGCCGCAGCTCCAGCCGGATCGCGTTGCCGAACTGCTCCAGCCCTGCCTTCGACGCGGAGTACGCCGCCATGCCGGGCAGCCCGGCGAACGCGGCCGCCGAGGAGACCAGCAGGTAGTAGCCGCGGCTGGCGATGACGTGGTCGACGGTGGCGCGGACGGTACGCATCGCGCCGATGAGGTTGACCTCCACGGTGTGCGCCATCGCGTCGATGTCGCCGACCGCGATCGTGCCACGCGGGGCGATGCCGGCGTTGGCCACGACCGCGTCGATGCGGCCGTACCGCTCCACCGTCGTCGCCGCCGCCCGGTCGAGCGCGGCCTGGTCGGTCACGTCGCACTCGAACGAGACGCCCCCGGTCTCGGCGGCCACCGTGGCGAGGCGTTCGGGTTCGAGGCCGGCGAGTACGACCGTGGCACCGCGGGCCGCGGCCAGCCGCGCGGTGTGCTCGCCGATGCCGCGCGCGGCGCCGGTGACGAAGACGACCTTGCTACTGAGCACGCGTCACCACCTGGTAGTCGTTCGGGTCGAAACGTCTGGTGCGCAGCCGGTACGACCAGGTGTAGCCCGGCCAGATCGCGGAGACGCGGCCGGTCGCGTCCTGGTACCAGCTCCGGCAGCCGCCGCTCTGCCACACCGTGCCGGCCATCTTCCGGTCCAGAGTGGAGACGAACGCGCGCTGCGCCGCCGCCGTGGGCTCGATCGCGGCGCCGCCGGTGCGGTCGAGGTGGCGCAGGGCGTCCAGCACGTACGCGAGCTGGCTCTCGATCATGAACACCACCGACGTGTGCCCGGTGCCGGTGCCCGGACCGAGGAGCAGGAAGAGGTTGGGAAAGCCGGCGACGGTCGTGCCGAGGTGCGCCTTCGGCGAGCCCTCCCACGCCTCGGCGAGCGTACGCCCGTCGCGCCCCCGGATCTGCTCGGCGATCGGCGTGTCGCTGACGTGGAAGCCGGTGCCGAAGATGATGGCGTCGACAGGGCGGGCGGTGCCGTCGGCGCTCACCACGGCGTCCGGCCGCACCTCGGCGATGCCGTCGGTGACAAGCTCCACATTGGACCGGCTGAGCGCGGGATAGTAGTCGTTGGAGAGCAGGATCCGCTTGCAGCCCATCCGGTAGTGCGGGGTGAGCTTGGCGCGCAGCTCCGGGTCGGGCACCTGCCGGCGCAGGTGGGCGCGGGCCGTCCGCTGGCCCAGGCGCATCACCACGGGCTGGAGGAAACCGGTCGCCTGCGCCTCGCGACCCCAGTAGACGCCGGTGCGGGCCAGCCGCTGTAGCCCCGGCACCGCCCGGAACGCGCGCCGCTCCAGCCGGCTGATCGGCCGGTCAGCCTTCGGCATCACCCAGGGCGGCGTGCGCTGGAAGAGGTGCAGCCGCGCGACGGCGGGCGCGATCGCGGGTACGAACTGGATCGCGGACGCGCCGGTGCCGACCACCGCGACCCGCCGGCCGGTGAGGTCGTAGTCGTGCCGCCACCGCGCCGAGTGGAAGGCCTCGCCGGTGAACGTCTCCAGCCCGGGCAGCTTCGGCGACACCGGCTCGCAGAGCGGGCCGGCCGCCGAGATGAGCACGTCGGCGGTGAGCGGACCGCGGGACGTCTCGATCGCCCACCGGCCGCCGTCCCAGGCCGCGCCGTGCACCTCGGTCGCCAGCCGCAGGTGCTGGTCGATGCCGTGCTCCCGCGCACAGCGGCGCAGGTAGGCCCAGATCTCGGCCTGGCCGGAGAAGCTGCGGCTCCAGTCGGGGTTGAGGCCGAAGGAGAAGGAGTAGAGGTGTGAGGGTACGTCGCAGGCGCAGCCTGGGTAGGTGTTGTCGCGCCAGGTGCCGCCCACCTCGCTGCCCCGGTCGAGCACCACGAAGTCGTCGTGCCCCCGCTGCCGGAGGCGGATCGCGGCGCCGAGGCCGCCGAAGCCAGCCCCGATCACCGCGATCCGGTAGTGGTGTGGGCCCGCCATTCTGGCCAAGTTACCATCGGGTAACGCACTGGGGAAAGGCTTCTGAGCCGGCGGCAGGCAACCGATCGCGGGTCGTGTGGACGCGGAGGGCGCGGCCGCGGGAGCGGCGGTCTGGACCACGACGAACGTCGCGGCAGCCCAAATATGCCGCGAAACGGCACTGATGTGCCCTGGAGCGTGAGGTCAGAAGGCGCCGGTGGCGGCGCGGGCGGCGACACCGGCGCCGACCAGCACGACCAGGGCGGCGGTGCCGGCCGGGGCGGCCCTGGTGAGGCGCTGGGCCACGCGAGGGAGGCGCGGGAGGCGGCCCAGGCGGCGCTGGGCGGCGACCAGCGCGAGCCCGACGGCGGTGAGCGTCGCGGCCATGCCGACGCCGTACGCGAGCACGAGCACCACGCCGAACGCCGTGCGCCCCAGGCCGATCGCGGCCAGCAGCACCACGATCGCAGACGGGCTGGGCACGAGTCCGCCGGCGATCCCGATGCCGGCGAGCCCGAGCCGCCCGTGCCCATGCCCGTGCGAGTGCGGATGCGCGTGGTCGTGGGAGTGCCCGTGGTGATGGTGGTGATGACCGCGCTGGCGCCGCACGAACATCCCCACGCCCACCGCGACCACGATCACGCCGCTCACGATGCCCAGGTAGCCGAGGACGCGGTCGCCGGCGAGCGTGCTGGACGTGGCGAGCAGCAGCCCCACCACCAGCACGCCGCCGGTGTGGGTCAGCGTCACCGTGGCACCGACCGCGAGCGCGTCCCGGATGCGGCGCCGCCGAGCGGCCGCGTACGCGGCGAGCACCGTCTTGCCGTGCCCGGGCAGTGCGGCGTGCCCGGCGCCGAGGAGCAGCGCGAGCAGTACGGCGAGCAGCCCGACCGCCGGCGTGAGGCGCCCGCCGGCGAGTTCCTGGAAGTGCCGCTCCACACCGGCCGTGACACCGGCCAGGAAGCCGTCGCCGGGCCGGGACAGCGCCGCGCCCGCCGTGCCGTCGCCGGGCGTCACGCGCAGCGTCGCCGACCGTACGTCCGGCGCGGACGCGAGCGGGTCGGCCGGGTACGTGCGCAGCTCGTCGCTGGCGCTCTCGACGGGCAGTGGCGACTCGACCCGTACGCCGTCGCCGCGGGCGGTCATCTCGCGCCAGCCGATCCGGTCCGGCGCGTAGCCGTTGGCCACGGTGACGGTGGCCGTCGACAGCGGTGCCGCCGCCGAGAGGCCGCAGGTGAGGCGGCTGGTGCGCAGCCCGCCGGTGCCCTCCTCGTAGCCGAATCCCGCCGACCCGATCGTCCACTGTAGAGGCTGATCGTCCACCGCCAGGGCGATCGAGCCGGCGAGGTCGTCGCAGGACGGGGCAGCCGTCGCCTGCAAGGTCGGGATCTCGGCGAAGTCGACCACCGCGGTCGCGTCGATCCGGTCCGGACGCAGCGTCAGGCCGACATATTGGTTGACGGAGAAGTTGCCGAGCGGGTGCGCGCTCGCCGGCGCGGCCGGCATCAGCAGGAGCGCGATCGGGGCGGCGGCGAGCGCCAGCAGCCAGCGGCGTTTCATCGGTAGACCTCCGGGCTCGCGAGCAGGTTGCGCGCCAGCGGCGCGTCCGTGGGGGAGAAGTGCGGGTTGAGGCGCAGCGCCGTCGCCAGGCCGGCCCTGGCCGCGCCGGTGCGGCCCAGACCCAGCTCGATCACGCCCAGGTGGTACGCGTACAACGCGGACCGGGCGCCGCCCAGGTGCGCCAGTCGCCGGGTACGAGGCGGAGCCGCTCCTGCGCCCGGGAGATCGGGTCGGCCGGCTGGGCGGCCATGGCGGGCGGGACCGCGGGCGGGGCGCCGGCCGGGGCGAGGACCGCTGCCACGGCGGTCAGCCCGATGGCGACCGCGACGCCCGCGACGACAACTCTGCGACGCATTGGTGAGCCTCCGATCAGAGGGGCGCGCCGCGCCGTGGCGGCGCGCCCCGGGACGAGAGATCAGAACCGCTGAGTGCGCTGGCCCGCGAGCCGGACCCGGCGCCGCCACAGCAGGGCGAGGACCAGCAGGCCGAGGCCCGCGCTCGTCGCGACCCCCACGGCTGCCGCCGCGATGGTGGCCGGCGTACCCCCGTCGGACCGGCTGGCGAACCCGGCCGGAGTCAGGTCAGGACCGCCCGGAGCGGAGCCACCGGCGGCCGGGCCCACGCCGCCGCCACCGGTGTTGACGCCGACGCCGTTGGGCAGTGCGAGGTACGGGAACGTGCCGCCGAACTGCTGGTCGTTGGCGTCCACCTGGTCACCAGCGGCGAGCGCGTCCACGATCTTGCCGGTCTGCGCCGCGCCCACGAGCGCCTGCACCTCGATGTCGACCACGTCGTCGGTGAGCCGCCGCCCGTTCGGGAAGCCCTGGAGGTCGCCGGCGAGTACGCCGAGCCGGTTGGGCTCCGCGGTGACCGGCACCGACAGGTTGAGCCGCAGTTGCTCGGAGGGGACGAACCGCTTCGGGTCGACGTCCATGTTGTCGAGCTGCGAGTTGAGGTCCGCCTTGATCGGCCCACCGGCCTTGGTGGTGATGCCGGTCAGGAAGATCTCCACCAGGTCGTCGCGGGGCGCCGGCGGGGCCGGGATGCCGTAGATCTTCTCGATCAGCCGCGGCACCTCGGGGTCGGTGACCCGCTTGACGATGGTGGGGTTGTTGGCGTCCTGGTCGGGGCGGGAGGCGTTGAACGCGTCCTTCAGCCCGGCCGGTACGACCACCTCGTTGACCAGCGGGTTGCCGAGACGGGAGACCTGCACGCGGTCGCCCGACGAGCCGCCGCCGGTGATCCGTACGCGCGGCCGGTCGGTGGTGGTCCAGACGCCGATGTTGGGGTTGCGCTTCGCGTCGCCGTTCAGCGCCACGTCCTTGAACGGCACCTGGAGCACGATCGTGTTGACGTTGTAGCCGGCGAGCGTGTCCTGCCCGGTCTCGCTCAGGTCACCGCCGTACAGCAGGTCGAAGACGCGCAGGTCGAGGAAGAACGGGTCGTCCGCCTGGCCGGCGAAGATCTTCCAGCCGCCGGGCAGTTGGATCGCCGCCTGGTCGCGCAGCTTCGCGTAGTCCGGCATGGACGCCGGGCCGACCCGGGAGGGGGCCACCGGACCGTTGCTGACCCGGGTCTTGAAGGGCTTGCCGTCGAACGAGGACTCCAGCGTGTACGTCTGGCGTACCAGCAGGTTCTCGTCGTCGAGCGACTCGACCGGTCCGTTGTTGTAGAGGAAGGTGCCGGTGCCCCGCTTGTCGATCGTCCTGAACTTCCACCGGAAGATCGCGTCCGGCTTCGCGTCGCCGTCGTTGTCGACGTTGATGTTGTACGCGGCGTCCGTCGCGAACGGGTAGAAGTTCGGCCCGCCGTTGGGCTCCTCGAAGGGGATCCAGTTCGCCACGAACCTGACGTGGTCCGGCCGGTCCGGGCTGACGAACGCGTACAGGTCGGTGTTGTCGACGGCCGGGTCGGCCGCGACCAGCGGCGCCTCACGGTGGCTGGAGGCGGTGGCGCCGCTCGGGCCGAGGCCGTAGAGCCCGGCACCGCCGAGCACGGCCATCGCCGCGAGCGCGGCCGCGCCGCGGCGTGCCGCGATTCGGGTACGTATGGACATCGGGGTTCCTTCCGCCCGGTGCGAGGTGATGCCAGGCGTTCGGAACCCCGATGCTCGATGGACTGCCCGCTGTCAGATAGGTCGCATCGACCAATCCGCGCGGCCGCGGGCCGCGAATGGACTTGTTCAGCCCTCTACAGGCCGAGGAGCCGGTCCAGGAAGTCGCGGTGGCGGCGGACGACGGCGCGCAGTTCCTCGGTGTCGTCACCGGACCCGGCACCGAGTGCCTCCTTCTGCCGGGACAGCTCGGCGGTGAGGGCGCCGACGGCCTCCTCGACCAGCAGGTTGGCCTCGCGGGCGGCGGCCGGCGGGTCGTCGACGAAGCGGAACTGGACCTCGCGCCACCGGTCGCGGTAGCCCTGCGCGGTCCCCTCGCCCCAGAGCCCGGCGATCGGCTCCTCGATGCCGGTCGTCTCCGCCGGCAGGTTCGCGGCGGGCGTGGTCTCGGGCAGGTCACTCGGCCCGCCGAGCGTGCGCTCCGCGTCGGCCCGGTCCGCGTCGGCGTCGAACGCGGCGGTGCGCTCCGCCGTCAGCTCGTCGCGTACATGCCGGCCGTTGTGGTCGGCTTCCCCGCTGGTACCGGCGGCCAGGTCGACCTGGTCACCGGTGGCGTCCTTCGCCTCGGCGCGGTCGTGGACCTCGTGGGACGGGCCCGCCTGAGCCGCCGCGGCGGCCGCGCCCCCGACGGTGGCCGCGCCGAACGCGGTCCGCTGCGGTTCCGGCTCGTGGTACTCGGGCGTGCCGGCCCGGGTCACCGCGGTCAGGTCGTCCGGGTCGCCGCGTTCGCCGGCCAGCACCGGGTCCTGGAACGTGCCGCGGTCGTCCAGCGCGTCGCCGGGGACGCGGTCGGTGACGTCCTCGGCCGCGTCGCGGCGGGCGTCGTTCCGGTCGGCGTCGTCGGCGTGGTGCGGCACGGGTACGGGCGCGGACGCGACCCGCTCGGGCGGCTCGGTCGGGGTGTACTGCGGTGCCTTCTGCTTCGCCATGGTGTGCGCCTCCCTCACCGGTTGGTCTCGTAGCGTTCGGTGGCCCGCATGGGCTCGGCGTGGTGCCGGCGGGGGGTCGGCACCCCCTCGTGACCGAGCAGCTCGGTGACCATCTCCCGGTAGTGCACGAGCGCCTCGCGGAGCTGCTCGGTGTCGCCCTCGCCGCGGTCCAGCGACTCGCGCACCGCGTGCGCGTCCCGGTAGTGCTTGAGCGAGCGGGCGTGCTCGACGGAGAGGTACGCGGCCTGCTCCTCGAAGTCGCCCGCCGGGTAGCCGCGCTCGGTGGCCATGCGGCTGACCAGGTCTTCGGCGGCGTTCACGGCCTCGACCGGCGACTCCACGAAGCGGATCTGGATCTCCTCCCACTCGGCGGCGTACCGCGCGCGGGACTCGGGGCTGAGCGGCCTGCGGTCAAGTTCGGCGTGGCGGCGCTCGCGCTCGCGCAGCTCGCGCTCGGCAGCCGCCCGACCCTCGCGCTCGGCGACGAGGCGGTCGTACTCGGGGCCGAACCGGTGCCGCAGCGACCACCGGCGGTACGACATCCAGCCGGCGCCCGCGGCGGCGAGTACCGCGATGACGACGATGAGTGTGACAACGATCTGCGTGGCTGACATGAGGTGGTAGTTCCCGCTCAACCATGATCGACAATCCCCCCGCGACGAAAAACTCAGCGCCTTAACTGGATTGATTCCAGATAAGGTGAGCGTCAGGGATGATCGTCCATCGATGGTGGCGAATATGTGTGGTGGAAGCCGAACGGCCGGATCAGGAGTGACAACGCCCTCGATCTGGGTCGGTGCACATGTGGCGGATGTTGTGCGGCCACGACTACGAAAAGGGGTCTTGGAATCGGCGCCGGAGCCGGTTAACGTATCGATCAAGGCGCCCCTTTTCGCGTGAGAAGGGCGCCTTGATACTTGCGGCGGCAATGTATCCTGCCGAAGGCTGCCGTACCGCACCCCGATCGGCGAGGTCTCATGAATACAGGCAACTGGTCGATCCGCGCGAAGATTATCGCCCTGGTCACCGTGCCCCTCGCCGCCCTTCTGGCGCTCTGGATATTCACCACGACACTGACCGTCGGCCCGGCGTTGAACCTGCTCGCGGCCCAGTCGCTCCTCGACGAGGTGGGCCGCCCCGGCGAGTCGATGGTCGCCGAGCTGCAACGCGAGCGGCGCCTCTCGCTGGTCTACCTCGCCGGCAAGGGCGCGCTGCCGGCACTGGGCGAGCAGCGCGACCGCACCGACGCCGCGGTCGCCGAGTTCCGTCGCCGCGCCAGCAGCCCCGACCTGCGCGACACCGCGGGCGGGCGGCTCGGCGTCCACCTCGACCAGCTCTTCACCTCGCTCGACCTGCTGCCCACCGGCCGCGGCTTCATCGACCGGCGGGAGATGGACCAGGCCGGCGCGCTCGGCCTCTACACCGGCGTGGTCGACGGCGCGTTCCGGGTCTTCGAGATCACCGCCGACGTCGACGACGACGACCTCAACCGCGAGGCACGGGCGATCACCGCGCTCGGCCGTGCCCGCGAGGTGCTCGGGCAGTCCGACGCGCTGCTCGCCGGCGCGTTCGCGGCAGGTCGGTTCTCCGGTGGCGAGCACGCCCAGCTCGTGCAGATCATCGGCGCCCACCGCTACCTCTTCGCCCAGGCGCTGCCCGCCCTGCCCGACGTCGAGCGGGTCGCCTACCAGCGGATGACCGAGGGCGAGGCGTTCAGCCAGCTCCGCGCGTTCGAAGACCGCGTGATCGCGCAGGGGCGCGACGGCCAGCCCGTTCCGGTCAACGCGGGGGCGTGGCAGAGCGCGTACGAGCCGGCCATCCTCCAGCTCCGCGAGTTCGAGATGGCCAGCTCCGACGCGCTCGCCGACCGGGCCGGCCCGGTCGCGGTCGGCGTGCTGCTCCGGCTCGCCCTCGCCGGCCTGCTCGGCCTCGCCGCGATCGCGCTCTCGCTGCTGATCTCGTTGCGCGTGGGGCGTTCGCTGATCCGGCGCCTCACCGGGCTGCGGGAGAGCGCGATGGATCTCGCCGACCGGCGGCTGCCCGCCGTGGTCGCCCGGTTGCGCCGCGGCGAGGAGGTCGACGTCGCCGAGGAGGCGCCCCCGCTGGAGTACGGCAGCGACGAGATCGGCCAGCTCGGCCGGGCGTTCACCGAGGCGCAGCGCACGGCGGTGCAGGCCGCGGTCGACGAGGCCACGCTGCGGCAGGGCTTCAACGAGGTGTTCCTCAACATCGCCCGGCGCAGCCAGGCACTGCTCCACCGCCAGCTCGCGCTCCTCGACTCGATGGAGCGACGCAGCACCGACCCCGACGAGCTGGAAAACCTCTTCCGCGTCGACCACCTCGCCACGCGCATGCGGCGGCACGCCGAAGACCTGGTCATCCTCGCCGGCTCGGCACCGGGCCGGGGCTGGCGCAACCCGATCGGCGTGATCGACGTGATCCGCGGCGCGGTGTCCGAAGTGGAGGATTACGCGCGCGTCTCGATCACGAAGATCGAGCCCGCCGACATCGCCGGCCGCGCGGTCGGCGACATGATCCACCTGCTCGCCGAGCTGATCGAGAACGCGACGTCGTACTCCCCGCCGGAGACGAAGGTGCACGTCTCCGGTGCCACGCTGCCCAACGGCTACGCCATCGAGATCGAAGACCGCGGGCTGGGCATGACGCCGGAGGTGCTCGGCGAGGCCAACCGCAAGCTGAGCCGCCCGCCCGACTTCGACCCGGCCAGCAGCGCGCGGCTCGGTCTCTTCGTGGTCTCCCAGCTCGCCGCCCGCCACGGCGTGAAGATCCAGCTGCGCAGCTCGCCGTACGGTGGCATCACGGCCATCGTGCTCGTGCCGCCAGACCTGGTCACCCCGCCGCCCGAGCCGGCCGCGCTGCCGGCCGGCCCGTCCGGGTCCGAGCCGCCCCGCAAGCGCCGCGCCCGCTCGCTGGCGAGCGTCGACTCCACGCGCCGGCCGCTGGAGGCGGTCGCCCGTCCGGTGCTGGTGCCCGCGCCACCGGCCGAGCCCGACCAGTCCACCGGTGCGGCGCCCTCCGCCGGAGCGGACGGCCTGCCCAAGCGGGTCCGGCAGGCGAGCCTCGCGCCCCAGCTGCGGGCCGAGCCGGCCGGGCCGCTCACGATCGACCGGGTTGACGCCGAGCCGCCGCCGCGCTCCGCCGACCAGGCGCGGGCCACGATGTCCGCGCTCCAGGCGGGCACCGCCCGTGGCCGTCGCGACGCCGACGCGATCCCGCTCGCCCGCCGCGAGCCCGGCGCCTCCGCGCCGTCCGCCCGCACCGAGCCCGATGCGATGCCGTTCGCCGGTCGCGGCCCGGCGGGGCAGGAGACGCTGGAGGCGGATTTCGTGCCGCTCGCGCTCCGCGAGACCCGCGACATCGACTCCGCCCGGGTCAGCCGGCGCGACCCGGGCGAGGGAGGTGCCGTGCCGCTCGCCCGCCGGGGCACGCGGGACGCGCCGGCCGACCCCGTGCCGCTCGCCCGGGGCACCGCCACGCCGCCGCCCGGCGCGATCGTGGCGCCGCCGGCCGGAGGCAGCCCGGCGATTCCCGTCGCGGGGAGCCCGGCCGGAGCGGCCGCGGAGAGCCCGGAGACCATCGACGGCCTGCCCCGCCGCAAGCGCGGCGCCGAGGCGCCACCGGCCCGCCGGCCCGGTGTGGACGGCCCGCCCGCCCGCCGGTCGACCGCCGGCGGCCTGCCCCGCCGCAAGGCCGGCGACGGATCGCCGTCCGGCGACGACGCGGCTCGGCCCGGTCGCGGCGCCGGTCTCGAAGCGCTTCGGCCCCGCAAGGTCGACGGTGGGAGCCTGCCCACTCGAAAGCCCGGAGTCGCCGGTGCCGAGGCGTTCCCGAGCCACGGTGCCGACCCGGAGCCACCAGCCGCCGCCAACGGCCACGGCGCCGGCCCGGAAGCTCCGGCCGACGGCGCGGCCGGCTCGGCGCCGAGCGCCAGCCAGCGGGACAAGACCCCACCTGCCGAGCCGGAAGGAGACGAGTAGTGGTGTCGACGACCAGCCCGGCCGCCAGACTCAACTGGCTGCTCGATGACCTCATCGAGCGGGTGCCGTCCGCGCACCATGCCGTCGTGCTCTCCGCGGACGGGCTCCTGATGGGCTCGTCACACGGCCTGACCCGAGAAGACGCCGAGCACCTCTCGGCCATGGCCGCCGGCTTCCAGAGCCTGGCCAAGGGGGCCAGCCGCCACTTCGAGACCGGGCCGGTGCGGCAGACCGTGGTCGAGATGGAGGGGGCCTACCTCTTCGTCACGGCCGCCGGGCGGGGCGCCTGCCTGGCGCTGCTGGCCGGCATCGACTCCGACATTGGCTTGATCGCATATGAGATGGCGATGCTGGTCGCCAGGGTGGGGCAGAACATGAGCACACCCTCGCGCCATCCGACGGTGCCCTCCGATGCGGGGTGAGGCCTCCGGGCAGCACGACTGGCTCGACGGCGACGCCGGGCCGGTAGTCCGTCCGTACACGGTGACCGGCGGCCGCGTGCGGCCGGTGACCGGCGGGTTCGACCTGATGGCGTTCGTGCTCGCGGCGCCCGAGGCGGCGACCTCACCGGACGCTGCCCACCTCCAGCCCGAGCATCGCGCGATCCTCGCGATGGCCGAAGACCCGGTCTCGGTGGCCGAGCTGGCCTCCGGTCTCAACCTGGTCCTCGGGGTCGTCCGAGTGCTGCTCGGCGACCTCCTGGCGGCTGGCCTCATCGCGATGTACGAGCCGTCCACAGCGGCCCACTTCCCCGAAGACGACGTCCTCCAGGCGGTGGTGAATGGACTCCGGGCACTCTGACCTCGACGCCGATCGGCGGATACCGCTCGCGCTGAAGATACTCATCGCGGGCGGTTTCGGGGCTGGCAAGTCCACTTTGGTCGGCGCGCTGAGCGAGATCCGGCCACTGCACACGGAGGAGGTGCTCACCCACGCCGGCATCGGCACCGACAACCTGGCCGGCGTCGAGGGCAAGCGCACCACCACCGTGGCGATGGACTTCGGCCGGATCACCATCAACGAAGACCTTCAGGTGTACCTCTTCGGCACGCCGGGCCAGGACCGTTTCTGGTTCCTCTGGGACGAGCTGGCGTACGGCGCGCTCGGTGCCGTCGTGCTCGCCGACACGCGCCGGCTCGAAGACAGCTTTCCCTCGGTCGACTACTTCGAGGGCCACGGCATCCCGTTCGTCGTCGGCGTCAACTGCTTCGACGGCGCCCGCCGCTACAGCGCCGACGCCGTGCGGCAGGCGCTCGACCTCGACCGCGAGGTGCCGGTGGTGCTCTGCGACGTGCGCGAGCGCCAGTCTGGCAAGCTCGTGCTGATCGCGCTGGTCGAGCACGTGGCCGGCTACCACGGCCATCCGGTGCCCGCCTGACTCACGCGAGGCTGTGGCGCAGCGCGCGCCGGCGGTAGGCCAACTCGCCCACGCAGGTCATGCCGAGTACGAGCGCGGTGACCGCGACCAGCGCGTGCGCGGGCGTGTCCGCGTGGGCCGCCGCGAGCAGCAGCCCGGTGAGGCCGAGGCTGCCGCTGTGCACGCGTGGCGTGAGCGGGCTCTCCATGCGCCGCATGACGCCGCCGGCCGCGAGGGCGAACGCCAGGCAGAGCAGGTACGCACCACAGTGGACGAGCCCATGCAGGTCGGCGCCGTAGACCACCAGCACCGTACGGGTCAGTCCGGCCGAGGCTATGAAGAAGATCACCGAGTACCAGGAGGGCCGGCGGATGCCGCGCAGCCGGTACCCCGCCTCGCCCGCGACCACCGCCGCCACCAGGAGCGCCGCCGCGGGTATCGGCGCGAACTGGTGGGCGTCGCCGTGCAGCGTGGCGTAGAGCAGCCCGACCATGCCGAGGCTGGCGCTGCACACTCGCGAGGTGAGCGCGCTGCGGGCCCGCTCGACGAGCCGGGACACCAGCACGGCGAGCGCGGCACAGAGCGCGTACACGCCGACGTGGGCGTGCGGCTCGGGCTCGGGGTGCCCGCGGGCGAGCAGCGTACGGGCGAGGTTGGCGGTCCCGACGTAGAAGATCAGCGAGTGCCAGCTCGGCCGCGCAAAAGCGACGAAGCGGACGGGATTCACACCCCGTTTTGTACCTGTCGCGAAGATCACGCCGGCCCGTTTTCGACCGTGACCGGCACCGTGGATTCGACCAAGATCGGAAGAACTATTTGTTGCCTCCGCCAAGCTCCGCTTGCTGATCGAACCTTTTTTGAATTTTCCTTGCAGTTCGAGTGCGCCAGGTAAAGCGCATCGGTCGAAAGGGCTCGATGCCACGCCGCCGTACCGCAAATCACGTATTCGGACGGTAGGTGGGCCGTAACTTTCCGCTGTGGGAAAGGTGAGGGATCGCGCGCCGGACGAGTGGGACTGCGTCGTGTTCATGGCGGTCGTGGAGGCTGGCACACGGCAGCGGGCCGTGCGGTTGCTCGCCGACCGGTACGACGAATACATCACCGTCGAGGGCGTGCGCACCATCCTCCTGAAGATCAACAGGTGGCTGGGGCGCCCCGCCCTGCGCGAGGGGGTGGGCCCGCGCGGCAAGGCCGAGCTGACCGTGCGCGGCCGCCGCTTCCAGCGCTTCTGTGAGCGGGTCCGCAGCCTGTACCAGGACGAGCGCGGCCGCCTCGCCGAGTCCGACGTGACCCGGCTGGTCTGCCTCCCGCACCACGCCACGATCGTCAAGACGCTGTACGTCGAGACGCTCGCCCAGCATCCGCCCGGCGAGGAGAAGGTCGGCATCGAGGAGCTTCAGCAGAGCGACCGCGGCAACGAATCCTTCTTCGACCAGGCGTTCTGGCCGCTCACCACCGGCACGTACCACCTCGCGATCGGCCAGCCGCCGCCCGCCGAGTATCGCGACGAACTCCAGTCCGACCTGCTGTACGAGTCGCAACTGGAGGTGCTGGTGCCGGCCGACCATCCGGGCGACACGATGCCGCTGGCCGAGTTCGTACGCAGCATGTCGCACATCCCGCCGAAGGACTCGCGCGCCCGCCTGCTGCTGGAGGAGCGGATCGCCGCGTGCCCGATCGACGACCCGGGGGAGGAGCGGCGCGTGGCGAGCGAGACGTACGAGATCGGGAGCGTCATCGAACGCGTCGCGCTGCTGCACGAGTGTGGCCTGCCCAGCCCGCTCGTACTCGCCCCGTCCGACATCGCGCTCATCTACAAGCCGGGCATGCGTTTCGGCGGGGCGGGCGTGGAGCACTCGAAGTGGGTACCGCTGCACCACGAGGGCGAGCGGCTCACGCTGGAGGTGCACGTGACGACCGCCAACCCGCGCCCCAACCACCTGCGCCCGATCGTCGCGCTGCTCAAGAAGATCTGCGCCGACCAGCCCCGCCTGCGCGGCGAGGTGACCTCAATTCATCACCACGACGACGTCGAGCCGCCGCGGCCCGTGTACGCCCTCGACCCGGTTTAGCTCGATGTCGCTGGTCGCCGAGGGTCCGGAGACCAGCGTGAGCGGGCGCGTGGGGTCGGCGAGGCGGGCCAGCGCCTCCGGCACGCCGCCCACGATCTGTTTGCTTTGGACGACGCACAGGTGGTGGTCGGGGACGAGCGTGAGCGCGCGGCGCCCCTGGTCGGGGCCGGCGTCGAGGATCAGCGTGCCGGTGCGGGCGACCGCCACGGCACATCCGGTCAGTACGGCGACCCCCGGCGCGTCGAGGTCGGCCACCGCGAGCGGCCGCGGCTCACCGTCCCGCAGGACCGTTCCGTGGTACGCCGCCAGCCACGCCCCCGGGACGCCGGCCGGTGTGACGACGGCGGATGCCCCGCTCAGCAGCTCACCGATCGAACCGGCGAGCCCGTCGGGCCCGCACAGCCACACGGTCGCCCGGTAGTCCCTCAGCCGGTCGACGAGCAGCTCCACGAGGTCGCCGTCGGCGTCGACCGTCCGATACTTCCGGGGCACCTCCACCGGCGTTGCCGGCCGCGCCGCCCGTACCCGCCGCAACACCTCATCCCGCGCGCTCATGACTCCTGCCCCCGTTCTCGGGCCCACCACTCGCGGAAGGTCTGCTTCGCCGGCAGCGGAGCGTCCCGTGTGGACGTCCATTTCGACAGCGGCCACGGCAGGTGCCGTACGCTCCCGCGCGAGCCGGCGACCCACCGCACCGGAGCGGCTCCGCGGCGGGCGGCGCGCAGCGCGGCGGCGTACCGGCGGCGGTCGCGCATGGCCCACGAGAGCGCGCGCATCGCGGCCCGCTCGGCGGGCGGATGCGGGCCGGTCTGGCGCAGGTGCACGAGCACCTCGGGGATGTTGATCCGCACCGGGCAGGCGTCGTAGCAGGCGCCGCAGAGCGTGGAGGCGTAGGGCAGCGTGCGGTTGGCGCCCTCGCCGCTCATCTGCGGGGAGAGGATCGCGCCGATCGGTCCCGGATAGACCGAGCCGTACGCGTGGCCGCCGACCCGCTCGTACACGGGGCAGACGTTGAGGCACGCGGAGCAGCGGATGCACCGCAGCGCCTGCCGCCCCACGTCGTCGGCGAGGGTCTCGGTGCGGCCGTTGTCGACCAGGACGATGTGGACGGTCTGCGGGCCGTCGCCGGGCGTGACACCGGTCCACAGCGACGTGTACGGGTTCATCCGCTCGCCGGTCGAGGAGCGCGGCAGCAGTTGCAGGAAGACCTCGAGGTCGCGGAACGTCGGCAGGATCTTCTCGATGCCCACCACCGAGATCAGGGTCTCCGGGAGGGTGAGGCACATCCGGCCGTTCCCCTCCGACTCGACCACGACGAGCGTGCCCGACTCGGCGACGGCGAAGTTGGCACCGGAGATGGCGACCCGCGCGGAGAGGAACTTGGCCCGCAGGTGCCGCCGTGCCGCCTCGGCCAGCGCGGGCGGGTCGTCGGTGACCGCGGCGAGGCCGTTGCGGGCGAAGATGTCGCGGATCTGCGAGCGGTTGTAGTGGATCGCCGGCACCAGGATGTGCGAGGGCGTGTCGTCGGCGAGCTGCACGATCAGTTCGGCGAGGTCGGTCTCCACGGCGGAGATGCCGGCCGCCTCCAGCGCCTCGTTGAGCCCGATCTCCTGCGTGGCCATCGACTTCACCTTGACGACCTCGGTGGTGCCGGTGCCGCGCACCAGCTCCGTGACCACCGTGCACGCCTCGGCCGCGTCGCGCGCCCAGTGCACGGTGGCGCCGGCGGCGGTGGCGGCCGCCTCGAAGCGCTCCAGCAGCTCGGGCAGGCGGGCCAGCACGTCGTCCTTGATGGCCGCGCCGGCGTGGCGCAGCGCTTCCCAGTCCGGCACCTCGCCGACCACGCGCAGCCGCTTGTCGCGGATGGTGTGGGTCGCCTTGCGCAGGTTGATCCGGAGCTGCGCGTCGCCCAACTCCTGGCGCGCGGCCGTGGGAAACGGCAGCCGCGCCACGATGTTGCCCCCGCCACTCCTGCCTCGGCCGCCCCTGCCCCGGCTGCTCATGCCCGCGTCGCCAGGATCTCGGCGTAGTGGATCGGCTTGGCCGGCCCGCCCGCCCGGGAGAGCCCGCCGCCGATGTGGGCCAGGCAGGAGTTGTCGACCGCCGCGACGTACTCGGCGCCGGTGTCCACGATGGACCTGCATTTGTCGGCGAGCATCGCGCCCGATACGCCGGCGTTCTTCACCGCGAACGTGCCGCCGAAGCCGCAGCACTCCTCCGCGCCGGGCAGGTCGAGCAGCTCCAGCCCGCGCACCGCGCCGAGAAGCTGCCGTGGCCGGTCGCCGAGACGGAGCATGCGCAGGCCATGGCAGGTGGGGTGGTACGTGACCCGGTGCGGGAAGGTGGCGCCCACGTCGGTCACGCCCAGCACGTCGACGAGCAGTTCGGACAGCTCGTACGTGCGGGCCGCCACCTCGGCGGCGTCCGGCAGGAGCTTCGGGTACCAGTCGCGGACCATCGCCACGCACGAGCCGGAGGGGCAGACGATCGCGTCGTACCCGTCGAAGGTCTTGGCGAAGTTGGCCACCAGTGGGAGTGCCTCCTCGCGGTAGCCGCTGTTGGCGTGCATCTGGCCGCAGCACCCCTGCTCGACCGGGAAGTCGACGGTGTGCCCGAGCCGCTCCAGCACCTGCACGACGGCGCGTCCGGTGCCGGGGAAGACCAGGTCGTTGACGCACGTGACGAAGAGCGCGACTTTCATGTGGACCTCCCGAAGTAGGGGAGATGCCGCTCCCGGGCGGCGGTGATGTGCGCGCGCATGGCCGAGGCCGCGCGGTCAGGGTCGCCCGCCGCGATCGCGTCGACCACGCGGTGGTGCTCCTCCGCGCTGATGCCGTAGTGCGCCGGCGGGAAGTGCAGCCGGAAGAGGTGGAGGTGCGAGCGGAGCCGCACGACCGCCTCGTGGAGCATGTGGTTGCCGGAGAGCTCCGCGACGAGGTGGTGGAAGCGGGCGTCCTGCGCGGTGAACGCGGCGATCCCCGCGTATCCCTCCGCCTCGGGCTGGGGGTCGGGGAGGGCGGCCTCGGCGCGGAGCCGGTCGGCGCCGGAGGCCGTGATCACCGTGGCGGCGTGGCTGGCCGCCGGCGGCTCGAGGATCAGGCGCATCTGCACCAGCTCCTCGAACTCGGCGCGGGTGAGCAGCGGCGCCGCCGTGTATCCGGCCAGCGGTCGCTTGCGGACCAGCCCGTCGGCCTCCAGCCGCGCGAGCGCCTCGCGCACCGGGGTCGGCGAGACCTCGAGCTGGCGGGCGAGGGCGTCGATGTTGATGCGGGCGCCCGGTGCGACGGCGTGGTCCATGATGAGTGCCTGCACCGACACGTAGACGTCTTCGGTGAGCGTCAGTCGCCGCGCCGGCTTCATCATCGCCACGATCGTGGATCCTATACGATTCCAAGACGCTGGATCCAGTGGTCGGCGGTCTGGTTGGATCGGAGCGTGACCGGACTCCTCTACATCGGGTGCTACACGCCGGAGATGGGCGGTGAGGGGGCCGGCATCACCGCGGTGCGGCGCGATCCCGCCACCGGCCGGCTCGACTCGCTCGGCGTCGTGGCGCACACGCTCTCTCCCTCGTTTCTCGCCTGGCATCCGACGCTCCCGGTGCTGTACGCGGTAAGCGAGGTCGACGAGGGCGGCGTCAGCGCCTGGGCCGTGGCGGGGGAGACCGACCTGCGCCCGCTCGGCAGCGGTTCGACCGGCGGCGCGCATCCGTGTCACCTCGCCGTCGCCCCCGGTGGGCGATACCTCGTGAGCGCCAACTACTCCAGCGGCAGCGTGGCCGTGCACCGGCTCGGTGACGACGGCGCGCTGGGCGAGCGCACCGACCTGCTGGTGCACGAGGGCGCCGGCCCCGACCCCAAGCGGCAGGAGCGGGCGCACGCGCACATGGT
The DNA here is from genome assembly GCF_042433955.1 of Phytohabitans kaempferiae. Classification (NCBI taxonomy): domain Bacteria; kingdom Bacillati; phylum Actinomycetota; class Actinomycetes; order Micromonosporales; family Micromonosporaceae; genus Phytohabitans; species Phytohabitans kaempferiae. The sequence continues at coordinate 151,512 of NZ_JBHLUH010000068.1, read as the reverse complement.
CTCCCCCGACCCCGGCGGCGGCCCGATCCTCGTGGTGGACCTGGGCACCGACGCCGTCTACCGGTACGAGCTGGAGGCCGCCACGGGTCGCCTCGTGCCGGCCGGGCCGCGCATCCAGGTGCACGCCGGCTCGGGCCCCCGGCACATCGCCCGCCACCCCGACGGCCGGCACGCCTACCTGGTCGGCGAGCTGGACGCGACCGTGACGGCATACGACCTCGACGGCGCCAGCGGCGTGCTGCGCGAGCGCGGGCGGGTCGCCACGAGCCGGCTCAGCGGCGCGCAGCCCTCCGAGGTCGCGGTCCGCCCCGACGGCCGCTTCCTCTACGTCGCCAACCGGGGCACCGACACGATCTCGACGTTCTCACTCGACGGAGACCTCCCCGCTCACCTCGCCGAGGTGGCCACGGGAGGGCAGTGGCCGAGGCATTTCGCGGCGGTGGGTGAGCACCTGTACGTGGCCAACGAGCGCTCGCACGCCGTCGTCGGCTTCCATCTCGACCGCGATTCCGGCATACCGCAAGAGCCGGGAAGTGCACTGCAACTGCCCAGCCCAACGTGCGTTTTGCCGGCTAAGTCCTTATAAGCCTATATCGCCAATGAATAGCGCCCCTTGAGCGATGAGGGATTGGGGGCGGTATATGGGGATTTCTCAAAACTGTCCGGCGTTGAATTGCTACTTGATGTAACGGGATATCCGGCAGAAGGTCGCTCATCTGTAACTTTCGGCCGAACGTACCTGGCAACACGCAGGCGGCGTCAGCAGGATTGGGACCGTGTCAGGCCGCCATCGCATGCGCAGCAACTATCGCGGAGCAGGCGCCATCGCCGTCGCGATGGCGCTTGTCGTCGTCGTGGGCGGCTCCTGGTTCGGCTACCGGGAGCTGGCCGGCTCGCGGTGCACCGGCGAGGTCAAGCTTGCCCTCGCCGCCTCGCCCGAGATCGCACCGGCTGTGCGTTCCCGGCTCGACGGCTGGCGGGCGGAGGGCGGCTCGGCCGGCGGCACCTGCGTGGTCGTCGACGTCAGCGAGGTCAACTCGGTCGACGTGGCCGCCGTGATCGCCGCGCGGCACAGCGTGGGGCTGGCCGGCGTGGGCAGCGCCAACGGCACGCTCGAGGCGCCCGACGTGTGGGTGCCCGACTCCTCGACCTGGCTGGTGCGGCTCCGCACGGTGGCGCCCGGTTTCACGCCCGCCGACGGCGGTTCGATCGCGCGCAGCCCGGTGGTCGCCGCGATCCCCGAGCCGCTCGCCGAAAGCCTCGGCTGGCCCGACAAGGAGGTCGGCTGGGCCGACCTGCTCAAGCAGATCACCACCGGCACCGGCCTGCGCACCGGCATCGTCGAGCCGACGCGCGACGCGGCCGGCCTCTCCGGGCTCCTCTCGCTCGCCGCGGCCACCGGCTCGGGCGGCAACCCGCAGGCGCAGACCGCCGCGCTGCGGTCGCTGGCGATCGGCCGCTCGGCGCTCCGCGACGACCTCGTCGCCAAGTTCCCGCAGGCCGCCGACGCCGCCTCGCTCGCCTCCGGGCTCAACGTGGCGCCGCTGTCGGAGGAAGACGTCATCGCGTACAACGCGAAGAAGCCGCCGGTGCCGCTCGCCGCGCTCTACGTGGAGCCGACGCCGGCGCCGCTCGACTATCCGTTCGCGATCATGCCAGGCGTCGACGCGGTCAAGGTCGAGGCGGCCGAGGCGGTGCACGACGCGCTCGATACCGCCGCGTTCCGCGACCGGCTGGGCGCGCAAGGGCTCCGCTCGCCCGACGGCACCTGGGGTTCCGGCTTCACGGCCCCGACCGGCGCGCCCAGCCCGGCGGGCGGCCCGCCGTCCGCGACCCCCGGCGCCGGTGGCAAGGCCGCCGGCGACCTCGACCCGGCGGCGCTCGACCGCTCGCTCGCCACGTGGACCGCGGTCACCGCGCCCGGCCGCATGCTCGCTGTGATGGACATCTCCGGCTCGATGCTGGAGCGCGTGCCGGAGGCCGGCAACGCCACGCGGATGGCGGTCACGCTCGCGGCCGCCCAGTCCGGGCTCAACCTCTTCGACGACTCGTGGGCGCTGGGGCTCTGGACGTTCTCCACCGACCTCGGCGGCGGCAAGGACTGGCGCGAGCTGGTGCCGATCGGCCCACTGAGCAGCAACCGTGTCGGCCCACTGAGCAGCAACCGTGGCCAGGCGCTCGCCGCGCTGAAGGCGATCACGCCCAAGCCGGACGGCGACACCGGGCTGTACGACACGATGCTCGCCGCCTACAAAGAGGTCCAGGAGGGCTGGGCGGCCGACCGGGTCAACTCGATCGTGATGTTCACCGACGGTAAGAACGACGACGACAACGGGATCACCGAGCAGGCGCTGCTGGCGCAGTTGAAGGATCTCGCCGACCCGCGGCGTCCGGTCCAGGTGATCATTTTGGGTATCGGTGACGGTGTCGACGAGGCTCAGCTCAATCGGATCACGGAGGTCACGGGCGGTGGCGTATTCGTCACCAAGGACCCGACGAAGATCGGCGACATTTTCCTCAAAGCGCTTGCCCTGCGGCCGGCAGCACCTCGTTGACCAGCGGATATACGTCATGTGGGCAATTGGCTACCTTGCGTGCATGTACGTTCGGCTGGTTGGTGGCAATGAACTGACAGTTTTTTGTCGAAAGCGCTTGTGCGATGCTGGCGTAGGTCAAGATGTCCTGGTGCTCCGGCGCCGCCGGTCCCGATCTTGGGCCCGGCGCTTGCCGTGATAAGCACATGGTCGACTTGACAAGCTGGGGGAGGGCTGGTGACGTCGGCAACTCTCCTGACGCGTCCGGTGGGGGTCTCGACCGAGGCGGGCGCGACGGGCGCTCTGCTGCGATCGCGGCTTCGCACGTACGAGCGAGTGTTGATGGTGCTCGATCTCGCCATCATCTCCCTCGCCGTGCTCGCCGGATACTTCGGGCGCTTCAACTGGGTGGTCGAGCCCTTCGGCGGGGGTGAGCCGATCGGCTCGCAGATCCCCTACGCCGTGGTAGGCCCGGCCCTCGTGCTGGTGTGGCTCGGCTCACTCAAGTTGCAGCGCTGCTACGACGACCGTGTGCTCGGCTACGGCGCCGACGAGTACCGCCGGGTCACCTCGGCGAGCCTGCGCCTGGCCGGCGCGATCGCGATCGCCGGCTACATCGCCAACGTCGGCGTCGCCCGCGGCTTCCTCGCCCTGACGTTCGCCACCGGCACGGTGGGCCTGCTCGCCGGGCGATACGCGGCCCGCAAGTGGCTGCACCGGGCCCGCGTCCGGGGCACCGGCTGGTCCCGCCGCGTGCTGGTGGTCGGCGACGCCCCGCACGTGCTGGAGCTGGTGCACACGCTGCGCCGCGAGCCCTACGCGGGCTACCGGGTCGTCGGCGCCTGCATCCCCGACGCGCTGCTCGCGCCGGTGCCGCAGCGGCTGGGCGACGTGCCGGTGGTCGGTTCGTTCCGTAGCATCCTCGAGTCGGCCCGCGCGGCGGGCGTCGACACGGTCGCGGTGACCGCCTCCGGCGAGCTGACCGCGGCCCGCCTGCGCCGGCTCGGCTGGCAGATGGAGGGCACCGGCATCGACCTGGTGCTGGCGCCCGCGCTCACCGACGTCGCCGGCCCGCGGATCCACACGCGCCCGGTCGCCGGTCTGCCGCTGATCCACGTGGAGGCACCCGAGTTCCGCGGCACTCGCAAGATCGTCAAGGGCTTCGTCGACCGGTTCACCGCGATCGTCGGGCTGACCATCGCGCTGCCCGTGTTGATCGTGATCGCCATCGCGATCAAGCTGGACAGCAAGGGCCCGGTCATCTTCCGGCAGAAGCGGGTCGGCCAGGGCGGTCGCGAGTTCGGCGTCTACAAGTTCCGCACGATGGTGGTCAACGCCGACGAGATGCTGGCCAAGCTGGCCGCGAGCAACGAGCACGACGGCCTGCTCTTCAAGATGCGCAAGGACCCCCGGGTCACGCGCGTGGGTCGGATCCTCCGCAAGTACTCGCTGGACGAGCTGCCCCAGCTGCTCAACGTGCTGGTCGGCCACATGAGCCTGGTCGGGCCGCGCCCACCGCTCCCCTCCGAGGTGGCGCGCTACGACGGCGACATCGCCCGGCGCCTGCTGGTCAAGCCGGGCATCACCGGTCTGTGGCAGGTCAGCGGCCGCTCCGACCTCTCCTGGGAAGACGGCCTCCGGCTCGACCTGTACTACGTGGAAAACTGGTCGCTCGCCACCGACGTCGTGATCATGTGGAAGACCATCGGCGCGGTGATGGCGAGCCGAGGTGCCTACTAGCCCTTCGGCCGCGCCGCTTCGGGCACGGCGCCTCGCCCTCAGCCAGCCTCGCGCCGGCGGCGGGCGGACCCAGCCTGGGAGCCGGGGCGTGCGTCAGGTCGCGACGCGGGCCAGCCAGCGGGCCGGATGGTCGTGGATGGCCCGCACCACCATGCCGGCCGCGCCCATGACCGCCGCGTCGCCGCCGAGCAGCGAGGGGCGTACCTCCACCGGTGACCACGCCGCGGTCAGCACACGCTGGCCGATCTCCGCCCGCACCGCCGGGCCGAGCCACTCGGCGAGCGGCGCGTAGATCCCGCCGAGCACGACCGCCTCGACGTCGAGCAGGTTGACCACGCCGGCCACGGCCACGCCGAGCGCCGCCCCCGCCTCGGCGAGTGCCGCCAGCACCACGCTCTCCCCGGCCTCGGCCCGCGGCCGCAGGTCGTCGGTGCCGCCCACGCCGGCCGCGCGGAGGATCGCCTCCTGGCCGGAGTACTGCTCCAGGCAGCCGCGCGCACCGCACCGGCAGGCCGGGCCGTCCGGGCGTACCGCCACGTGGCCCAGCTCGCCGCTCCAGCCGCGGGCGCCCCGGAAGAGCGCGCCCTGCAGCACGATGCCCGCGCCGATGCCGACCTCGCCGGAGACGTAGAGGAAGCTGGCCGGGCCGGTCGGGCCCGCGTGCAACTCGCCGAGCGCGGCGAGGTTGGCCTCGTTGTCGACCGTCACCGGCAGCCCGTCGAGCGCGTCGAGCCCATCCGGTACGTCGACGTCGCGCCAGCCCAGGTTGGGGGCGAGGCGGACCAGCCCGGCGGGGGTGACCAGACCGGGTACGGCCACCGCCGCGCCGGCCACCGTCAGCCCCTGCCGCTCGGCGTGTGCGCGGGCGTCGGCGGCGAGCCCGGCGACCTCGGCGAGCACCTGGTCGGGGCGGCCGGGGCGCTGGTCGGCCCGGCGTACCTCCCGGTGTCGCACGCCGCCGGCCAGGTCGACCACGCAGGCCGCGAGGTAGTCCACATTGATCTCCAGGCCGAGGCCGGCGGGACCGTCGGCGGAGAGCACCAGCCCGGCGGCGGGCCGCCCCGCTCCCGCGCGCGGCGCGGGCCCCACCTCGGTCAGCAGGCCGCCTGCGATCAGGTCGTCCACCAGCGCGGAGACCGTCGCGCGGGTGAGGCTGGTGGCCGCGGCGATGTCGGCTCGGGACGGCGGGCGGGCGACCTCACCTTCCAGCTCCTGTCGCGGGCCGGCGAGGCGACGACCGGACCTGGACGACCAACTCGCGGCCTGGCGCAGCACCAGCCCGAGGTTGTGCTCGCGCAGCGAAGCCTGGCGTACCGGCCCGTCCGTCATGCCCTTGACAGTGCCACAGCGGGGACAAATAATTCAACCGCTGAACAAATCGCGGATGTCACCTGGAGGTCGATGTGTCTGCCCAGCCCGCCCGCGCCGACAAGTTCTCATTCGGCCTCTGGCCGGTGGGGTGGCAGGCCCGCGATCCCTTCGGTGACGCCACTCGCACGCCTCTCGACCCCATCGAGGGCGAGCCGGTGGCCGACCGCGGCGCGTGGGAAGACCTCGACGCCAAGGAGGCGCGGGGCTACCACCTCGTCCGGCTCGACCAGCTCGCCGCCGAGCACGCGCTCGGCGCTCGCTGAGGGCGGCCGGCGTGCTTGTCGCGGGAGTCGACTCGTCGACGCAGTCGTGCAAGGTGGTGATCCGAGACGCGGAGACCGGCGCGTTCGTCCGTGAGGGGCGCGCCAGCCATCCGGATGGCACCGAGGTCGACCCGGTCGCCTGGTGGGCGGCGCTCAGCGCGGCGATCACCGCCGCCGGCGGCCTGGACGACGTGGCGGCCGCCTCCGTGGCCGGGCAGCAGCACGGCATGGTCTGCCTCGACGCGGCCGGCGAGGTGGTGCGCCCCGCCCTGCTGTGGAATGACACGCGTTCCGCCGGCGCCGCCGCCGAGCTGGTCGAGGAGCTGGGCGGTGGGCAGGCGTGGGCGGACGCGGTCGGGCTGGTGCCGGTGGCCTCGTTCACCATCACCAAGCTGCGCTGGCTGGCCAGCAACGAGCCGGCCAACGCCGAGCGCACCGCCGCCGTCTGCCTGCCGCACGACTGGCTGACCTGGAAGCTGGCCGGTGCGGGGGGCCTCGACACGCTCCGCACCGACCGCAGCGACGCCAGCGGCACCGGCTACTGGTCCACGCCCGCCGGGGAGTATCGGCCCGACCTGCTCCGGCACGCCTTCGGGCGGGAGCCGCTCGTGCCGGAGGTGCTCGGCCCGACCGGCATCGCCGGCCACCTGCCCAACGGGGCGCCGCTCGGCCCGGGCGCGGGCGACAACGCGGCAGCGGCACTCGGGGCGGGCGCCCGCCCCGGCGACGTACTGGTCTCGATCGGCACCTCGGGCACGGCGTTCAGCGTCGCCGAGTCGCCGGCCGCCGACCCGAGCGGCACGGTGGCCGGGTTCGCCGACACCACCGGGCGCTTCCTGCCGCTGGTCGCCACGCTCAACGCGGCCCGCGTGCTCGACGCGGTCGGCGCGCTGCTCGGCGTCGACCACACCGAGCTCTCCCTGCTGGCGTTGAGCGCGCCGCCGGGGGCGGACGGGCTCTCCCTCGTGCCGTACCTGGAGGGCGAGCGCACCCCCAACCGTCCGAAGTCGACCGGCGCGCTGCACGGCCTGACGCTCGCCACCTCCACTCCGGCGCACCTGGCCCGGGCGGCGGTGGAGGGGATGCTGTGCGCGCTGGCCGACGGTCTCGACGCGTTGGTGAGCCAGGGCGCGGTGGTCAACCGGGTGATCCTGGTCGGCGGCGGTGCCCGCTCCGAGGCCGTACGCCGGATCGCGCCCGAGGTCTTCGGCGCCCCGGTCGTCGTCCCCCCACCGGGGGAGTACGTGGCCGACGGCGCCGCCCGCCAGGCCGCCTGGGTCGCGCTCGGCGGAGACGAGCCGCCCGCGTGGTCCGGCGGCGAGGTCGAGGGGTACGAGGCCAAGGGCGTGCCGGCCATCCGCGAGCGATACGCGGAGGCACGCGAACACGTGATCGATCGAACCGGTTGATCGACGCGCGATCCGGTGCGGCCGCGGGTTACCGTCGAGGTCTATGACCGCACCGCAGGGCGACACGGAGCAGACCGCTGGCGGCGACTCGCCGCCAGCGGTGCACGCTCGCGCGGTCGCGCTGACCGAGTACCTGCTGGCCGTCCGCGCCCTGCTGGAAAAGCCGGTGCGGGCGGTGCCGGCGGTCGACGCGTACTGGCAGGACGACCTGCCCGCCCATGTCGAGTGCGGGGTCGGCCCGTTCAAGCCGGGCGGGAGCTGGCTGCGGGTCGGCCGCCCCGATCCGCCCGACCCGCCCTCGATCCCCACGCCGCTGCTGCGCCACCTGGTCTGGGATCTCTCCACGACGTCGCCGCCCACCATCGGTGAGGTCACGCCCGAAGTGGAGGCCGCCTTCACCGAGTGGCGCGACGGGCGGTGGGAGCCGTGGGCCCGCGAGCACCAGCTCGCCGAGGTGGCCCGGCGGCTGCACGACCGCCTCTACGACCTGCGCTACCGGGTCGACATCGACGCGGCCCGGGTCGAGCTGGTCTGGGGCCACCTGGTGCTGCGCCACCGCGAGATCCACTATCCGCTGCTGGCCACGCCGGTCGCGATCGAGTACGACCCGGAGACCACCACCGTCTCGGTGACCCCGCAGGGCCCGCCGCGCATCCAGGCCGACGCGCTCGGTGACCTCGACGGGCGGCGGGTCGCCGACCTGCTCGACCTCGGCGGCACCGGCGGGCAGGTCGACATCGACCCGTGGGACGCGGCGGAGCGGCTCGACTTCGCCCGCCGGGCCACGCGGCGGCTGGGGCTCGAGCCGGACACGGTCGTCGACACGGGCGTCCTCTTCGTACGGCCGCGCCAGCGCATGGTCCGCCGTTTCCTCGAGGTGCTCCGGGAGCGCCTGACCAGCGGGAGCACGGAGGTGGGCGCGCTGGCCGGCGTACTCGCCCACGAGCCCAGCCGCCTCCGCATGCCCGACGACGACCCGGAGGCGTGGGCGCGCACCAGCGAGCGGCTGCTGATGCCGATGGCCACCAACGACGCGCAGGAGTCGATCGCCCGGCGGCTGGCCGCCCACCGCAACGTCGCCGTGCAGGGCCCGCCCGGCACCGGCAAGACGCACACCATCCGCAACCTCATCTGCCACCTGGTCGCGCACGGCAAGCGCGTGCTGGTGCTCGCGCAGAAGGAAGACCCGCTGCGCGTACTCCGCGACGGGCTGCCCGAGGAGATCCAGCCGCTCTGCCTGGCCGTGCTGGGGCGCTCGGCCGACCAGCTCGTGCAGCTCCAGGTCGCGGCCCGCGAGCTGGCCGACCGTGCTGCCACATTGGACAGTGAGGCGGAAGGCGCGTGGGTGCGGCGGCTGCTCGCCGACGTCGCGGCGGCCGAGGAGGCGTTCGCCGACGCCCGCACCGAGCTGCTGGCGGCGGCCGAGCGGGAGGCCCGCCACTTCGCCGGTCGCAGCGCCGGCGAGGTGGGCGAGTGGCTGCGCCGCAACGAGGCCGACGCGCTCGTGCCCGACCCGATCACCCCCGGCACGCCGTCGCCGCTCGAAGCCGCCGAGTTCGCCGTACTCGCCGATCTCGCGCGGCGGCTGACCGCCGCGGACCGCGCCGCCGCGCTCGGACCCCTGCCCGCCGAGGGCCAGCTGCCGACCGGAGAGGCGGTCGCCGCGCGAAGAGACGCGCTGCGCGACGCGCGCAAGGTGGTCGACGCGCTGCGCGACCGCGGCATGGACATAGAAGGGGTACGGGCCAGCGGGTCCCCGGTCGTCGACGAGTTGGCCGCGGCCCTGCGCGGGGCCTCCGACGAGCTGACCCGCCGCGAGGGAAGCTGGACCGACCGGCTCGGCCAGCTCATCCGCGACCCGAGCTGGCGCGCCGTGTGGGACGGCCACGTGAGCGCCTGCCAGCAGGTGCTGGGCGAGTTGGGGCAGCGCACCGCGTTCGTGGCCGGTCGCCGGATCGCGATCCCCGAGCCGTACGCGGCCCAGCCCCGGCGTCTGCTCACGTTGCTCTCCGAGATCCGCGCGCGGTACGCCGCCGGCAAGGCCATCCGCCGCCTCACGCACGGTGAGCTGGCCCGCGTGGTGGCCGAGGTACAGGTCGACGGCGAGCCGCTGCGCACCGCCGACGACGTCGATCTCGTGGTGGCCTCGGTGGAGCGCGAGCAGTTGCGGCAGCGGCTGGCCGCGCGGTGGGACGAGTGGCGTACGCGCCTCGACGCGCCGGTGCCGAGCGACGCGCCCGAGCCGGAGCTGTGGGCCGGCCGGCTGCTCTCCTCGGCCGTCGCGGCCCTGGAGTGGGAGAGCCACCGCTGGCCGGAGCTGCACGCCACGCTGGTCACGGTCTTCCCGCGCTGCCCCCGCGACGTCGACGCGCGGCAGATCGCCGAGCTGGCCGGCGCGGTCGAGGCGGCCGGCAATGTCTTCGTCGCCGACCGGATCGACGCCGAGCGCACCGCGATGGCCGGCTGGCTGCGCCGCTTCGCCCCCGAGTCGCCGCAGATCCAGGCGCTGGCCGCGGCGTGGGACCGCGACGACCTGGCCGGCTGGGACGCGGCGCTGGCCGAGATCCGTCGACTGTGGACACTGCGGCCGGATGCCACGCGGTACGCCGCCCTGCACGCCCGCCTCGCCGCCGCCGCGCCACAGTGGGCGGCCGCGGTCGATGCCGGCGCGGCCGACTTCGACGGCGCCGGCGCGCTGCGGGCCTGGCAGTGGCGGCAGGCACAGACCTGGTTCGACGAGGTGGTGGGCGACGTCGACGGCGCCGACCTGGGGCGCCGGCTGGAGCGGGCGCGCGACCAGACCCGCCGCCTCACCGCCGACCTCGTGGTCACCTCGGCGTGGCTGGAGGTGGCGCTCGCCCTCGACGACCGGCGCAAGGCCGCCCTCGCCGACTGGACCGCGGCGCTCCGCAAGATCGGCAAGGGCACCGGCAAGAGCGCGGCGCACTGGCAGGCGGCCGCCCAGCGGGCCATGTCCGAGGCGGTCACCGCCGTGCCCGTCTGGATCATGTCGATCGACCGGGCGCTGGAGCAGTTCCCCGGCCACGCGCCGATCTTCGACGTGGTGATCGTCGATGAGGCGTCGCAGGCCGACCTCTTCGCACTGCCGGTGCTCACGCTCGCCCGCCGCGCGGTGGTCGTCGGCGACGACCAGCAGATCGGGCCGCAGCTCGTCGGCGTACCCACCGACCGGGTCAACGCGCTTGTCGCGACCCACCTGCACCCCGCGGGCGTGCCGTCGGCCGAGCACTTCGACACCGAGAGCAGCCTGTACGACCACGCCGTACGCCGCTCGCCCCAGCGCATCCTGCTCACCGAGCACTTCCGCAGCGTCCCCGAGATCATCGGCTTCTCCAGCGGCGCCTACTACGACGGCAAGATCCAGCCGCTCCGCGCCGCGCACAGCGGGCTCGACCGCTCGCTGGTCGCCGTACACGTGCCGGCGGGCCGGCGGGTCACGCTCCCCGAGTACGGCGAGGTCAACGTCGCCGAGGCGGAGGCGCTGGTGGCCCGCGTGGCGGCGATCGTGGCCGACCCCTCGTACACCGGTCGCACGCTCGGCGTGGTGAGCCTCCTGTCCGGCAGCGGCCAGGCGGCTTACCTCCAGCACCGGCTGCGCGAGGAGATCGGCCCGGACGAGCTGGAGCGGCGCGAGTTGCGGGTCGGCGACCCGTACACGTTCCAGGGCGACGAGCGCGACGTGGTGCTCGCCTCGATGGTCGTATCGGCGGCCGACGGCACGATCGGCGCCTTCACCAAGCGCGACTTCCACCGCCGCGTCAACGTCGCCGCCTCCCGCGCCCGCGACCAGATGTGGCTCTTCCACTCGGCCAACGTCGCCGACCTGCACCGCGACGACGCCCGGGCCGCCCTGCTCGCGTACGTCCAGCGCCCGCCCGCGCCACCGGAGGTCGGCGGCGAGCCGGTGACCGACTTCCAGCGCGCGGTGCACCGCCGCCTCACCGCGGCCGGCCTGCGGGCGGTGCCCCAGTTCCGGATCGGCACCTTCAAGGTCGACTTCATGGTCGCCGCCCCCGACGGCCGGCGCCTGGCGATCGAGTGCGACGGCGACAGCTACCACGGCGCCGAGGCGTTCGCCCACGACCTCCGCCGCCAGGCCATCCTCGAGCGGGTCGGCAACTGCGTCTTCGTACGCCTGCGGGCCAGCGTCTTCCACCGCGACCCGGAGGCCGCCATGCGCCCGATCTGGGACCGCGCCGAGGAAGTCGGCCTCGTCGTGACGGCGCCAGACCATAAGTAGGCTACCTACTACAAGCAGTTTGTACTACAAATAGTTTGTAGTACCGTGAGCTGGTGAAGCTGGTCGGGCGGCGGCAGGAGCTGAGTGAGCTGGCAGCCGCGTGGGAGCGGGCGGCTGACGGGAGTCCTCAGCTCGCGGTCGTCTGGGGGCGCCGGCGGGTCGGCAAGACCTTCCTGCTGACCCGCTTCGCCCAGGGCAAGCGGGCGGTCTACTTCACCGCTACCCGGCAGGACAGCGAGGATCGGCAGCTCCGGCGCTTCGCCGAGCGGGTGCGTGAGCAGCTTGGCGAGGATGTGCGCGACCTGGTGCCGGAGTCGTTCGCCGATTGGGAGGCCGCGCTGCGGTTCGCCGTGCGGCTGGCCGACCGCGAGCCGCTGCTGCTCGTCATCGACGAGGCGCCGCGCCTGACGAGTGGCCGCTCCGACTTCGCCGACGTCGTCTCCGCGGTGTGGGAAAACCGCGTGCGCGACCAGCGGCTGATGCTGGTGCTCTCCGGGTCGGCCGTGGCCGTGATGGAGGAGATGCTCGGCCCGCACGGCGGCCTGCACCGTCGCGCCACTGTGGAGCGCCGGATGGACCCGTTCTCGCTTGTCGAGGCGCGCGCGTTCCAGCCCGACCTGCCGCCCGCCGAGTTCGTCGAGGCATACGCGGCGTGCGGCGGCTATCCACTGCACCTCGGGCGCTGGTCTGCCGAGCGCGACATGGAGGAAAACCTCGCCGAGCTCGCGTTCACGCCGGGGGCCCTGCTCCTGCGGGACGCGCCGGACATCCTCTCCGAGGACCTCGACTGGCGGGGCGGCTACGAGCGAGTGCTCACCGCGATGGCCGGTGGAGCCCGCCGCCGGTCCCGGATCGCCGGGCGTGCCCAGCAGCGCATCGACTACACGCTCGACCGCTTGCGCCGCGCCGGCTATGTCCGGGCGGTCCGCGCGATCGGCGACCATGGCTCCGCCGACCCGATGTACGAGATCGCCGACGACTACCTCGCCTACTGGTTCGCGGTGCTGCGCGACGACGCCGATCTCGTCGAGGGCGGGCAGGGCGCGGCGGTGTGGCGGCGCACGATCGGGCGCTGGCAGACCCACGTCGGCAAGGTGTTCGAGGGGGCGGCGCGAGCGCATGCCCAGCGCCTGGTCAGCACCGGCGAGCTGCCGCCGGAGGCGATCGTCGGCCGGTGGTGGCGGGACGAGACCGTCGAGATCGACGTGCTCGCGCTCCGCGACGACGAGCCGGTGCTGGTGGGCGAGGCTCGGTGGCAGGCGAAGCCGCTGACCGAGCGCGACCTGACCGACCTGCGGCGCAAGGCGGCGCACCTGCCGCGAGCGGAGGCGCCGCTGTTCGCGTTCTGGTCCCGGGGCGGGCGGGCCGACGCGCTGCGGGACCATCCGGACGTCCGCCTGTTCGGCGCGGCGGACATCCTCGATGATCCCGCCTGACCGGTGCGACCGCTTCGTTATCTGGCCCTGGTTGGGTTGCCGGTCATGAGCAGCGGCGGGCGGGGACACCGCATCTACACCGTGGTGGTCTTCGTCGTCCTCGCCTCGCTCGACAACGTCGCGATCGGGCTGGTGCCGCCGCTCTACGGGAGCATCAGCGACGCGTTCGACGTGCCCGAGGGCGCGATCGGCGTCGTCACCGCGGTCACGTTTCTGGTCAGCGCGGTCGCCGCCGTCGGCTGGGCGTACACGGGGGACCGGCACCACCGCAAGCCGCTGCTCATGGTGGGCACGCTGCTGTGGGCGGCGGGTACGGCGGGCACCGCGTTGAGCCCTGGCTACGTCCTCTTCTTCGCCGCCCAGATCATCGCCGCGATCGGGCTGGGCGCGGTCGCCTCGGTCGGGTTCTCCGTGGTCAGCGACCTCATCGCGCCGCGTCGCCGGGGGCTGGTGATGAGCTTCTGGGGGCTGTCGCAGGGCATCGGCACGCTCGCCGGCACGCTGGTGGGCGGGCTGCTCGGGCGCAGCGACTGGCGGGTTCCGTTCCTGGTGCTCACGGCGGTGGGGCTGGCCGCGACGCTGGCCTACGTCTTCACGTACGACGTGCGGCGCGGGCAGAGCGACCGCGAACTGGCCGGCGTGCTCGCCCACGGCGGGGAGTACGACTACCGGATCAGCCGCGCCGACCTGCCCCGCATCCTCGGCCGGCGGACCAACGTCTGGCTGGTGATGCAGGGGCTGACCGCGCAGGTGGCGTTCGGGTCGTTGGTGTGGCTGCCGGTGCTCTTCCGGGAGCGGGCGGAAGACCAGGGCTACAGCGCCGAGACCGCGATCGTGGTGGGGAGCATCTTCGCCACGATGTTCCAGCTCGGCGGGGGCTTCTCGATCATCGGCGGGCTGGTCGGCGACCGGTTGCAGCGGCGTACCCCACGAGGGCGGGCGATGGTCGCGGCGGTGGGCATCCTGGCGGCCGTACCGCTGTATCTCGTGCTCTTCTTCGTGCCCATCAAGATCGATGTGCCCGACGGCGCCGGTGCCGGCGCGGTGATCCGGGCCGTGCTCGCCAGCGTGGTGACCGAGCCGACCGTGGGGCTGAGCCTGCTGGTGGCGCTGGTCGCGCTGGCGCTCACGTCGGCCAACTCGCCCAACTGGTTCGCGCTCATCGCCGACGTCAACCCGCCCGAGCACCGCGGCACCGTCTACAGCCTGGGCAACCTGACCAACGGAGTGGGCCGGGCGGTCGGCAACGGGCTGGCCGGCGTGGCCTTCCGGGCACTCCAGGCACCGCTGCCGCCACCGCTCAACTACGCGGTGGGGCTGGCGGCGTTCCAACTCTTCTTCATCCCCACCGGGCTGATGTACTGGCGGGCCTCCCGCAGCTCGCCGGCGGACATCGCCGCCGTGCACGCGCTGCTGGAGGCCCGCGCGGAGCGGAGCCGGCCGGCTACACCTCAGCCCACACCGTGACGTCGGTGGGGACCAGGCCGTCGGGTCGGAGCGGCTCGCTGCTGATCATCGGGCGGGCGCCCTCGGGCAGCGACGCCGGCGTCTCGCCGAAGTTGGTCAGCACGTAGACGTCGCCGTTGCGGAACGCCAGCACGCTGTCAGGCCCCTCGGCCCACTCCAGCCGGCCCAGACCGAGCTGGCGCTGGGCGCGCAGGCGCAGCGCGGACCGGTACATCTCGTACGTGGAGCCGGGCACACCGCGCTGCCGGTCGAGCGCGAACTCGGCGTAGATCTCCGGCTGCGGCAGCCAGGTCGCGCTGGTCGGGCCGAAGCCGAACGACGGCGCCTCGCTCTGCCACGGGATCGGTACGCGGCAGCCGTCGCGCCCCTTCTGCTCGCCACCGGTACGCCGGAAGGTCGGGTCCTGCCGCGCCTCGTCGGGCATCGTGGTGTGCTCGGGCAGCCCCAGCTCCTCCCCTTGGTAGAGGTAGGCCGAGCCGGGCAGCGCGAGCATGAGCAGCGTGGCCGCCCGCGCCCGGCGCAGGCCGAGCTGGCTGTCGGGCTGCGGGTCGCCGGCGCCGATGCCGCGCGGGCGCACCGAGCCGACCGGCAGGCCGAGCCGTGACGCGTGCCGGATGACGTCGTGGTTGGACAGGACCCACGTGGTCGTCGCGCCGACCGAGCCGTTGGCTTCCAGCGACCGGTCGATCACCGCGTACTGCGCGGCGGCGGTCCAGGACGCCTCCAGGTACTCGAAGTTGAACGCCTGGTGCATCTCGTCGGGGCGTACGTACGCCGCGAGCCGCTCGGCCGGTGCGACCCACGCCTCGGCGACGAGGACGCGCTCGCCCGGGTACTCCTCCAGGACCTGCCGCCAGTCGCGGTAGACGTCGTGTACGCCGTCCTGGTCCCACATCGGCGGGCGGATGCCCTCGGTGCCGGGGCCGGAGAGCGGCTCGACCGGGTAGTGCCAGTCGGCGAGGTCGGCCTGCTTGATCAGGCCGTGCGCCACGTCGACCCGGAAGCCGTCGACCCCGCGGTCGAGCCAGAAGCGCAGGATGTCGCGGAACTCGGCGCGCACCTCGGGGTGGTCCCAGTTGAGGTCGGGCTGGCCGGCGTCGAACAGATGCAGGTACCACTCGCCGTCGGGCACCTGGGTCCAGGCCGGGCCGCCGAACGTGCTCTCCCAGTTGTTGGGCTTGTGCGGCCGGAAGATGTAGCGGGCCCGCTCTGGGCTGCCGGGGCCGGCGGCGAGCGCCTCCTTGAACCAGGGGTGCTCGCTTGAGGTGTGGTTGGGCACCAGGTCGACGATGACCCGCAGGCCGCGCTCGCGGGCCGCGGTGAAGAGCTTGTCGGCGTCGTCGAGGCTGCCGAATATGGGATCGACGTCTCGGTAGTTGGACACGTCGTAGCCGGCGTCCGCCTGCGGCGAGGGATAGAAGGGCGAGAGCCACACCGCGTCGACGCCGAGTTCGACCAGGTGGTCGAGGCGTGCCGTGATGCCGGGCAGATCGCCGATGCCGTCGCCGTCGGCGTCGGCAAAAGAGCGCGGATAGATCTGGTAGATGACCGCGTTACGCCACCAGTCTGGGGTGCGGGGCCCCCGGGTAGACGTGGAGCGCAGCGGAGCGTCTTCTTGGGGTGCGGTCCGCTCAGGCATTGTCTTAGTTTGCCCGAGGAGGTGCGGTCGATTCGCGAATGATGAGGCGAGTTGGCAGGATCACGGTTTCCTCCCCTGGGTAGGCGCCGCCGGTGAGCGGGCCAAGTAGGACGTTGGCCGCCAAGCGGCCCTGATCGGCCGCGGGCTGGGCCACGGTTGTGAGCCCGACCACGCCGGCCAGGTCGTGGTCGTCGATTCCGATCACGCTGATGTCGGTGGGGACCTTGAGCCCCGCCTGCCGAAGCGCGGCCATGGCGCCCATCGCGATCTCGTCGCAGGCGGCGAAGATCGCGGTCGGCGGGGCGCCGCGCCGCAGCAGCTCGGCCACCGCCCGCTCGCCGCCCGCCACGGTGAACTCCTCCTCCACGTCGAGCGCGGGGTCGGGCGCGATGCCGGCGGCGCCGAGCGCCTCCCGGTAACCGCCGCGGCGGTCGATGTGAGTGGTGAAGGCAAGCTCGTCGGCGGGATCGCCGGAGATGTGCGCGATCCGGCGGTGCCCCAACTCAATCAGGTGGGTCGTCGCCATACGCGCGGCGGCCACGTCGTCGATCCGGATGCTGGGCCAGCCGGGTACGCCGGTGCCGGAGCTGACCGTGACCCCGGGCAGCTCGAGGCTGGTGACCGCATCGAGGTCGACGCCCTGCAACGGCGTGGCGACCAGCATCACCGCGTCGACCCGCTTGTGCAGGGCGGCCGTGTGCAGCAGCCGTTGGCGTTCGCTCTCGCTGCCGCCGAGGTTGTGCAGCAGCAGGTCGTATCCGGCCTGGTGGAGTGCGTCCTCCGCGGCCTCCACCACGGTCGCGAAGAACCATCGGGTGATCCGCGGTACGACCACCGCCACCGACCCGGTCTTGCCACCGGCGAGACGCGAGGCGCTGGGCGAGGCCGCGTAGCCCAACTGGGCGGCGGCGGCGAGAACGCGGTCACGAGTGGCCTGGGAGACGGTGGGCAGGCCGCGAAGTGCCCGGGAAACGGTGGCCGTCGACACGCCGGCCAGCCGCGCGACATCATCGATCTTCGTCACGCGCCCTCCTCGTGGGTGATCGCGGCAGGTGGGCGGCGTGGGCCACCCACCCGCGTACGACGGTCAGCCCTTCACACTGCCGGTGAGGAGACCCCGGACGAAGTAGCGCTGGAGGGACAGGAAGACGAGCAGCGGGATGACGATCGACACGAACGCGCCGGACGTCAACCGTTGCCATTCGTTGCCGCGCGTGCCGGCCAACTCGGCCAGCCGCACCGTCAACGGTGCCGTTTCGTCGCCGCCGCCCGCGAAGATGAGCGCCACGAGCAGGTCGTTCCAGACCCACAGGAACTGGAAGATGGTCAGCGACGCGAGCGCCGGTGTGATCAGCGGCAGCACGATCGTGCGGAAGATCCTGGAGTGGCTCGCCCCGTCGACCCGGGCCGCCTCCATCAGCTCGCTGGGCAGCTGCGACACGAAGTTGTGCAGCAGGAATACGGCGAACGGAAGGGCGAAGCAGGTGTGCGCGAACCACACCTGGATGAACTTCTGCTCGTCGTCGAGCTGCCACGGCGGCATGATGGTGAAGCCGCCCAGCGAGACGCCGCGGGAGAAGAAGCTCAGCAGCGGCACCAGCGCCATCTGGAGCGGCACGATCTGCAACGCGAAGATGCCGATGTAGAGCCATTCGCGCCCGCGAAACTGGATCCACGAAAGCGCGTACGCGGCCATCGCGGCGAACGCGACCGGGAAGAGCACCGACGGGATCGTGATGACCAGCGAGTTGACGAAGTAGTTGGCCAACTGGCCCGAGGAGGACGACTGTCCGAAGAGGACTTCGTTGTAGTTTTCCAGCGTCAGTTGCGGGTCGCTGAAGAACGTCCACCAGCCCGTGGTCTTGATCGCGTCCTCGGGGCGCAGCGACGAGATGAACAGGCCGAAGGTCGGCACGGTCCACAGCACCGCGATGAGGATCGAGACGACCGTGGCGATGCGCGTGTTGAGCCTCCTGCGCACGCGGCCGGCGATGGTATTGGGCAACGGGTCCGCGGTGGCGGGGGGCGCGACGGGGGTCGTGGTTGCCATGTCAGCCCTCCCGCTGCCGGCGCAGGTTGCGGATCTGGAAGATCACGATCGGGATCACCAGGATGAAGAGGAACACCGCCAGCGCCGAGCCCTGCCCGGTCTCCTGATAGCGGAACGCCTGGTTGTACATCTCGAGGGCGATCACGTTGGTGTCGTAGTTGCCGTTGGTCATCGTGCGGACGATGTCGAAGATCTTCATCGTGGCGACGGTGATGGCGACGATCACGACGATCAGGGCGGGCCGGATGCTCGGCAGCGTGATCCGCCAGAACATCTGCCACGCGGTCACGCCGTCCAGGCGGGCCGCCTCGACGATGTCACCGGGGATGGCCTTGATCGCGGCGGAGAGGATCACCATCGCGAAGCCGGCCTGGATCCAGACCATCACCACGATCAGCAGCAGCGTGTTGAGGGGCGAGTCGAGCAGCCACTGCTTGGGCGTGCCGCCGAACCACACCACGATCTGGTTGAGCAGACCGATCTGGTCCTGCTCCTCGCCGCGGTACGCGTACACGAACCGCCAGATGATGCTCGCGCCGACGAACGAGATGGCCATCGGCAGGAAGATCAGCGACTTGGCGACCGCCTCCAGGCGAGCGCGGTCGACGAGTACGGCGTAGATGAGACCGACCGAGGTCGCCACCAGCGGCACGAGGACGACCCAGAGGAGGCTGTTCCACAGCACGTTGACGATGTCGTCGTTGCTGAACAGCCAGCCGTAGTTTTCCAGGCCCACCCACTCCGAGCTGTTGCCGTTCTTGAGCGACAGCAGAGTGGTCCGGACCAGCGGTACGACCAGCCCGATCGCCAGCAGCACGAGAGCTGGGAGGAGGAAGAGGATCGCGTACCCGAACTCGCGCGGCTTGTGCAGGCGGCCCGGAGGTGGCGCGGGCACGTCGCCGGCGGCCACCGCCAGGAGCTGTTGCTCGCGGCGGCGGGTGAAGTAGGTGGGTACGACGTCCAGGAGCAGCAACAGCCCACCAACGACCACCGCGAACGCGACGAGGCCGTACACCAGCATGGTGAGCTTTGGGGAAATGTCCGCGAAGTCCATCCGCCCTCCCGAGGGGATCGGCCGGCCCGACCCCGAGGGATGGGGTCGAGCCGGCCGCCTATGCGTTACTTCCAGGAGCTCTCGACGCCGGAGAGCGTGCTGGCGGTGTCCTTGCCGTTGATCCAGTCGACCATGGCCTTCCACAGCGTGCCCGCGCCGACGGCCGACGGCATCAGGTCGGAGCCGT
Organism: Phytohabitans kaempferiae; assembly: GCF_042433955.1. NCBI lineage: Bacteria > Bacillati > Actinomycetota > Actinomycetes > Micromonosporales > Micromonosporaceae > Phytohabitans > Phytohabitans kaempferiae. The sequence continues at coordinate 132,101 of NZ_JBHLUH010000068.1, read as the reverse complement.
CGAAGCGGAGCACCTTGCTCTGGTCCTGGAGGATCTGGACCGACAGCTTGTCGATCGGGTTGGTGAAGTTGTTGATGTCCGCACCCCGGTTACCCGAGACCCAGTTGCCGAGCTTGGCCCGGGAGTTGGCGTACTCGGGCGTGGCCAGGTAGTTCTGCACCGCCTGGACCTCGGGACGGTCGGCGAACGCGACGGTGAACTCACCGGCCGCGAGCACCGGCTCGCCCTTGCTGGGATCGACAGCCGGGAAGTAGAAGGCGAACACGTCGCCGTCCTCGGCCACCTTCGTGCCCTGCGGCCACTGGTTGGCGTAGAAGGACGCCTGGCGGTGCAGGTAGCACTTGTTCTCCAAGATCGGCAGGCCCGCCTCCTGGAAGGAGGTGGTGGAGATGCTCTTCACGGGGCCGAACCCGGCGTTGACGTACTTCTCGTTCTTCAGGATCGTGCCGGCCCGGTCGAGCGCGGCGGCGACCTTCGGGTCGTTGAACGGGATCTGGTGGGTCACCCACTGGTCGTAGACCTCGGGCGACTGGTCGCGGAGCATGATGTCCTCGAGCCAGTCGGTGGCCGGCCAGCCGGTGGCCTCGCCGGACTCGATGCCCGCGCACCACGGCTTTTCGCCGTCCGCCGCGATCTTGTCGCTCAGCGCGATGAGGTCATCCCACGTCTTCGGGATGGTGTAGCCCTTCTCCTGGAACGTCTTCGGCGAGTACCACACGAAGGACTTCACGTTGGAGCCGAGCGGCGCGCCGTAGAACGTGCCGTTGACAGTGCTGTACTTCAGCCAGTCGGCCGGGTAGTTGGCCTCCGCCGTGGACTTGGCGTCGGCCGGCGCGGCCTTCAGCTTGCCTGCGTTGGCGAACGTCGCCAGCAGACCGGGCTGGGGGATGAAGGCGATGTCGGGGGCGTTGCCACCTTCGACGCGCACCTGCAACTGCGCCTCGAACTCGCCGCTGCCCTCGTAGTCGATTTCGATGCCGGTGCAGTCGGCGAACTGCTCCCAGGACTGCTCCAGCAGGTCAGCCTCCGCGTCCCGGATGGACGCGTAGATGGTGACCTTCTTGCCGTCGTTACCGCTGTACTTTTCGAAGGCGGCGCACTCCGCCGAGCTTCCGTTGCCACTTCCACTGTCGTCGCCGTCCCCGCACGCGGTGGCGCTGAGCGCCAACCCGGCCACGGTGGCGATCACGATGGCTTGGCGTCGTCCTGGAAAGACCGCCATGCCGTCCTCCTTCCTCGCCGGCACGGTGCATTGACCCGCGTGCCGGTCCCGACTTGGGGCGTCTACACATGTAAGCGCTTGCACGATCCATCGTCCAGGCTTTGAAGCGAGGAAGCCGTAACGATTAGGAAACGTCGGGAGCGCTTCCAGGGGCGTCCAAGATCGCCGCAAAACGGCTCTCGGCGAGGTCCAGTTGGTCCATGATGTGGGCCTTCGCCGGGCCGGAGAGCGGCGTGTCCGGACGCACCATCAGCTCCCGGAAGACCGGCACGAGCGGCCGGTACTTGATGGCTGAGCTGCGCACCTTCGGCCCCGTGGTGTGGATGACGCCGACCCCGTTGTCGGTGAAGTCGGAAACCTTGATCACGCGGGCCCACGGGTCGCGGTCGAGGCTCTCCGCGACGTGCGCCCGGTACTGCTCGTCGCGGTCGCGCTCGGGGTCGTATGCCGGGTTGGTCACCGAGCGCACGAGGTCGGCGACCCGCGGGTTGAACCGCCGCGCCAGCTCGGCCAGCGCCGCCTCGGTGCCGCCGCCCAACTCGCCGGGGTGGTCTTCGACCGCGTCGTGGAGCAGTGCCGCCACGACCACGTCGACGTCGTCGACGCCGTAGTGCGACATGATCCGGATGGCGACCCGCAGCAGGTGGTTGAGGTAGGGCTCGCGGACCCGGCGATCGTCGCGGTGCAGGTGTGCGGCCAGGTCGAGCGCCTCGGTCAGCCGCTCCTGGTCGGCCGCGCCGAAGCGGGCCACCTCCAGTGCGAACCGCTGGCGCAGCCCTTCTTCCCCGTAGACCTCGGTGATGGCGTGCAGCGGCATGGTCGCGAGGTACGTCGGGGACGCCATGGGCACCAGGTATACCGGATCACGCCAATTTCCGTCGGCCCGTCTTCCCCTCTCTGAAGGTTTCTGTCAGACTGCCGCCCAAAGTGGAAGGATTTCGTCACTGGGGAGGTTCTGGATGATCCGCCGCGTACTCCGGCTCATGGCGGTGACCGCCATCGCGGCCGCCGTGGTCCTGGTCGGGCCCGGCCCGGCGCAGGCCGCACCGACCTTCAAGGTCCCGTTCCCGTGTGGACAGTCATGGTCCGGGCAGACCCGCCCCGCCCACAGCCCGGCGAACGCGATCGACTTCAACCGCACCGACGACCTCGGCGACCCGGTGGTGGCGAGCGCGCCCGGCACCGTCGACCGGGTCACCGACCTCGGCAACACCAGCTACGGCAAGTACGTCCGGATCAACCACGGCAGCGGCTACACGACGTACTACGCGCACCTCAACGGCTTCAACGTCTCGGTGGGGCAGACGGTGGGCTACGGCACGGTCATCGGCTGGGTCGGCACCACGGGCGGCTCGACCGGGCCGCACCTGCACTACGAGCAGCGGCTGAACGGCGCCGACATCCAGATCCGCTTCAACGGCGCGCTCGCCCTGTACTGGGGCACGAAGACGTACACGAGCGACAACGCCTGCTCCGGCGGCAACACCGGCGCAGGCACCGTCAACACCGCCGGCTCGCCGCTGACCGTCCGATCCGGACCGGGTACGGGCTACAGCTCGGTCGGCACGGTTGCCGATGGTGCCGGGGTCACCATCTACTGCCAGACCACCGGCACCACGGTCACCGGTACGTACGGCACCAGCAACATCTGGGACCGGATCGGCACCGGGCGGTTCGTCTCCGACGCGTACGTCTACACCGGGTACGACGGCTTCATCCCGGGCGTCCCGCGCTGCTGACCCCGCCGGGGCGCCCGGTCCGGTGTGGACGCCGGGCGCCCCGGGCGGTGTCTTCGAGCGCCGCCCGCGGTGCCTCGATCGCCCGGACCGCCCGCGCCGGGCGCTGCCCGGGCCTCCCGCCTGGCGATGCCGGGTCGGCCGGTGGCCACACCACTCGCGCCGCCGGCCAGCGTTCGTCGGCGAACTCCTCCTCGGTCATCGCCTGGAGCGCGCTGAACGCCACACCGATCAGCGTGACCGCGGCGAGCACGGTGATCGGCACGATCAGCAGCGACGGGCTGAGCCCTTCGACCCGGTTGTCGCCGGGCGCCCACAGCCGTACGCGTATGGCGGCCATGCCGGTGTAGTGCATGCCGCACAGGCCGAGCCCGAGGAGGAACGCGGCCGCGACGACCGCGCGCCAGCCGCGTACCACCACGGTGAGCCAGAGCGCGGCGATGGCGGTCGCGACGGCGATCAGCGCGGAGGCGGCGACGAGCGCGGGTTCGTACTCGATCCAACCGGCCACGCGGACCGCGGCCATCGCCGTGTGGTGCATCGCCACGGCGCCGGCGCCGATGAGCAGCCCGCCGATGGCGACGCGGCCGAGGGTCGGGTCGCCCCGCCCGACGACGAAGAGCGCGGCACCGGTGGTAACGACCGCGATGACGAGGCTGGCGACCGTGAGTACCGGGCTGTACCGGACCGGGCTGTCCGGCACGTCGAAGCCGAACATCGCGGTGAAGTGCATGAGCCAGACCGCGGCGCCACCGATCGTGATGGCGGCCAGGACCAGCCACCGGTTGCGCCGCCTGGGATGGCGAGCGGCCCGCGCCCGGGTCGTGCAGACCAAGCCGAGCAGCGAGCCGACGAAGGCGATCAGGTAGGCGACGACGGGGTTCATCGCGCCGTACGTCAGGTGATGGATCTCAGCCACACCAGAGATTGAGGCACGCGGCGCGGTGGCCGGCCGGACACGGTGTGCGCCGCACCTTACACAGATCTGGACGGCTCGCGGCTGTTGGGGGAGCCGCGAACCGTCCAGATCGGCCTGTGTACGGAGGGGGTTAGGTGAAGATGCTGACGCCGCCCGGGCCAACGAGCAGCCCGACGATGATGAGGACGATGCCCCACAGGACCTGCCGGCGGAAGAGCGCCAGGACGCCGGCGACCACGAGTACAACCGCGAGGATCCACAGAAGAAATTCCATGTGTTGTAGGTACCCCTGGTGGTCTGCGCAGAAACCCGTTCTCAGCCCAGTCGGAAGACGCTGTAAGCCTGCTTGATGACGGGATGCGCCACGTTCCGCACCCGTACGCCGCCCGGCGTCGCGCCCCGCTCGGTGCCAGCGTGCGCGTGCCCGTGCACGGCCAGCGCGGTGGGCGCCGAGTCGATGGCCTGACCGAGCAGGTACGAGCCGAGGAACGGGTAGATCTCCGGCGGCTCACCGGCGAGCGTGTCCGGCACCGGCGCGTAGTGGGTCAGCGCGATCCGTACGTCACAGTCGAGGTCGCGCAGCGCCTGCCCCAGCCGGTCCGACACGGCGCTGGTGGTGCGTACGAACGCCTTCATCTCCGGCTCGCCGAACTCGCTGGCGCACCGCCCCGCGAAGCCACCGCCGAAGCCCTTCGCGCCGGCGATACCGACGCGGCAGGCGGGGGTCTCCACGACCGTGCTGCCGCCCTCCAGGACGGTAATGCCGCCCTCGTCGGTCAGCACGTCCACGACCGTCTCCACCTGGTCGCAGTGGTAGTCGTGGTTGCCCAGCACCGCGATCACCGGTACGTCGAGGTGGCCGAACTCCTGGGCCACGCAACGCGCCTCGGCCTCGGTGCCGTGCCGGGTCAGGTCGCCGGCCAGCAGCAGCAGATCGGCCTGTTCGGACAGTTGCTCCAGCGCCGGGCGGAAGCGGCCGAGTACGTCCTGGTCCATGTGGACGTCGCCGACCGCCGCTATCCGGATCGGTGGGTCGTACGCCTCTTTCACGGAAGGACCTCCGGCTCGCTTGGTGGGTTCGTGCGCGTGATGCCGATGTCGACCCAGAGCGGTATGTCCGGGAAGTGCTCCTCGACCAGCCGCACGATCTCGTCCCGGCGGGCGGTGCTCTCCACCTCTCCGCGGAGGAGCATCGTGCGTTCCCGGCGGGCCACTGTGATGCCCTGCTCGGCGAGGTCCGAGTGTTCGGTGAGGAGCCGCTGTACGGCCGCCTCCACGTACTCGTCGATCATGGGACCACCTCCAGGCGTTCGAGCAGCAGGAGGAACGCCTCGGCGTACGGCGACTGCGCGGTCTCCTTGCGGACGCGGTCCCAGTCGATCTGCTCGCGCAGCGACCGGGCGAGCGGCAGCCCTCGAGTGAAGTCGCAGTAGTGCTCGGTGAAGCTCAGCAGCTTGTGAATCATCAGTTGCGTGGCGGTCAGGCACGGCATGACGATCGCGTCGACGACCCGGGGGACGGTGTCGGCCAGCGTCTCCTCGGTAACGGGCGTGTCCAGCGGATGGTGGATCAGATCCACCATCCGGCCGTCGTCGTCGTAGACCTTGACCAACCAGTCCTCGGGCGGCCGCTCGGCCCGGAAGCCGGTCGCCACCAACGCCTCCAGCGCGCGCTCGACGTCCTCCTCCCGGATCAGGAAGTCGACGTCGTGGTCGCCGGAGTGGCCGCCGTGCGCGTACACGGCGAAGCTTCCGCCGAGTGCGAACGGGATCTCGGCCTGCTTCAAGGTGGCGGCAACTCGCTTGAGTGTGTTGAGCAGTCCCTCGTCAACGCTCATGAAGGCTCCTCAGCTCGGTCGCTCGGGGGGAGGAAGTACAGATACCCGGGCGGCACTCGGTTGACACGCCACCAGCGGGGTACGCGCGCACGGACGGACCGGTGTGACCCGTGCCCCTCCTCGGGGTCGAAACCCCCTGACGGGCACACCGGACCGTCCGTGCGCATTTGGATCGCTCGCACGGCGAACCGCCGCCGAGCGCCTGGTGCAGACGGCGAACCGCCGTCGCGGCTGGTGTGTGGCGAACGCCCGCGTGACCTAGGCGGAGTCCTCGCCGAGGTGGCCGCGGAGCTTGGCCAGCGCCCGGGCGAGCAGCCGGGACACGTGCATCTGCGAGACGCCGATCTGGTCGGCGATCTGCGACTGGGTCATGTTGCCGTAGAAGCGGAGGGTGAGGATCTTCTGCTCGCGCTGGTCCAGGGCGGCGAGGGCGGGGCCGAGGGCGACCCGCAGCTCGGCGAGCTCGAACTCGCTGTCCTCGCTGCCGAGCATGTCGCCCAGTTCGGTGGCGCGGTCGCCGTCGCTGGTCGGCATGGAGAGCGACACCGCGTTGTACGCCCGGGCGCCTTCCAGCCCTTCCAGGACCTCTTCCTCGCTGATCCCGATGTGCGCGGCGATGTCGGCGACGGTCGGCGAGCGGCCGAGCGTCTGGAGCAGCGTGCTCGTCGCCTCGGAGATGCTGAGCCGCAGCTCCTGGAGGCGGCGGGGAACGCGGATGTCCCACGTGCGGTCACGGAAGTGACGCTTGATCTCACCGATGATGGTGGGGATCGCGTACGCGGCGAACTCGACGCCGCGCGCGGGGTCGAACTTGTCGACCGCCTTGATCAGCCCGACGGTGGCCGTCTGCACCAGATCCTCGATCGGCTCACCACGTCCGGCGAAGCGGTTGGCGAGGTGCTGCGCCAGCGGCAGCCACGACTCGATCACCTGGTCGCGCACCCTGGCCCGGGACGGGTGGTGCGTCGGCAGCGAGGCCATCGTGGTAAGCATGTCGGCGGCGCTATCAGTGACCTGGCGCTCGTCCAGGAGGGCGTTGCTCTTCGGCTGGTGCACGTGTGTCGCGGTCATGGTGATCCTCCCTGCACCTGTGTCCGGACTCGTGTTCGTACTTCTTGTGCTCGTGCGCTGCCCGATCATCCTGGCGGGGCTAACCGATCAGCTATCTCACCTTAGACCAAATGGCTCCGAGAAATCTAGCCGAAAGTACGAGGTGGCGCTGCTCAGGTAGCCTGGATCGCCGTGATCTATCCAGAGTTCGGCTTGCTGTGACGAGGCGGCCACGGGTTGTCGCCCTTGTGGGCGTGGACGGCTCCGGCAAGACCACCCAGGCCCACCGGCTGGCCGCGGCGCTGACCGAGGTCGGGCTACCCGCCACCTACTGGCAGAACGCCGGTGGCCGCCGCTGGTTCGGCCGGCTCGCCAAGCGCCTGGGCCGCGGCAGTGACGCCCAGCGCCTGCTCGGCCGTGCCGGACTCCTGCTGGTCGAGTCGATCCTGCGCTGGCTCGCCATCGCCCGCGCGCTGCTCCGGTCCCGCCTGCGCGGCCGGGTGGCGGTCATGGATCGGTACGCCGTCTGCCAGTACGCGAGCATCCGCGCGCACGAGGGCAGCCGGGTGGCGGAGTGGTTCGCGCGGGCGGCGTACGCGCTCTTTCCCCGGCCGGACATGACCTTCTTCCTGGCCCTGGACGCGGCCGAGGCGGTGCGCCGGATCGACCTGCGTGGGGAGGACCACGAGAGCGAGGAGTTTCTGGCAACCTCGGACGTGGCATATCGCTCTTTGCCAGAATTCAAGTCGTTTGTCGTAATTGATGCCAGTGGTACGCCCGACGAGGTGACCGCCCGGATCAACGAGCACCTCGAGATGCTCGCGGGTCCGACCTACGCCCGCCCGTAGACCGGGATGGCCGCGCCGCTCATCGGCGCCGACTCCTCGCCGGCCAGGAAGCGGATCACCGGGGCGATCTCCTCGGGCCGTACCCATCGGGAGGTGTCGGCGTCCGGTTGGGCGGCCCGATTGGTGGGGGTGTCGATGACGCTCGGCAGCACGGTGTTGCACCGCACGCTCCTGGACTTGTACTCCACCGCCACCGCGTTGGCGAATGCCAGCACCGCGGCCTTCGCCGTGACGTAGCCGATCGCGCCGGGGAAGGGGGCGAGCGCCGCGCGCGAGGAGACGCAGACCACCGAGCCGCCGCCGGTCTCGACGAGGTGGGGCAGGGCGGCCTGGGTCACGAGGTAGGTCGGGCGCAGGTTGAGCGTCAACATGCCCTCGAAGTCGTCGATCGGCGTCTCGTGCACGAGCCCGCCCGAGGCGTAGCCGCCGACCAGGTTGACCACCGCCCGCAGCGGCGCCGCCGGATCGCTCGTGGCGGCGGCCACGGCCGCCGCCACCGCCGCCGGATCGGTGAGGTCCGCGGTCAGGTAGACAGCGCCGTCGTCGGCGGGCGGATCTTCACGCACGGGTACGACGGTGCGCCAGCCCGCGGCGCGGAAGGCGGCCGTGACGGCGCCGCCAAGCCCTCCAGTGCCGCCCGTGATGAGCGCGGTGCGATCAAACATGGCCCAAACCGTATCCTCACCGTCCCGCCACGTCGGGATGAACCGAACGGCGTGGAGAATGGCACGCTTGGCCAGCAAAAGCCGAGGCTGAGGCCGAGGTGTACGGCGTACCGTCGCAGATACCGAGGTCACGGTTGACGGTCCGACCTCTCTGAAAGTAAGTTTCATCCGTGGCGAAGACGACGAAGGTTTCTGCGACTAACGAGGCGAGCGGGCTGATCGTGCACATCAGCGGCCTGCTGCCGTCGCTGTCGCCCGCGGAGCAGCGCGTGGCGCGACTCGTCGTGGCCGACCCGGCCGACGCCGCCCGGCGCACCATCACCGACCTCGCCACAGCCGCGGAGACATCCGAGGCGACAGTGATCCGCTTCTGCCGTTCGGTCGGCATGGAGGGCTACCCGCAGCTGCGCATCCGGCTCGCCGCCGAGGCCGCGCGCCGGGTCGAGCCGCCGGACGCGCGGGTCGTCGGTGGCGACATCCCGCCCGGTGCCGACCTGGCCCAGATCATCGCGACGATCGCGTTCAACGACGCGCGAGCCGTGGAGGAGACCGCCGAGCAGCTCGACCCGGCCGTCTGCGAGCAGGTGGTCGACGCCATCAACGGCGCCGGCCGCGTGGACATCTACGGTGCCGCCGCGAGTGGTTTCGTCGCGTCCGACTTCCAGCAGAAGCTGCACCGCATCGGGCGCACCGCGTTCGCCTGGCCGGACGTGCACCTCGCGCTCACCTCGGCGGCGCTGCTCGGCAAGGGCGACGTGGCGATCGGCATCTCCCACTCCGGCACGACGTCCGATGTGGTCGAGGTGTTGCAGCAGGCGCGGGCGCGGGGCGCCACGACAGTCGGACTCACCAACTTCCCCAGATCCCCGATCACCGAGGTGGCCGACTTCGTGCTCACCACGGCGGCGCGCGAGACGACGTACCGGTCCGGCGCGATGGCCAGCCGCCTGGCCCAGCTGACCGTCGTCGACTGCCTGTTCGTGGGCGTGGCGGCCCGCAACCGGAGCAAGGCCCGCCGCGCGCTCGAGGTCACCGCCGAGGCCGTGCAGACCCACCGCGTGGGCACCACGCGGCGGTCGCGGTGACCACCGCCGGCTGCGTGTCGATCCGGGATCTCGCGGGCCTGTCCCGCCACCGGGTCTCCGATCGAGGGCGCAGGGGGGCGCGATGACGGCGGAGGCGGACGGGCGCGCGGTGGTCCGGGTCGGGTCACCGACCGAGCGGCGTAACCCCGCCAGCGCCGACCTCGACCTCATGTCCACTCGCGACGTGCTGCGGGTCATCAACGACGCCGACCGCACCGTGCCGACCGCGGTGGCGGCGGTGCTCGACGAGATCGCCTCGGCCGTCGACCTGGCGGTCACCGCGATCCGCTCCGGCTGCCGGGTGCACTACTTCGGCGCCGGCACCTCAGGACGCCTCGGCGTGCTCGACGTCGCCGAGCTGCCGCCCACCTTCAACTCGCCGGAAGACTGGTTCTGCGCCCACATCGCCGGCGGCCCCGAGGCGGTCTTCCGGCCGGTCGAGGATGCCGAGGACGACGAAGAGGGCGGCGCCCGCGAGGCGACCGAGTGCGTACGCGCCGGCGACCTCGTGGTGGGGCTCGCGGCGAGCGGGCGCACCCCGTACGTGCTGGGCGCCCTGAGCGCTTCCGGGGCGGCGGGCGCGGGCACGGTACTCGTCGCGGCCGACCCGGACGCCGCGGCGGCCACCGGCGTCGACGTCTTCATCGGCCTGGACACCGGCCCGGAGGTGGTGACCGGCTCGACCCGGATGAAGGCGGCGACCGCACAGAAGCTGGTGCTGAACGCCTTCTCCACGGCGGTGATGGTGCGGCTCGGCCGGGTCTACTCCAACCTGATGATCGACATGGTCGCCACCAACGCGAAGCTGCGCGGCCGCATGATCTCCATCCTGGAGGAGGCGACCGGGTACGCCGAGGAGGTCTGCCGCCGCGCGCTCGCCGAGGCGGAGGGCGACCTCAAGGTGGCCCTTGTGGCGCTCGTCTCCGGGGCGGGCGTGGCCGAGGCCCAGGGCGCGCTGGTGCGCTCCGCCGGCCAGGTGCGTGGCGCGCTCGCCGCTCTCGCCGAAGGCCCGAGCTACCCCTGAAAGTGCCCGCGCGGGGGTCACCCGACGTGATCGCGGCCACGCCCGGGATGGATCCGCGGCGGCCCCGAGTTAGGTGTCATGTGACCCGGGTAATCCTCGATCAGACGGTGAACCACCTACGGCGTACGTGCGTACTGTGAAGTGACGAGGATCGCAGAGAGGTAGTGACCCGGATCGCTGTGTGCCACGGAGCCTGGATGGTGTCATTATTCGGGCGAAGTGCGCGCAGCGGCCGCCCAATCCGCCACCGGGTCTGCTCCCAAACGCCCTGATGAGGGCAGTGCACAGCAAGTATGCACCGCACTCTCAGCTAAGACTCAGGCATTCGTGACACTTTCGACTCAGCAGATGGAATCCCTTACGCGTCTCATCTGTTGTGTAGGTGTCAGCACCGCGGGGGATAGCGGAGATTACGGGGGAGGGCTGATGAACGTGGGGACCGCACGCAAGAGAGCAACAGGGGCGAGCGAGGGGATCGTGAGCAACGTGGAAAGCAATGTGGTGATGCGCACCGACGAGGTCGCCGAAGAGCGCGACCTGGTTGGTGTCTACCTACACGAGATCTCCCGGACGCCACTGCTCGACGCCGCTACCGAGGTCGACCTCTCGAAGGCCATCGAGGCCGGGCTGTACGCCGAGCACCTGCTCGACGAGGGGCAGATCCCGAAGGGCGTCGGGCAGGAGGAGCTGGAGCGCATCGTCTTCGAGGGCGAGCGCGCGAAGGATCTCTTCATACGGGCCAACCTTCGGCTGGTCGTGTCGATCGCCCGCCGCTACGTGCGGTCGGGGATGCCGATGCTCGACCTGATCCAGGAGGGCAACACCGGCCTGGTGCGCGCCGTGGAGAAGTTCGACTACGAGCGCGGTTTCAAGTTTTCGACCTATGCGACGTGGTGGATCCGCCAGGCGATCAGCCGGGCGATCGCCCAGCAGGAGCGCACCGTGCGGCTGCCGGTGCACCTGGTCGAAGACGTCAACCGGATGCGTAATGTGGCTCGCCAGCTGACCCGCGAGCTCGGCTCCGACCCGGAGCCGGAGCAGATCGCGGTGGCGCTGGGCGTGCCGGTCGAGCGGGTGCACGAGCTGGTGCGCTGGTCGCAGGACACCGTGTCGCTGGACACGCCGGTCGGCGACGACGGCGACACCAACCTCGGCGACCTGGTGGCCGACAGCGACGCGCCGTCGCCGGAGGAGGTCGTGCTGACCGCCCTTGAGCGCCAGCGCATCGAGGGTCTGCTCAACCACCTCGACGACCGGTCGGCCGGCATCATGCGGGCACGCTACGGCCTGGAGGACGGGCGCGAGCACTCGCTCACCGAGGTCGCCTCGCGCTTCTCCCTCTCCCGTGAGCGGATCCGCCAGCTGGAGATCCAGGCACTGGGCCGGCTCCGCGAGCTGGCTCGGGCCGAGGGCCTACAGGCCGCCTGACACCACCCCCATCAGCCCACCGAGCGGTCGGCGTCCACATCGGACGCCGGCCGCTCGTCTGTCCCGAGGGCCCGCGCCCGGGCAGCCTCTTCGGCGCGGGGCGCGGGTCTCGCGGCTGCCGGTGACCAGCGGCCGAAGGGACCGCCGGTCAACCGGTGAACTCCGGTGGGCACTAGGCCCTAGGCCGGAACGGCGACGGCGGTGTCTTGCGGGAGCCAGGAGGCGGCGGTGCGGGCGTAGTAGGCCCACCAGCCGACCAACGGCCCGTAGGCCGCGCGCAGCTCGGCCGGGCTGGGCGGGGGATCGCCGTAGAGCCGGCGGGCCGCGTCTTCGAACTGGGCCATCTCCAGCGGGACGTCGTCGGGACGGCCGAGCACTCGCAGGAGCAGGGCGTGCGCGGTGAAGGTGCCGATGCCCGGAACGGCGAGCAGTGCCTTGCGCACCTCGTCGTAGGGGCCCGTGCGCAGCCACTCCTCATCGAGCGCGGCCACGCCGTCGACCACCTCGCGGACGCGGGCGGCGCGGAGCCGGCTGCCCGCGAACCGGATCAGGTCGCGGTCGTCCAGCGCGGAGACGGTGGCGAGCGAAGGGAAGGCGACGTGCTCCACGCCGTCGAGCCGGAGCCGTGGCCCCAGCTCGGCGGCGACGCGGCGCTTGCGGGCCGCCGCGTACCACTGCGTGCTGCGCTGGATCAGTGCGAAGTAGACGGTGCCCTCGGCGAGCGAGCCGAAACGCACCTGGTGCAGCCCGTGTGCGGCGCGCAGCAGCGTGGCCATGGCCGGGTCGCGCTCGGCCACGTCGAGGAAGCCAGTGAGGTCGTCGTCGAGGCCGAGCCACCGCCCGACGGCCTGGTGCACCGCCGCTCGCTCCCCGGGTGACAGGTGGCGCTCGGCGTGGAGCGTGACTGCGGGGCCGGAGCCCGGGGCGCCGGGGCCCACCTCGGCGACCACGGCGTCGGCGCCGAGCAGGAACGCCTTGCGCACGCGGCCGCCGGCGATCACGTGGCCGCCGGCGGTGGGCGCGAAGCCGGCGAGGGCGCGCAGGGACAGGTCGAACGAATACGGCTCGGCGGCCAGGCTCACGGCCGTGCTCGCATCGGTGCGCTCAGTCATGCCCCGACGGTGCGCCCGCGGTACGACACTTCCCGCCGGCCCGGTACCTCGCCGATCAGGGATTCATGCGTCGACCAAGGGCAGGAGACCGGCGTGTCCGCGAGCGAACCGCGATCCCCTGTCCCTGATCGGCGCAGTTGAAGATTTTTCGGGCGGGTCAGCGGACCCGGCCGTAGCCGTACGGGTTCATCATGTCGACCGACGCCAGCTTGACGCTCTCGCCGAACGTCGGCGCGTGGATGACCTTGCCGCTGCCCACGTAGATGGCGACATGGCCGAGGTCGCGGTAGAAGACGAGGTCGCCCGGCTGGAGCGAACCACGGCCGATGTGCGCCACCGCGTCCCATTGCATCGCGGCGTTGTGCGGCAGTTGCTTGCCGGCCGCCCGCCACGCGGCGAGCGTGAGCCCGGAGCAGTCGTACCCGTTCGGGCCGTCGGCCGCCCACACGTAGGGCTTGCCGATCGCGTCGTACGCGAACCGCACCGCCACGCCGGCCTTGCCGGAGACGGAGGGGACGGTGCCGGTGTACTTGCCGCCGCTCGGTGAGGTGGCCGCGCCGTACGCCCGCTCCCGCATCTCGTACAGCTTCTTGAGATCCGCCTCGATCTTCTTCTTGCCGGCCGCGAGCTCTTTGAGCTGGGCGGTCTGCTTGGCCTGCGTGGCGTCGAGCTTCGCCTTCTCCTCGGTGTACCGCCGCTCGGCGGCCGTGAAGCCGGCCAACTGGCGCTGGCGGTCGCGGGCGAGCTGGTCGAGCATGCCGAGCCGGTCGGCGAGGGGGCCGCTCCCGTCGAGCAGCGCGCTCGCGGCGCCCACCTGCCCGGTGCGGTACGCCACCGCCGCCATCGCGCCCACCTCGGCGTCAGCCTGGGCGAGCTGCGCCTCGAGCGGGCCCATCTTGGCGGCCAGCTCGGCCGAGGCGGCCTTGGTCTGCTTGAGCTGCTCGTTGAGCTTGTTGTACGCCTCGACGACCTTCTCCAGCTCGGTCGACGCCTTGTTGATCTGGTCCGTCAGCTCGCTGGGTGACGGCTCGGCCTGGGCCGCCGCGGCCGGTACGGTCAGCCCGAACCCGAGGGCGACCAGTACGAGGGCGCGCAACAGCTTCCGCGCGGAAGACAAACGGTGACCTTCTTCCCCAACGCCGCCTACCGGGTTAGCTGACGGGTTCGGGCGGGAAGATCGCCCTACCGCGGCTCGCGGATTCACCCCAGTGCAGAAGGTGGGTCCCCGATTCGCAGACGGAGCGTGACCGTCGTGCGATTCGGCGGCACCGGACCGGCGCCACCCGGGGGAGTGACTGACGACCGGACCAGCGGCTCCAACCTAGCGCCGGGGCCGGTTGGGCGAAAGTGGCCTGAGGGTGACTTGTGACTGACGCCCGCCAATAAGCGAAATGTCGAGGTCACTCATAGTGATTAGTTCGTGGATCCGAGTGACGTCGCCGTAAGGGTGATGGGTGATTTGTCGCTCTACGCGTTGGGTGGGCGACGGTGCCGGTAAATCGGACATGGGGGGCGGAAAGTGGCGCCGTACCGCTAGGAGACCGCTTCCAATCTGCCAGGTGGCTGATTGCGCCCCTTCCCTCGACTAGATGGCATCTCGCACAATGGCAACAGGGCCCTTGGGTCGCGCAAGCGGCAACGCAGTTTGAAGGCGGCACAGAGCTCTGATGCGGCACTGGAGCGCGAAAGACGATCGGCACCTGGCTGCCACCAGGTGCCGATCTCAAAGACCACCACACCAGCCCGCCTCACGAGCCGTAGGAGGCATGCAGTGCAGACTACTCGCTACCCCGCGCGGTCACCAGCACCACAGCCTGTAACACCAGTAGACGTAACAACCCCGAAATCAGTCGGCCCGCTCTACCAGCGGCCGGGCATCGTGGTGACGCGCGACTGGTTCATCGTCGGTGGTCGGCGTTTTCCGGTCGGCGAGTTGCACCACCTGCACACGGCACGGGGCCCGCACCATCAGCTCACCGTTCGGTCGGTGACGGTGACCGCGATCGTGCTGGCCGCCATCGGGGTCGCGCTCGGCGTGACCACCGATTTCAACGATCTGAGCGCCCAGGCATATCTGGCGCTCACGGCGGTGGCGTTCATCCCATTCCTCGTGGCGACGATCGGCCACCGCCTGCGGCCCAGGGCCTTCGAGCTGTGGGGCGAGTTCCGCGGCATGACGGTGCTGCTCTTCAGCAGCGACGAGGAGCGGCAGTACGGTCAGGTGACCCGGGCACTGCTCCGGGCACAGGAGGCCTACCGGCTCGGCGGCCTGGCCGAGCCCCTGGTGACGGTAAACATGTGGCGCATGCGTCCATAGGAGAGACTTCGCCCGAAGTTCGGCAGCCGCCCGGCAAGGCGGCAGCAGTGACCGGATGAAGGGCGCAGGTGGGGCCGGGGGGCCACACCGATCGTGGGCGGGCTCACTCGAGCCCGCCCACGATCCGTTTGATCATCTCCTGGGTCTCGGCCGGGCTGAGCGCCATCTCGCGCAGCCGCTCAAACTCGTGCCGGAACGGCCGCACCAGGTCGGGCTGGTCGACCACGTCGTCGGCGAGGCCGTTCTCCACGTACATCACGACGTCGGACGGGTCGGGAAACTCGAGGATCGCGAACGGGTTGGGGAATCCGTCGACGCCGGCGGCGAAGGGCAGCACCTGGATGGTGATGTTGGGCTGGGCGCCCAGCGACACGAGCCGCTCCAACTGCTCGCGCTTGGTGCGCGGGTCGTTGGCGATGCGCCGGACCACCGCCTCGTCGATCACCGCGGTGATGTGGGGCGGGTCGGCCTTGTCGAGCACCTCGCGCTGGCGGGCGAGCCGCACCTCCACCTGGCTCTGCTCGTCGCCACCGGGCTGGTCGCGGCGGACCGCCTTCGCCGCGTACGCCTCGGTCTGGAAGAGCGCCGGGAGCTTGGTGGGCGTGTAGCAGAGCACCGACGAGGTCTCCGCCTCCAGCCCGATGTACGCCGTGTACGGCGCGGGGAGCGCCCCCGCGTACGTCGACCACCAGCGGCGCGCCCGCGAGGACCGGGCCAGCCCGACCAGCTCGTCGATCCGCTCCCGGTCGCTCACCCCGTACAGCTTCAGGAGGGCGCGCGCGTCGATGGGGGAGACGCCGACCGCGCCGGACTCGATCCGGATCACCTTGGAGAGGGACCAGTCCATCTCCTGGGAGACCTGCTCCTGGGTGAGGCCCGCCGCCTCCCGCGCCGCGCGTAACGCGGACCGGAGCCGTCGCCGACCGACGGTGGGTCCATATGTCGCAGTCATGCCGCCGCTCCTGCGTTTCCGCCGCTCAGCCGAGCTGGCCAGCCACCTTGGTGATCTTTGCGAGGGACTCCTCGGGCTCCAGGGACATCTCCCGGAGGCGGTCGAACGTCTGCTGGTATGCGGCCACGTCGGCGGGGCGGTCGAGCACATCCTGGGCGAGAACGCCCTCGAGGTAGACGACATCGGTGTCGTCTTCGTCAGGGAAGCCCAGGATCACGAACGGCCCCTGCGGGGCGTAGTCGCCAGCCGTGAAGGGCAGCACTCGCATGGTCACCCTGGGCAGCCGCCCGACGTCAGCGAGGTGGAGCAGCTGCTCGCGCAGGCGCTCCGGGCCGCCGGTCTGGCGGTGCAGGGCGGCCTCGTCGAGCACGACGTCGATGTCGGGCCGGTCGGGGCGGTCGAGCACCTCCTTCTGCCGCCGCATGCGAATCGCATGCCGCACCTCGATCTGCTCCGCGTCCATCATGTCGCCGACGGTGGTGGAGGCAGCGGTGACGGCGGCTCGTGCGTACGCCTCGGTCTGCAAGAGCCCGGGGATGCCCGAGGGCTGGAAGAACGAGAGGGCCGAAGCTTCGATCTCCAGGCCGATGTAGGAGGCGTACGCGCTGGGGAGCGTGTCTTTGTACTGCGACCACCAGGTGCGGCGCCGGGAGACCCGGGCCAGCTCCACCAGCTCGTTGATCTGCTGCTGGTCGGTCATCCGGTAGTGGCCGAGCAGTGCCTTGACGTCGTTGGTCGAGATCGAGACCGAACCGGCCTCGATCCGGATGAGCTTGGAGAGCGACCAGTCCATGGCCGCCGCCACCTGCTCCTGGGTCAGGCCCGCCGCATCCCGCGCCCGGCGCAAAGCGGACCGCAGTCGGCGCCGGCCGACCGTAGGCCCATGCACCGTCGTCATCGGCGACCCTCCCCGGCTGCGCGACGCGTCACGCGCCAGAGATCGCTCCGTGCAGAATGCCACCTGGCTAGACGCGACCTGCCATTTAGCTAGTCTTGTGAAGGCTACACCTGCCTTGCTAGCTTTTTCCAGCGCCGGTTTGCGTCGGCCAAAGCATCCGTCAAAGGTGCGGTTCCGACTCGACCGTAAGTGTGGCGGTTTGGACACATGAGTCCGGTCTTCATGCGCTACAGTGTGGCGTCACGGCGCTTGGCCGCGACATTGCTGCGGCTGCTTAAGAGGAGCACCGGATGGCTCAGACAGATTCCGTCGCCGACGTGTGGCGGAAGAGCGCTCGCTGCGAAGCGCACAACTGTGTCGAGGTGGCTAAGCGCCCCGACGAGATCGCAATTCGCAACAGCGCGGTCCCGGACACCCAGCTGGCCTTCGCCCGCCCCGCCTGGGCGGCGTTCATCAGCGGCGTCCGTGCAGGTCAGTTCGACCTTCGATAGGGCCGGTTCCCCGGGTCCGCACCCGGGGAGCTCTCCCCGCGCCACCAGACAAAGGGCATCCCCCAATGGGTGCCCTCTTTTGCTGTTCATGGATCGGTGACAGCCTGTGGCACATTGGTAGCGGTCAGGAGGGCATTCATTCATGCACCACCTCCTTTCTGTGGATGCCCCGACATGAAACATTTGATACCAGCGCGAGTGCGGGGCGGTGCCGTCATGGCCGGCGCGCACCAGTCCGCGGAGGGGGCAGGTTGCCGTGGCGGATCCGAAAAACTGGCGTAAGAGCGGGCAGTGCGAATCGCACAACTGCGTCGAGGTGGCGGTCGGCGCGAAAGGCGTCTCGATCCGCGACTCCACCGCACCGGACGGCCCGTTCCTCGAAGTCTCCGCGACAGCGTGGAAGGCGTTCTGCGCGGGCCTGCGGGCAGGCGAATTCGGCGAGGTCAGCCGCTGACCGTGGCCGGCTCCCGCACCCAGCGGGTCACGATCCGCTCGGCGTAGAAGGACACGAAGGGGATCGTGCCCGCGAGCATCACCAGCAGCATGCGGCGCAGCCCCCACCGGGTGCGGCGGGCCAGGTCGAAGACGGCGATCAGGTAGACCATGTAGAGGAAGCCGTGCGCGGGTCCCACGGTCTCCACGACTATCGGCTCGTCCCAGGCGTACTTGAGCGGCATGCCGATCACCACGAGCAGGATCAGGATCACGCCGACGACGTACGCGATCGCACGGTAGCGCAGCAGGGCTCCCCCCACGGTTTACTCCTCCACTCAACCCGGGTAGTCGGCGGGCCGGGCGCCCGGGTGCTCGTTGAGCCAGGCCAGGTAGTGGTTGTACGCCGCGAGCTCGGGGTCGCCACTGTCGTCGTACCCGACGGGCTGCCGCGCGGTGCGGACGGGACGGCGGAAGGCCGTGGTGGGCGTGGTCTGCTCCCCGGCCGGGGCGGGCGAGACCGGCACCTCCGCGACCGGCACCTCGGGCTCGCCCCGGAGGGTCAGGCGCACCTCGCGCAACCAGATGAACACCACGAACGCCGCGAACACCGGCCACTCGAACGCGTATGCCCAACTGAGCGTGTTGCCCCCGGCGGCCCGGCTGATCTGCCACCAGCCGAGCCCGAGGAATCCGCCCACGAGAACGACCGCGAGCGCGTGACGCGCGATCCACGCGGGCGTCCACAGCCGTCTCATACGCCCGAGAGTACCGGCGGAGGTTTGGCGGGGTCCGGTCTGGGCAACGGTGGGTACATGAGCGGACCAGCGCAGTACGCGGAAGCCGATCTCTACACCGGGGTCGACGCTGCCGACCTCACCGACGACGATCTCATCCGGGAGATGGCCAGCCTGCACCGGACCCGGCTGGACACGCTGCGGCACGGCTCGGACGCCGCGCTGGCCAACCACCTGCGGCGCACGGCCGAGCTGGAGACCGAGTACCTCACCCGCTACCCCGGGCGTGAGGTGGATCCCAGCCGCCTGCGGGACTGAGTGTGGCGCGGGCCACTTCCGGGCCCGGAACACCGACCGGGGGTGTGCCGTTGAGATGACTGTCGGTGTGTCCAGTGTCCCCGGGCCTCACCTAAATTGCCTTCGCGGAATACCGTCCGGCTGGAGCCGCGTCGTGCCACTCGCCGAGAGGCGACCTGCACACCGACGCCTAGCGCCGCCCGGTGGTTCACCCCACCGGGCGGCGCTTTTTCGTGCCGGGCCCCCCGCTACCCGGCGGGAGGCGACGCAGGCGGGGAGCTGGCGACCCCGTTGCTGGTCCGCAGCACGACCAGGCCGCCCTCGATCGTGCGGCCGGCCGGCTCGGTGCCGGCGACCGAGCCCGCCGGGCAGGTCGACCCGACCGGCTCGGAGCTGACCTCCACGCGGAATCCCTGACCCTCCAAGGTGGCCCTCGCCGCCTCGACCGACTGGCAGGTGACGTCGGGGATGGAGCGCTGCTGGCCGTACGCGTACTTCTCACTCGGCCGCGGGAAGTCCTGCTGCGGCTGCCCCCGCATGATGTCGCCGAGCGTGTCGTACACCGCGGGCGTGACGATGCTGTGGCTCATGCTCGCGCTGGTCTCCGGCCAGTCCGGGTCGGCCATGATGCCAGCGACCGACATCGTGCGAGTGGTGATCGCCAGCGACGCGGTGCGCCGGCTGTCGGTCGTACCGGTCTTGCCGGCGATGGGGTGACCGACCGCCGAGCGCGCCGCCCCCGCGGTCGAACCGTGGCACTCACCGAAGGCGGACTGGTCGCCCACCGGGCACCGGGCGGCGTCGATCGCGGCCCGCGCCACCTCGGGGTCGATCGCCTGGTCGCACCGGGGGTTGGCGACCTCCAGCGCCTTGCCGTCGATGTCCTTGATCTCCTGTACCGGGATCGGCTCGCAGTGCTTGCCGTCCGCGGCCAGCGTGGCGTACGAGTTGGCGAGGTCGAGCGGGGTCGTGCCGGAGACGCCGAGCGTGAACGCGCCCCACCTGTCGGCCGTTTCCTTGTCGTTCGCCCTCCGGGCGTCGGCCGCGTTGGGGAAGCGGATGCCGAGCTTCTTCGCCGCCGCCACGGTGTTCGCCGCGCCGGCCAACTCCTCCAGCGGGACGAAGTAGGTGTTGACCGACTTGCCGAAGGCGGTCCACGCGTTGTGCATACCGGCGAGGCTGGGGCTGCTGTTGCTGGGGCACCACTGGTCGCTGCCGGGGCAGGCGGACTTGCCGGAGGCGCCCCGGTACTTGGACGGGTACCGCTGCGGCGAATTGATGTGGTAGTCGAGCGGGTACCCCATCTCCAGCGCGGCCACCAGCGTGAAGATCTTGAAGGTCGAGCCCGCCTGGTAGCCGCTACCGCCGGTCAGCAGCGGGTTGGTGGTGTTGGGGTACGTGCCCCGCTGGCCCTGGCGGTCGGGGTTGGACGAGGGCTTGTTCTGCGGGTTGGCAGGGTTGTCGAGCTTGAAGGTGCGGTTGGTGGCGAGCGCGCGTACCCGCCCCGTGCCCGGCTCGACCGCGGCGACCATGAGCGCGTGCTTGTGCCCGGTCTCCAGCCGTGCCTCGACGTTGTCCCGGGCGGCCTTCTGCGCCTTCGGGTCGAGCGTGGTCACGACCCGGTAGCCACCGCTGTGCAGCCGCCGCTCGCGGTCGTACTGGGTCGCGCCGAACGCCTCCTGCTCCAGCCACCAGCGGCGGAAGTAGTCGCAGAAGAAGCCCCAGTCGTTGGGCTTGGTGACCGTGCAGCCGTTGGCCGGGCGCGTGCCCCGTACGGTCAGCTTCTCCTTCTTGGCCGCTTCCGCCTCGGCCGGCGTGATCGCCTTGATCTCCACCATCTGGCCGATCACCCAGTTGCGGCGGTCGAGCGCGCGTTCCTTGCCCTTGGCGTCGAGGGGGTCGGTGTAGGTGGGCGACTTCACCATCCCGGCGATCAGCGCCGCCTCGGCGATGGTCAGGTCCTTCGGCTTCTTGCCGAAGTAGAACTGGCTCGCCGCGTACACCCCGTAGGTGTTGTGACCGAACGGCGCGAGGTTGAGGTAGCGGGTCAGGATCTCGTCCTTGGTGAACTGCTTCTCCGCCTGCTGGGCGAGGCGCATCTCCCGGACCTTGCGGGCCGTGGTGTCCTCGCCGGCCCGGACCGCGGCCTCGTACGTTGGCGCGGTGTAGACGGTGGACATCCGGACGAACTGCATGGTCAGCGTCGAGGCGCCCTGCTGCGCCCCGCCCGCGGTGTTGTTGAGCAGTGCGCGGACGCTGCCCTTCACGTCGACGCCCTTGTGCGTGTAGAAGTTGTGGTCCTCGGCGGCGACCATCGCCTGGCGCATCGGCAGGGAGATGTCCTCGAACGCGACGTCCTGACGGTTTTCGTCGAAGAAGCGCGAGATGAGCGTCTTGCCGTCGGCGGCGAACACCTCGGTGGCCTGCGGCGCGCGTGTGGTGGTGAGCTCGGCCGGCAGCGCCTCGAACGACTCGGCGCCGGCCTTCGCGGCCAGCCCGGAGGCGGCCAGCGCCGGAAACATCGCCGCCGCCACGACCAGACCGGCGAGGAGGCCGCACAGCACGAGCGTGGCGAGATTGAGGAGCGGCGAGTGGCGGCGCCGGCCGGCGCCACGGCCCACGGTGAAGCGCAGCAGGGGTTCGGTCACCTCTGCAAGACGTACAAACATGGGGTGGAGGTTGCAGGCGGGACGAATCTTCACAGCACTTTCACGAGCCGTCCCGGCAATCGTGGCAATTCACCTTTTTCGGGTGAGCTCCGGTCATACGCTCCTCTCATGATCGGAACGATTCTCTGGGCCATCATCGGTGGCGCCATCGTCGGCACGCTGGGCCGCCTGCTGCTGCCCGGCAAGCAGAACATCTCCGTGTGGGTCACGATCGGCGTCGGCATTGCGGCGGCGCTGCTCGGTGGCGTGATCGCCGACTGGCTCGGCGTCGGCGACACCAGGGGCATCGACTGGATCCGGCACGCGATCCAGATCGCGCTCGCCGTCCTCTTCGTCTGGATCGCGGCCCGCTTCATGGGGTCGAGTGAGCGGCGTAACCCGGCCTGATCCGGCACCCCGCGCGTGGCTCGCCGCGCGCGGGGTGCGCTGGGGCATCCGGCTCAGCGCCGGGCGCTGGGCGAGCCCTTCCAGGACCTGGACCGTGGTGTCCCAGCCCATGCAGGCGTCGGTGATCGACTGGCCGTACGCGAGCGGGCGAGTGGGGTCGAGGTCCTGCCGCCCCGGTACGAGGAACGACTCGAGCATGACCCCGGCGATGCCGCGCTGGCCGGCGGCGAGCTGGGCGGCCACGTCTTCGGCCACCACCGGCTGGCGGTTGTGGTCCTTGCCGCTGTTGTCGTGGCTCGCGTCGACGATCAGCCGCTCGGGCAGGCCGGCCGCGCGCAGCAGGGCGAGCGCGCCGGCCACGTCCTCGGCGCCGTAGTTGGGCCCGCCCCGGCCGCCGCGCAGCACCAGGTGGCAGTCGGTGTTGCCGCGCGTGTGCAGGATCGCCGGCGTGCCGGACATGTCGATACCGGGGAACACGTGCGGAACGCCCGCGGCCCGGATCGCGTCGACGGCGGTGGAGATCGCCCCGTCCGGGCGGTTCTTCATGCCGATCGGCATCGAGAGGCCGGAGGCGAGCTGGCGGTGCACCTGGCTCTCCACCGTGCGCGCGCCGATCGCGCCCCAGGCGACCGTGTCGGCGATGTACTGCGGGGTGATCGGGTCGAGGAACTCGCAGCCCACCGGAAGCCCTTTGCGCAGCACCTGGAGCAGCAGCGAGCGGGCGGTCCGCAGGCCGGTGTTGACGTCGCCCGAGCCGTCCAGGCCGGGGTCGTTGATGAGCCCTTTCCAGCCGACCGTCGAGCGCGGCTTCTCGAAGTAGACCCGCATCACGATGAGCAGGTCGTCGGCGAGGCGGGCGGCCGTCTTGGCGAGGCGGTCGGCGTACTCGAGCGCGGCCACGGGGTCGTGCACCGAACACGGGCCGACGACGACCATCAGGCGGTCGTCCTCCCGGTCCAGCACGCGGGCGACGGCGCGCCGCCCCTCGACCACCGCGGCCGAGAGATCGTCGTCCAGGGGCAGCTCATGGTGGAGCAGCGCGGGGGAGACCAGCGGCACGACCTTGTCGATCCGCTGGTCGCTGACCCGCTGCACACTCGGGAGAGTCACGTGAGGTTTCCTTCCGCCAGCCACCCCGGGGCCGGCGTCCCGGGGCCGAAGCCGGCTCTGCGTCGTTGTTACACGCGAAAGGGCAGGAGTGCTCTCCTGCCCTTTGCCGGCTCTGGCGGTGGTGACCTAGGTCATGTGCTCATGCCTCAGTCGCCGGCGCCAGGGCCGGCCAACTAAAGCACGCATACCATCGGGTCACGCTCAGCATCATATCCCATAGCCGGATCCTCAACGCAGCGTCGTGCCCGACCCACGAGGTGCGCGGCCCGTTCCACTGACCCGTCGCGGCCTTGTGGCGTCGCCGCGGCGACGCCACAAGGCGAGGTCACGCGAGCGGGAACTCGTCGAAGAGCACGGCGGGCGACTCCGGCTGGCGCGTGTCGTGGCGGTACGAGCGCACGACGCCCGCAGCCGAGTCGAGCAGCGAGAAGACGGTGATCTCGTTGCTCGCCACGAACGGCAGCGGCACGCCGTCGGCGCGGACCAGCGGGGCGATGGTGGGCACGATCGGCTGGAGGCCGCCCGGGTCGCCCTGGAGCACATACCCCGGCGGATACCAGCGGGACATGCCCGACGTTACGTCGTACGCGCCGTAGGTGTTGCCCACGTTGGACGTCTCCAGCCAGTGCACGCCAGCGGCGTTCCGGAAGCGGTTCCAGACATGCGAGTGTCCATTGAGGACGAGGTGGACGCCGGCCGCGGAGACCAGCGGCTCCACGTCGCGCAGGATGTGGTCGTCGGCGAGCGGGTACTCGTACCGGATCGACTTGGGGCCGACCACCTGGATCGGGTCGGTGTACGGCGGCACCGAGTGGCTGCCCAGCCCGTGGCTGGGGTGGTGGAACATCACCACGCGGTACCGGGCCGCCCGCGCGGCCGCCGACGCGAGCTCGGCCTCCAGGAACGCGAACTGCGCCGAGCCCCGCTTGATCGGCTCGAAGATGAACTGGCCGTACCCCCAGCGGTCGGGGTTGTCGACGTCTTCCAGCGCCTCCTGGAACTTGCCCCGCCCCTCCGGATGCGGCGAGCGCCACACCTGCGTGGCGAAGAGGCAGATCACGTGCACGTCGCCAATCGTCCGGGACCACCACTTCTGGCCGCCCGACTCGCTGCGCGGGTACGGGAACATCTCCTCGTACGTGGTGATGTCCCAGGCGTCCGGCTGCGGGTCGTTGAACTGCGCGTCCAGCGTGGCGGTGTCGGACCAGCGCCCCATCACCTCGTGGTTGCCGATCGAGGGGTAGATCGGCGAGTGCGGCAGGATCCGGGCGAACGTGCGGAAGAACGGCGGCTCGGCGACGCTGTCGAACCACTCGCTGGCCCGGTCCGGCGCGTTGACCATGTCGCCGGCCATGAGTACCCCGTCGAAGGTCACGCCCGCCGTCTCGGCCACCTTCGCCAGGTTGGCCGGCACCATCGGCTTGAGCTGGTGGTCGCTGGTGAGCAGCAGGCGTACCGGCCGGTGCGGCGGCGGCGCGGGGGCCAGCGTGTACGCGGCGGTCACGGTGCCGTCCGACACGACCCGGTACGGCGTGCGCCCGGCGGCCAGCCCGGTGACGGTGGCGAGGTGCCGGTGCACCGGGCGGCGCGTGACGATCGGATACGCCCGGCCCGGTACCGCCGACTCCTGGTCCTCCCGAGTGCGGGAGAGCGCGACGGTGTCGGCGGTGAAGCGGCGCCAGCCGTCGCCCTCGCCGGCCGGGCCGGTGGCGGCGGCGCGCGCCTCGGCCTCGGTCAGCGCCGCCACCGCCGGGCCGACGAGCACCGCGTGCTGGGAGCCGGGCGCCTCGGTGTGCCAGACGACGTGCACGCTGCCGGCGGTGGGATCGAGCAGGTACGGCTCACACAGCATGTCCCGTAGTATGCTTCCCGGCTGCCGTGGCGTGCGGAGTCGGGATCCGCGCGTGCGTTGCGCAACAGATCCGCTACCGTCGAGCGCATGTCGCCGACCGGCTACCCGTGGCCCATCGAAACCGCCCGCCTCGACAACGGCCTGCGCGTCGTGGTCAGCGAAGATCGCACCGCGCCCGTCGTCGCCGTCAATATCTGGTACGACGTGGGGTCGCGGCACGAGCCGGACGGGCAGACCGGGTTCGCCCACCTCTTCGAGCACCTGATGTTCGAGGGCTCGGCGCACGTGGCGAAGACCGAGCACATGCGACTGATCCAGGGCTCCGGCGGCTCGCTCAACGCGACCACCAACCCCGACCGCACCAACTACTTCGAGACCGTTCCGGCCGAGCACCTGGAGCTCGCGCTGTGGCTGGAGGCGGACCGGATGGGCGGGCTGGTGCCGGCGCTGACCCAGGAGACGCTCGACAACCAGCGCGAGGTGGTGAAGAACGAGCGGCGCCAGCGGTACGACAACGTGCCGTACGGCGACGCCTGGCTGCGCCTGCTGCCGCTGCTCTACCCGCCGGGGCATCCGTACCACCACGCCACGATCGGCTCGATGGACGACCTCAACGCGGCCGACCTGGCCACGTTCGCGGCATTCCACTCGACGTACTACGCGCCCAACAACGCGGTGCTCTCGATCGTCGGCGACGTGGTGCCGGCCGACGCGTTCGCGCTCGCCGAGAAGTACTTCGGCGGCCTCGTGCCCCGCATGGACATCCCGCCCGCGCCGGACGGATCCAAGCCCGAGGCGCCCGCCGGGCCGGTGCGGGAGGACGTGGTCGGCGAGGTGCCCGCGCCGCGGATCTACGTGGCGCACCGCACGCATCCGTTCGGGTCGCGGGGGTACGACGCGGTGACCGTGCTCGCCACGATCCTCGGCAACGGCCGGGGCAGCCGCCTGTACCAGCGCCTCGCCGACGGGCGGCGGCTGGCCCAGCCGGACTACGTGTCGGCGTACGGCGTCGACCTCGCGCACGCGCCCGCCCCGCTGATCGTCACCGCGACCGCCCGCGACGGCGTGGCGGTCGGCGATCTGGAGACCGGGCTGGTGGAGGTGGTCGACGAGACGGCCGGCGGGGTCGGCCAGGAGGAGCTCGACCGCGCCAAGGCGTTGCTCTCCACCGCGTGGTGGCGCCAGGTGTCCACTGTGGCTGGTCGGGCGGACGTGCTGAGCCGCTACACCACGCAGTTCGGCGATCCGGCGCGCGCCGGGGAGCGGCTCCCCTCGTGGCAGTCGGTCACGCTCGACGAGGTGGCCGAGGTCGCCGCCGAGCTGCGTCCGGACAACCGGGTCACCCTTACCTACCTGACCGAGGAGCCTTCATGAGCGAGCGAGCGAAGCAGGTGGCACAGTGAGCGAGCTGAGTCTGGTCGCCGACCGTCCGGGACCGGGCGCGGCCCGCCCGTACCGCTTTCCGGCGGTCGTCCGCCACGACGGCGTGGTCGCGGCCCACCTGCCCGGCCAGGCGCTCGCCGTGGCGATCCTGCTGCTCGACGCCGGGGCCGGACGCGAGTCGTCCGGCCGCGAAGGGCTCGCCACCGTCGTCGCCAAGGCGCTCGAGGAGGGTACGACCAAGCGGGACTCGGCCGCGTACGCGCTCGCGCTGGAGAGCCTGGGCGCGGAGCTGTTCACCTCGGTCGACTGGGACGCGTTCCGGGTCGGCGTGCAGGCGCCGGTCGACCGGCTCCCCGACGCCGTGGCGCTGCTCGCCGAGGCGGCCCGGACGCCGCGCCTCGACCCGGCCGACGTGGCCCGGGTCCGCGACGACGAGGCGACCGCCCTCCGGATGGACTGGGCCGACCCCGGCCCCCGCGCCGAGGCGGCCCTCCGCGCCGACCTCTTCGGCCGCGACCTGCGGCACGGGCGCCCCCTGCACGGCGACCCGGACTCGGTCGCCGCGGTGACGGCGGACGACGTGGTCGACTACCACCGCACCTGGTTTGGCCAGCCGGGCACGCTGCTGGTCGCCGGCGACCTGACGAGCGTCGATCTCGACGCGCTCGGCGCGGTGGCTTTCGCCGGCGCCGGCGCACCTGTTCCCGGACCCGGGGGCCCGCTGCCGTTCGAGCCGCGTACCGGCCGGCGGGTCGTGCTCGTCGACCGGCCCGGCTCGGTGCAGTCGACGCTGCGGCTGGGACACGTCGCGCCCCACCGTGCCCACCCCGACTACGTGTCGATGACGCTCGCGGCGACGGTGCTGGGCGGCGCGTTCACCTCCCGGCTCAACCACCTGATCCGCGAGGTGCGCGGCTACACGTACGGCATCCGTGGCGAGTTCGGCCAGTCCAGGCGCTTCGGGCGGCTGCTGGTCAGCGCGGGCGTACAGACCGCCGTGACCGTGCCGGCCCTGGTCGACACCGTGGGGGAGATCTCGCGTATGGCCGCCGAGGGCGTCACCGAGCCGGAGCTGGCGGTCGCCCGCTCCTGGCGCGCCGGGCAGCTCTCGGTCGAGCTCCAGACGCCGGGCGCGATCGCCGGTGCCCTGGCCACGCTGGTCGTGCACGGCCTCCCCGACGACTACCACGCCAAGCTCCGCGGCGAGCTGCTGGCGGCCGACGTGGCCCAGGTGTCCGAGGCCACCGCCAGGCACCTGCATCCGGCGGGCCTGACGCTCGTGGTCGAGGGCGACGCCGCCGTGATCCGCGACGAGCTGGTCGCCTCAGGGCTGGGCGAGGTGGTCGACGCCCAGCTCTGAGACCGCGCATTTCTTGACGCTTTTCATACGCTTCTGGCGTTTCACAAATTTGTGAAACGGGCGTAGCTTCAGCGGTATGACAACTGCGATCTCGGTCTCTGGCTTGGTGAAGACCTTCGGCCAGACCCGCGCGCTGGACGGGCTCGACCTGTCCGTCGACACCGGTGAGGTGCACGGCTTTCTGGGTCCGAACGGCGCCGGAAAGTCCACGACCATCCGAGTGCTGCTCGGCCTGCTCCGCGCCGACGCTGGCGACGTGAGCCTCCTCGGCGGCCATCCCTGGCGGGACGCGGTGGAGTTGCACCGGCGCCTCGCGTACGTGCCGGGCGACGTGAACCTCTGGCCGAACCTGACCGGTGGGGAGGCGATCGACCTCTTCGGCGCGCTGCGGGGCGGGCTGGACAAGCACCGCCGCGCCGACCTGATCGAGCGGTTTCAGCTCGACCCGAGCAAGAAGGCCCGCACGTACTCCAAGGGCAACAGGCAGAAGGTGGCGGTGGTTGCCGCGTTCGCCTCGGACGTTGAGCTGTACATCCTGGACGAGCCGACCTCGGGCCTCGACCCGCTGATGGAGGCGGCCTTCCAGGACTGCGTACGGGAGGTCAAGCGGGAGGGGCGCACCGTCCTCCTCTCCAGCCACATCTTCTCCGAGGTGGAGGCGCTCTGCGACCGGGTCAGCATCATCCGGCAGGGGAAGACGGTGGAGTCCGGCACGCTGGCCGAGCTGCGCCACCTGACCCGCACGTCGATCTCGGTCGAGACCACTCATCCGATCACCGGCCTCGAGGAGCAGTCCGGTGTGCACGACGCCGAGGTCGAGGGGGCCCGCGCGAAGTTCGATGTGGACAGTCACGAGCTGGACCACGTGCTGCGCTACCTGACCCGCTTCGAGGTGCGGATGCTCACCAGCGCCCCGCCGTCGCTGGAGGAGCTGTTCATGCGTCACTACGGCGACGAGCTCCGAGAGAACGGCGTGAAGGCGGAGGCGACGGTGTGATGAGTGCCTTCACCGGGACCGCTCGACTGGTGCGGCTGGCGGTCCGGCGCGACCGGATCCAGCTTCCGCTCTGGATCGTCGGCGCGGCGCTGTTCGTGCCGATCGTCGTGGCGTCGGTGCGGGACCGGTTCCCGACCGAGGCGGACCGGATCGAGATCCTGCGGAGCGCGGCCGCCAGCCCCGCCCTGCTCCTGCTCCGCACGGCGCCGACCGGCCCGAGCGAGGGCTCGATGATCATGTTCTCGATCCTCACCTACGTCGCGGTGCTCGCCGGCCTCATGAGCACGCTCGCGGTGGTGCGGCACACGCGGCAGAACGAGGAGACCGGCCGCGCCGAGATGGTCGGCGCGACGGTCGTCGGCCGGCACGCCGGGCTGACCGCGGCGCTCGTCGTCGTCGCCGGCGCCAACGCCGTGCTCGGTGCCCTGATCGCCCTCGCGCTGCTCGGCTACGGTCTGCCGGTCGCGGGGTCGATCGGCACCGGTGCCGGCATCGCCGCCGCGGGCCTGGTCTTCGCCGGTGTCGCGGCGATCGCGGCCCAGATCGCCCAGTCGTCCCGCGCCGCCAACGGCATCGCCGCCGCCGTGGTCGGCGTCGCCTATCTGGTACGGGGCCTCGGCGACGCGCTCGGCGAGGTGCGGCCAGACGGGTACACAGTGGTCAGTGCCTGGCCGACCTGGCTCTCACCGATCGGCTGGGTCACCGAGATGCGCCAGTACGCCGGCGACCGCTGGTGGGTCCTGGTGCTGCCGCTGGCGTTCTTCGCGGTGACCGTGGCGGCGGCGTTCGCTCTGACCGTACGCCGGGACGTCGGCATGGGCCTGATCCCCGACCGGCGCGGTGCGGCCAAGGCGGCGCCGGCTCTGCTCAGCCCGCTGGGACTGGCCTGGCGGCTCCAGCGCGGCACGCTTCTGGGCTGGTGCGTCGCCGTCGTCGCGCTCGGCGCCGCGGTGGGGTCGCTGAGCCAGACGGTGCGCGAGGCGCTCGGCGAGAACCAGGGCACGGCCGACACGGTCACCAAGCTGGCCGGAGGCGGCGACGGCGACCTGCTGGCCGCGTTCTTCGCCGCGATGATGGCGATCTTCGGGGCGATGGCGGCCGCGTACGTGGTGCAGGCCCTGATGCGCCCGCGCGCCGAGGAGGCGGGCGGCCCCGCCGAGGCGGTGCTCGCCACCGGCACCGGCCGGCTGCGCTGGCTGGCCAGTCACGTGGCGGTGGCGGTGGGCGGTGCGGCCCTGCTGCTGGTGGCCGCTGGCGTCGCGACCGGCCTGGTGGCCGGGCTCACCGATGGCGACCTGGGCGGCCAGGTGGCGGAGATGACCGGCGCGTCGCTCGTCCAGCTGCCGGCGGCGATGATCCTGGCCGGGTTCGCGGTGGCCGCGTTCGGGCTGCTGCCCCGCCTGGCAGTCGGGCTGGCGTGGACGGCGTTCGCGGTCAGCCTGATCGTCGGCCAGCTCGGCGAGCTGCTGGGCCTGCCGCAGGCGGTACGGGACATCTCGCCCTTCACGCACACTCCGGCACTGCCGGCGGCGAGCGCGACGGCGGTCCCGCTGATCGCCCTCACCGCGGTCGCGTTGGCACTCGGGGCCGCTGGCCTGGCACTCTTCCGGCGGCGGGATCTAGCAATCTGAACAACCGTGGCGGCGCCCCTGGGCGCCGCCACGGCGATACGAAGGTGGTGAGCCTTGGCACAGGAGCGAGACGAGCAGGTGGTCAGCCGGTTCGTGGAGCACTTCGCGATGACCATGAACGATCTGGGCTTCCCCCGGATGCCGGCACGGGTCCTCGGCGCGCTCACGGTTGCCGACGAGCCCGGGCTCACCGCCGGGGAGATCGGCGAGCGGCTCGGTGTCAGCCCCGCCGCGATCTCCGGCGCGGTGCGCTACCTGGTGCAGGTCGGGCTGGTGGCCCGCGAGCCGGTGCCGGGCTCCCGCAGTGACCGCTACCGCCTCCCCAACCAGGCGTGGTACCTGGCGAGCCAGCAGAAGGGCGGCACCTACAAGCGGATCGCGGAGGTGGTGCAGGAGGGGGTCGACGCGGTCGGCGACGACGCCTCGCCGTCCGGGCAGCGCCTCGTCGAGATGCGGGACTTCTTCCTGTTCATGCAGGATGCGGTAGGTGAGCTGCTGGCCAAATGGGACGAGGCTCGGCAGGAGCGGGGCCCGGCCTAGCCATGCTTTGATTGGGCAATGGCCAACCCAGCGATCGTGACGGTCGACGACGACCCGGCCGTGTCCCGGGCCGTCGCGCGCGATGTGCGGCGCCGCTACGGTCAGGACTACCGCGTGGTGCGGGCCAGTTCCGGGGCCGAGGCGCTCGACGCGCTCAAGGAGATAAAGCTGCGCGGCGAGCAGGTGGCGGTGCTGCTCGCCGACTACCGGATGCCGCACATGAACGGCATCCAGTTCCTCGAAGCCGCCATGGACATCTTCCCGCTCGCCCGGCGCGTGCTGCTGACGGCGTACGCCGACACGGAGGCGGCGATCGACGCGATCAACCTCGTCGACGTCGACCACTACCTGCTCAAGCCCTGGCATCCGCCGGAGGAGAAGCTCTACCCGGTGCTCGACTCGCTGCTGGAGGCGTGGCAGGCCACGCCCGCCTCGCCGGAGGCCGAAACGCGCGTGGTGGGGCACCGGTGGTCGGCCGAGTCGTTCGAGATCCGTGACTTCCTCGCCCGCAACATGGTGCCCTACCGGTGGTACATGACCGACGATCCGGAGGGGCAGCGGCTGCTGACCGCCTCGGGGGCGGCCGAGTCCGACGTACCGCTGGTCGTCACGCCGGATGGCAAAACGCTGGTGCGGCCGTCGGAGGCCGAGGTGGCCGCGCACGTCGGCCTGACCACCACCCCCACGGCCGACTTCTACGACCTGGCCGTGGTCGGCGCCGGTCCGGGCGGGCTCGGCGCCGCCGTGTACGGCGCGTCGGAGGGGCTGCGCACGATCCTCATCGAGCGGCGGGCGACCGGCGGGCAGGCGGGGCAGAGCAGTCGGATCGAAAACTACCTGGGCTTCCCGGACGGCGTCTCCGGTGCGCAGCTGACCGACCGGGCCCGCCGCCAGGCACAGCGCTTCGGCGCCGAGCTGCTCACCGCGCAGGATGTCACCTGCCTCGACGTGAAGGGCTCGGCGCGGTTGCTCACCTGCGCCAACGGGCCGCAGATCATGGCCCACACGGTGATCCTCGCGACCGGCGTCTCCTACCGCACGCTCGACGTACCGGGCCTGGCCGAGCTGACCGGGCGCGGCGTCTTCTACGGCAGCGCGGCCACCGAGGCACCGGCGTGCTCGGGATCCGACGTGTACATCGTCGGCGGGGCAAACTCGGCCGGCCAGGCGGCGGTCTACTTCTCCCGGTTCGCGTCCCGCGTGCACCTGGTCGTGCGCGGCGAGAGCCTGGCGCAGTCGATGTCGGCGTACCTGATCGATCAGATCGAGGAGATCCCGCGGATCCAGGTGCACACCGGCACCGAGGTGGTCGCCGGGCACGGCACCGACCACCTGGAGGGGCTGACGCTGCGCGACCGGAACACGGGGCAGACGCGCGACGTCGACGCTTCCTGGCTCTTCGTCTTCATCGGAGCCGAGCCGCACACGGGATGGTTGGACGGGCTGGTGGAGCGGGACGCGCAGGGCTTCGTGGTGACCGGCCCCGACCTGGTGGCCGGCGGGCGGCGGCCCAAGGGCTGGCGGCTCGACCGCGACCCGTACCACCTGGAGACGAGCGTCGCCGGCGTCTTCGCCGCCGGTGACGTGCGGGCCAGCTCGGTTAAGCGGGTCGCGTCCGCGGTGGGCGAGGGCGCGATGGCGGTCACGCTCGTCCACAGGTACCTGGAGGCACAGTGAGCGAGCGAGTTGGCGCGGCGGCGTCTGGACTGAGTGGTCCCGCCGACGGAGTCGGGGTTTCGGGGCTGCGAGGGAAGACGTCGCCTTTGGCGCCGCACGAGCGAGCGAACCAGGAGACACAGTGAGCGAGATCTCGAAGGACCAGTTGCGGCGGCTCTTTCTCTTCGAGTCGCTCGACGACGAAAAGCTGCAGTGGGTCGTCGACCACAGCTCGGTGGTCGAGTACGAGGCGACCAGCCGCATTTACTCCGAGGGCGAGCCCGCCACCTGCTTCGTCGTGCTGCTGGAAGGTGTCGTCGCGCTGACCCGGACGGTGCACGGGCAGGAGATCGAGGTCACGCGCACCGACAAGCTCGGCGTGTACGGCGGCGCGAGCCAGGCGTTTCTGGGCGACCAGGTCGACCAGAAGTACCCCAACTCCATGCTCGCCATCACGCCGGTGAAGGTCATGGAGCTGCCGGCCGAGAAGTTCGGCCCGATCCTGCGCCGCTGGTTCCCGATGGCCATGCACCTCATGGAGGGGATGTTCTGGGGCCAGAAGCGGATGCAGTCGGCGGTCAGCGAGCGGGAGCGGCTGATCGCGCTCGGCTCGCTGTCGGCGGGCCTGACGCACGAGCTCAACAACCCCGCCTCCGCAGCCGTGCGGGCCACCGCGACCCTGCGCGACAAGGTCGCCGGCATGCGGCACAAGCTCGCGATGATCGCCGAGGGCAAGATCAACGTCAAGCAGCTCCACCGCCTCGTCGAGCTTCAGGAGATCGCGGTGAAGCGGGCCGCCAACCCGCCGATGCTGACCCCGCTGGAGACCACCGAGGCCGAGGACGCGGTCGTCGAGTGGCTGGAAGACCGCGGGCTCTCGCCCGGCTTCGAGTACGACCACGCCGCTACCCTGGTCGCCGGCGACGCCAACGTGGCCTGGCTGGAGCTGGTCGCCGAGGCGGTCGACGAGAGCGACCTTCAGTCGGCGGTGAGCTGGCTGGTGTACACGATCGAGACCGAGCTGCTCATGGGCGAGATCGACGAGTCGGTCGGCCGGATCTCCTCGCTGGTCGGTGCCGCCAAGCAGTACTCCCAGCTGGACCGCGCGCCGCACCAGGTGGCCGACCTGCACAAGCTGCTCGACTCCACGCTGGTCATGATGACGGCGAAGATCTCGCCGGACGTGACGGTCGTGAAGGAGTACGACCCGACGCTGCCCGAGATCCCCTGCTACCCGGCCGAGCTCAACCAGGTGTGGACCAACCTCATCGACAACGCGCTCGGTGCGATGGGCGAGCGGGGCACACTCACGGTCCGCACCGCGCTCGACGGCGAAAACGTCACGGTGACCATCGGCGACACCGGCACGGGCATCGCCCCGGAGATCCGACCGCGCATCTTCGAGCCGTTCTTCACGACGAAGCCGGTGGGCGAGGGCACGGGGCTGGGGCTCGACATCTCGTACCGGATCGTGGTCGACAAGCACCACGGCGACATCCGCGTGACGTCCGAGCCGGGGAAGACCGAGTTTGCCGTGCTGCTTCCCATCGACGAACAGCCGTAGAAGGGCTGAACAACCAGGATATTCGGGCTACCGCGATGTCCGCCGCGCTCCAGGCCGCTGCTCCCGCGGCCTCACCGTCCGCGTCCGCAAGCCCGCGTTCCCGCGCCCCGTGACCGACCTGGTGTCGCGTGGTGGCGAAGCGGTCGGGCTGGGGTCGCCAGTGCGCCCAGCCCAGCCCAGGGCAGGCGCCGGATGCACGGTTCGCGCGGATGCCGGGTCCGGAGGGGTTGCCGCGCCGGACCCGGGTTGTGCGTGGGCGATGTCGGGGACATAGCCCATTCAAACCGGCCGCAAGAGGCTATGTCCCCGACATACCCCATCTAGGGGCGACCAGGGCGCGTGTGTCGGGGATTTTGCTGCCTCGTCCGTATCGGGCGTGCCGTCGGTGCGGGTGAGGGGGCGCGGAGACGACGCTGTGGGATCGCGTTCGATTGTGAACCGCGGCGGGTGAGGCTGCGGGAGCACCGGTCTCGACCTCGACGGACGTCGCGGTAGCTCAGATCTCTTTCGCAGGTCTGGGCGACCGCGGCTCAGGCGCTGTCCCGCACCACCAAATGGGTCGGGAGGATGAGGGCCTCCTCGACCGGCTTGCCCTCGGCCAGCTTGAGGAGCAGGCGGACCATCTCGCGGCCGATGTCGATGATCGGCTGGCGGATCGTGGTGAGCGGCGGGTCGGTGTAGCGGGCGAACTCCGCGTCGTCGAAGCCGATCACCGCCACGTCGTCCGGTACACGGCGGCCCGCCTCGCGGAGGGTGCGCAGCGCGCCGTCGGCCATCAGGTCGGAGGCGACGAAGACCGCGTCCAGCGCCGGGTCGTCGTCGAGGAGCTGGCGCATCGCGATCGCGCCGGACTCGCGGGTGAAGTCGCCGACGGCCACGATCGAGCGGTGCCGTGAGCCCCGCAGCGCCTGCCGGTATCCGGCCAGCCGCTCGATGCCGGCGACCATGTCCTGCGGCCCGGCGATAGTGGCGATCCGCTGCCGCCCGGCGTCGAGCAGGTGCTGGATGGCGCTGGCCACGCCGGTCACGTGGTCTATGTCCACATAGGGCACCGCGGCGGCCGCGCCGGCCGCGAGCGGTCGGCCGCTGCACACCGCCGGCATGCCGATCCGGGCGAGCGTGCCGGGGAGCGGGTCCATGCCGTGCATGGAGGCGAACATGACCCCGTCGACGTGCCGGCCCATCGCGTACCGCTCGATCCGGTCGTGGCTGGCCGCCGAGCCGGCCATCATCAGGACCAGTTGGCGGTCGGCCGCCTCCAGTTCCTGGCTCACGCCGCGCACTATCCCAGGGAAGAGCGGGTCGTCGGAGAAGACGCGCGTGGCGGTCTCCGGCAGGACCAGCGCGATCGAGTCGGTCCGCTGAGTGACCAGCGTGCGGGCGGCGAGGTTGGGCACGTACCCCAGCTCCCGGACGGCCCGGCGGACGGCCTCCTGGATCGGTGGGGCGACGGTGGTGGAGCCGTTGACCACGCGGGAGACGGTGGCGCGCGAAACCCCCGCCCGGCGCGCCACCTCCTCCAGCGTCGGACGGTCCCGTGCGGATGTCACGCCTTGACCGCGCCTTCCATGATCCCCCCGATGATCTGGCGACCGAAGATGACGAAGACGATGAGCAGCGGCAGCGTGGCGATGGCCGTACCGGTGAAGACCTGCGACATGTCCTGGTAGTAGCCGGTGGAGAGCGCGCGCAGCGAGAGCTGCACGGTCGGGTTCTCCGGGTCGTTGAGCACCGCGTACGGCCACAGGAAGTCGTTCCACGTGGTCATGAACGTGAGCAGCCCGAGCACCGCCGCCGCCGGGCGCAGCGCGGGCGCCACCACGCTCCGGAAGATGCGGAACGTGCCGCAGCCGTCCACGCGGGCCGCCTCGATCAGTTCGGTGGCGACGGCCTGGCTGGCGTACTGCCGCATCATGAAGACCCCGAAGCCGGTGACCAGGCCGGGCACGATGACCGCTTGCAGGCGATCGTTCCAGCCGAGGTCGGTCATCAGCATGTACAGCGGGATCACGCCGAGCTGCGTGGGCACCATCATCGTCGCGATGATCACGAGCAGCAGCGCGTTGGAGCCGCGGAAGCGCAGCTTGGCGAAGGCGAACCCGGCCAGCGACGAGAAGAAGACCACCGAGATCGTCACCGAGCCGGCCACGATGGCTGAGTTGACCATGCCGGTGACGAAGCGGGCGTCGGCGTTGGCGAAGAGCCGGTCGAGGTTGCCCGGCAGGTTGCCGCCCGGGATGACGGGCGGTGGCACCTGCCCCATCGCGTCGCTGGAGCGCGTCGCCACCACGAACATCCAGTAGATCGGGAAAACCGACATCAGCCCGGCGAGCGCGAGCGCCACGTACGTGAGTCGCGTGCCCTTCCACAGTCCGGTCACGACGACCGCGCCGCCCTTCGGATGATGAGTACGTTGATGATGGCCACGACGACGATGAGCGCGAACAGCATCCAGGCGACCGCCGCGCCGTACCCGAAGTTGTAGTTGGGGGCGAAGGCGTTCTCGAACATGTACATCGTCATGGTCTGTGACTCGCGCAGTGGCCCGCCGCGGATCGGGTTGGTGCCCGAGTTGAAGAGCAGCGGCTCGGTGAAGAGCTGGAGCCCGCCGATCGTGGAGATGATGACGCAGAAGATGATCGTCGGCCGGAGCAGCGGCACGGTGATCGACCAAAACTGCCGCGCCGCCCTGGCCCCGTCGATCGCTGCCGACTCGTACAGGTCACGCGGGATCGCCTGCATCGCGGCCAGGAAGATGAGCGCGTTGTAACCGGTCCAGCGCCAGTCGACCATGGTGGAGATGGCGATCCACGAACCGAGCTTGCTCGCGTTCCAGTCGATCGGGCCGATGCCGACCAGTCCCAGGCCCCAGTTGATGAGCCCGAAGTCGCGGCTGAAGAGCTGGCCGAAGACGATCGCCACCGCCGCCGTCGAGGTGATGTTGGGGATCAGCACGCCCATCCGGAAGAACGTGCGGGCGCGCAACTGCCGGTTGAGCAGGTTGGCCAGCCAGAGCGCGAGCAGCAACTGCGGCACCGTGGAGAGGACAAAGATGCCGAGCGTGTTGTAGACCGAGTTCCAGAAGTCGCTGTCGCTCATCAGCGCGCTGTAGTTGGCCAGCCCCACGAAGGGGTGGTCCTGGGCGAGCAGGTCCCACTCGTGCAGCGAGACCCAGAGCGTGTACGCCAGCGGATACACCCCGAACACCGCGAAGAGCAGGAAGAACGGCGCGATGTACAGGTACGGCGAGTACTTCACGTCGAGGCGGCTCAGCCGTACCCGGCGGGGCGTCCCGGGACGCCGGTGGGTGACCGGCGTCCCGGGCTCGGTGCGGATGTCGAGGCTGGTGGCCACTACTGAGCCTGTCCTTCGTCGCGACTGCGGGGCTCGGTCGCTGGCGCTCCCTCACTCCTCGCGCTCATTTGCCAGCGGCCTTCTTCGCGTTGTTCACGGCGTCGGTCCACCCGTCTGTGGGACTGCGTTGACCGAGTTCCACCGTGCGCACCGCGTTCTCCACCTCCGTCCGCACGGCCTGGTTCTTCGGTCCCATGTAGACCGGCTTGAGGCTCTTCGCGCCGGCTCCGAAGATCTGTCCGGTGGGCGCGTTGTTGAAGTAGGTGCTCGTCGCCGCGGTGATCGCCGGGTCGTCAAGCGCCTGCGGCGAGGAGGGCAGTGTGCCCTTCGCCTTGAACGCGCCGATCTGGCCCTCCGGGCTGGTCAGGAACTTGGCCAGCTCGATCGCCTCGGCCTGGTGCTCGCTCTGCTTCGGTACGGCGAGGAACGACCCGCCCCAGTTGCCGCCGCTGCCGGGCACGGTGGCGATGTCCCACTTGCCGGCCGCGTCCGCGCCAGCGTTGCCCTCGATGACGCCGGTCATCCACGCGGGGCAGGCGATCGTGGCGAACTTGGACTGCTTGAACGCGGCTACCCAGTCGTCCGACCATGCCTGGTACTTGCCGGACAGGCCCGAGTCGATGATGTCCATCGTGGTGTCCCAGGCCTGCTTGACCACGGGGTTGCTCTCCACCACGAGGTTGTCGCTGGTGTCGTAGTAGTGGTAGCCGCTGCCGGTGCCGGCGTACTGGAGCACGATCGTGTTGAACGTGTTGGTGGCGGCGTCGAGGAAGGCGGCGCCGGTGTTCTTGGCCTTGAACTGCTCGCCGACCCGCACGTAGTCCTGCCACGTGGGCCAGAGCTTGGAGACCTCGTCCCGCTCGGTGGGGAGGCCGGCCTTCTCGAAGAGGTCCTTGCGGTAGCACATCGCCATGCCACCGACGTCGGTGCCGAGGCCGACCAGGTGCTTGCCGTCAGCCGTGAGCCCCTGGTTCCACTTCCACTCCATGAAGTTGCCCTTGAGCTCGCCCGCGCCGTGGTCGAGCAGGTTGACGAAGTTGCCGGGGTTGGCCTTGTACTCGACGAGCAGGCCCTCCTCGATCGCCACCACGTCGCCGGCGCCCTTGCCCGCGGCGAGCCACTGGGTCAGCTTCGGCGAGTACTCGTCGAGGTTGCTGCCGGTGCCCCGCTCGACGATCTTGATGTTGGGGTGGCTCGCCTCGTACTGCTTGTAGAGCTCTTCGTATCCGAACTGCCCGAAGACGTCGACCGTCAGTGTGATCTGTCCGTCTCCGCTACCGCTGTCTCCGTCATCGCCGCCGCAGGCGGCCAGCAAGGTCGCCGTCGAGACGGCGACTGCCACGGCCGCGAACCTGCGACCGCGGGAAGTGACGCGCATAGGGGTGCCCCTCTCCTGCCGCTGTGCCGCGCTCCCTGAGAGCGCTCTCACAGGAGGAGGTTCGTGGTTGGTGTCCCGGCTTGTCAAGAGAGCGCTCTCAAGATGTTACGTAACGTCGCTCAGCCCAACTGTGAGAGCGCTCCCACGCTCGGATGGCGTGCGGGTTAGGCTGCGGGCGATGGACATCCACGTGAGCCTCACCGGGCGCCGCGACCTGGCCGCCGGCATCTACCGGCAGCTGCTCGACGCGATCCTGGACGGGCGCCTGCGCTCGGGGGAGCGGTTGCCGCCGAGCCGTGACCTCGCGCAGCGCCTCGAGGTCTCGCGCAACACGGTCGCCGTGGCGTACGAGCGGCTGACCGCCGAGGGGTTCCTGGTCAGTAGGGTCGGCGCTGGCACGTACGTCTCGACCGAGCAGGTCGGCCGGCTCCGCTCCCGCACGGCCCCGACCGGCTCGGCCGTACGCCCTTGGCCGCTGTGGCGCTCGCTGGCGGTGCTCGCGACCGGAGAGTCCACCGTGGAGTACGACTTCGCGGTCGGCGTCCCGGACGCGGAGGGCATCGACGTCGCCGCGATCCCGGCCGCGGCCCATCTGGTGTACGTGACGCCGTCGCACCAGTTTCCGACGGGAACCCCGCTCTCGCTCGTCCGCCGGGCCGCCCTGGTGGGCTGGGCCGAGCGGCGCGGCGCGGTGCGGTGGTGATCGAAGACGACTACGACAGCGAGTTTCGCTTCGAGGACCGGCCGCTGGAGCCGTTGCAGAGCCTCGACCGCAGCGGGCGCGTGGTCTACGATCCCCACCGAGCGGATCGGGGAGGGGCTGCGCCGCCTGCGGGCTACCCTTGCCAGCCGCGCACAGCCTCCCGGAGCCGGTCGACCGCCGCGCTGAGGTCGTCGTCGGACGCGGCGCGGCTGGCCAACTCGTCGAGGTATGCCTCCAGCACCAGCTTGTGTGGCTCCTCGGAGCAGAGTTCGGCCTTGATCACGTCGATCTGGTCGGCCACGCTCCGCGGGTCGGTGAGGTGGCCGCGCCGCTCCTCGAAGGTCTGGTTGAGGGTGAACATCGCGGCGCCCACCGCTTCGCGAGGGGTCGCCGGGTCGCGCCGCAGGCGGTTTGCCAGCACGTCGAGCAGCAGGCCGCCGGCGAGGAACACGAGCTCGAACTTCTCCTTGGCCACTCGCGACCTCCCATATAGAGGACTGTCAACACAAAGGGTCGGGCTGTGGACACGTCCTGTCAAGGCCGAGTCGCGGAGATCGCGCGGCCATCCGACCGGCCGGCGGCTTCATGATCGCGACTTCACGATCATATTCAGGAATGCCATGACCTGAAGGCCGGCGGAAAGGGCGAAGGAGACCCAGACCGGCGCCGAGTGGAAACCGTTGTCCTCGAAAAGCTCCGTGTAGGCGTGGACGAGAAATACCACCGGTAGTGCCATGATGATCGCGCCCTCGAAGTTGGAGCCCAGCATGATGAGGGAGCGGCCCCGCCCGATGAACGACTTTGGTATCTGGCCTATGGTCGGGTTCATGTTGGGCCACAGCAGGACGTCCAGGTCGGACTTCCAGAATCCTGGCAACGCCTGACGCGTAAGCTCCAGGTAGATGTCCTGGAAGATGTCGTACTCCCTTTCCAAGAGGGCTATCCGCAGCAGCAGGTAGCTTGCCAGGACGGGGAGGATGGGCAGGAGAAACCCAAGCTCCGACAGCTTGAAGTTGGTTATCGACGCCTCGCTGATGAGCCCTCGGTTGAGTAGCTCGAAGGCGAATACGATGAGCACCACGCCGAGGGCGGCCCGCTTTGCCTGACTACAGATCTCCTTGGCGTAGTCGACGAAACGCCACACGCATTCGCGTACAAAGTCGGGGTCATCTTGCTGGTCCAGCAATTGCCGGATCTTTGCCGCGATAGAGGGATCGAGCTTGGCGGAAGCGCCTTGTGGCCCGCTCGTCATGTCTGCCGATCGTAGCGACCGCGTACGTCGCCGCCATCCGCCAAAACGTTTGCCCGCGCCGCCGCCACGGACGGGATACGGTCGTGCGTGTGCTGGCCGAGCCCGCCCCGGTGCGCGACTTCGCCGCCGCCGTGCCGTCGCCCCTTGTGGAGCTCTCCGACGAGCGGCTGGCCGCGCGTGACGTACGCGTGTGGCTCAAGCGCGACGACCTGATCCACCCCGAGATGC
Organism: Phytohabitans kaempferiae; assembly: GCF_042433955.1. NCBI lineage: Bacteria > Bacillati > Actinomycetota > Actinomycetes > Micromonosporales > Micromonosporaceae > Phytohabitans > Phytohabitans kaempferiae. The sequence goes on along the minus strand of NZ_JBHLUH010000068.1, from coordinate 90,987 downwards.
CGGGAAACAAGTGGCGGAAGCTGAAATACAACCTCTCCACCGCGCGGGCCCACGGCCACGACACCTTGCTGACCTTCGGCGGGGCGTACTCCAACCACATCGGAGCCGTCGCCGCGGCCGGTCACTACTTCGGATTCTCGACGATCGGCGTGATCCGCGGGGAGGAGCACCTTCCGCTCAATCCCACTCTCGACCACGCGACCGGGCGCGGCATGCGCCTTGTCTACCTCGACCGCACCACCTACCGCGAGAAGCGCTCGCCGGCGGTGGTGGAGGGGCTGCGGGCGGCGTTCGGCGATTTCTACCTTCTGCCCGAGGGCGGGAGCAACGCCTTCGCGCTCCGCGGCTGCGCGGAGCTGCCGGCCGAGATCGAAATCGACTACGACCTGATCTGCTGTGCCTGCGGAACGGGCGGCACGCTGGCCGGCATCGCCGCCGGGCTGACCGGCGAGCGGCGGGCGCTCGGCTTCGCCGTCCTCAAGGGCGGCGGCTTCCTGGCCGACGAGGTGCGCCGGCTGCAAGCCGACTACCGGCGGGCGACACGCAACTGGTCCGTCGAGACCGAGTTCCACTTTGGAGGCTTTGCCAAGGGTGGCGCGGAGCTGTCCGCGTTCATCGCCGACTTCCGCGAGCGCCACGGGGTCGCCCTCGACCGCGTCTACGTCGGCAAGATGATGTACGGCCTCTACACGCTGATCGGCCGGGGCGCGTTTCCATCGGCGAGCCGCATCGTCGCGGTCGTGACCGGCTGACCGGGTTCGGTCACTCGACGCGAGCGAAGCTCACCTACGGGCAGCGTGATCATGTGCCCAGGCCAGGGCCGGGCCCTGACTCGGGGACATTTTGGGGCGCGCTCGGCAGGATTCGAACCTGCGACCAACTGCTTAGAAGGCAGCTGCTCTATCCGCTGAGCTACGAGCGCACGGCGCCGTGACGGCAACACTGGCCAGCACATACTAGGTTTCCAGGTACGCGGCTGACGAGCACCGGCTTTACGGCCGATGGCGGTGTCGGACCCTCAGGTAACGCTCAGACGGCCTCCGCCGTGCCGCTCACCTCGTCGATCCGCACCGGGCGCTCGACGTACGCGCCCAGCCAGCGTCCCACCTCGTCGAAGACCCGTTCGCGTACGGCCGGCCCGGAGAGGGTGAGGTCGTGCATGCCGCCGTCGATGCGTACCACCGTGACGTGCGGGCCGAGGCCGGGCGCCCAGCGCACCATGTGCTCCACGTCGAGGACGGCGTCGGCGAGCGTCGCCGCCTCGTGCCACTGCGTGCCGCGGAAGCTCCGTACCGAGCAGGCGAGCAGCACCGGCGCGGGGATCGCCAGGCCGGCGCGGAGGCGTTGCTGCGCCTCGCGGATCGCGGCCAGCCAGCCGGCGCGGACGGGGAAGCCGAGGAGCGGTTTCCAGGCCAGGTCGTACGTCCACTCGCCGCGTTGCCCGGCGTGGAGCGTCTGCCCGTACACCGTGGAGAGCGTGCGCGGGACGATGCGGTGCGGGCGGACGCGGCCGACGCGTGCGACGGCGGCCGCGATCGGGCGGCGCGTGACCCAGCTGGCGTTGAAGTCGAAGAACGGGCTGTTGAGGAAGAGCCCGTCGACCAGCCCTTCGGCGCGGCGGTCGTGGGCCCACAGCGAGGTGATGAGGCCGCCGGTGGAGTGGGCGTTGACCAGCATCGTGTCGTGGCCGTCCTCGGCGCGGATGATGCGGGCGGCCGCGTCGAGTTCGGGGTAGTAGTCGGTGAGGCTCCGGCAGAAGTTGGGCGTCTGGTAGGGACGGAGGCTCCGCCCGTACTTGCGCAGATCCAGCGCGTAGAAGTCCCAACCGCGCTCAATGTAGAAGTCGGCCAGATGGGTCTGGAAGAAGTAGTCCACGAAGCCGTGCACGTAGAGCACCGCGCGTCTGGTGGGCGCGGGCGCGCGACGGGAGACCAGCGTCGCGACCACGGGGCCCTCGTCGTCGTGACCGAGCTCGATGACCCTGCTCCAGTACGGCACGCCGAGAACGTCCGCTGCCCCGTCTTCCATCTCGGGAACGGTACGGCATGGTGGTGCATAGCACATCCACGCTTGATCAGGGTGTTTTCCACAGGGCGGTCGGTCTTCCACAACCGGGCGGTCACCTGGTGGCGCCCGCCTCCCCGTCGGGCCACGCTTTCGTACGAGTCGACTCGCACCACAGGCCCTTCGGACCCCAACTGGGGAGACGCGATGTTTGACACCAATATCACCATTATCGGCAATGTCATGACGGCGCCAGAGTGGCGCCGCACGAGCCAGAGCAACACGCTGGTGGCCCACTTCAAGGTCGCTTCGACGGCCCGCCGCCTCGACCGCGAGAGTGGGCGGTGGGTCGACGGTAACAGCCTGCGCGTGCGGGTCAGCTGCTGGCGCAAGCTCGCCGAGGGGGTCGCCTCGAGCGTGATGGTCGGCGATCCGGTGGTCGTGGTCGGCCGCCTCTACACGCGCGACTGGACCGACACGGAGGGAAACGCCCGCGTCACGTACGAGATGGAGGCGCTCGCCGTCGGCCACGACCTCTCCCGCGGGCGGGCCCGCTTCGCGCGCAACCGGCCGGCGATGGCCACCAGCGCCGTCGAGGACGCCGAGGCGGAAAACCGTGTGCGGGGCGAGGCGACGGAGGCGGTGCCGGAGGGCGAGGCGCCCGTGCGGCACGGCGACCACCCCTTCGACGACGTGCCCGCCCCGGATTTCGCCGCGGCACCGGTCTCGCCCGCGTCGGCGTACGACCCGCTGGCGACGATGCGCGGTGGGCGCGAGTTCGGCGACGAGTTCGACCCGTTCGCGGCCCTCGACGCCGCCGCGGTCCCCGCCGATCCGGACGACGGCGACACCACCGAGTCGGAGGCGGATGACGCCGACGACCTCGACGAGGCCGAGGAAAGCGGCGACTCCGACGACCTGGCCGCCGACCTGCTTCCGGGCGACGGGGCGGAGCCGCACGTGGGCTTGCCCGAGACGGGGGCGCCCGGAGGTTCGGGACGGGGCCGGCGCGGCAGGAGCCGCACCCCGGTGCCCGCCTAAACGACCGCCCGACGGGTTCGGCTGGCGACTCGTTGCCCGGAGGGCGGTGGTGTCCGGGGTCGTCCCCGGGCTCCGGACACCGCCGGCGGCGGCCCTTTGCCTCCCGTGGGGCCGCCGCCGGCACCTCTCAGACCCGCGGGGATGGTCGGTCCGCTTCGCCGACCGCTCCGCTCCCGCCCGTCTCGCCCGGAGCCGGCCCGCTCGAGCGAGACGGGCTCCCCGCCGGGGCCAGCCCTTGTCGGCCCCGGCGGGGCCCATCACACAGATCACGCGGGCGCCGCCACCTGGCTGGCATAAAGAGGGCAGACCTTAGGGTCGGTCCTGTCGATCATCGGCCGTCCAGACGACCGGCGCCGGGCCCTCGTCTCGGCCCGACGGGATCGGCGGCACAGACCCCTAGGCTGCCTGAGGAGGTGAGGTCATGCGACCCGGGAGTGGAGGCCCGATGAGCCTGGCCAACGCGGCTGGCATGCTCGCCGGCTTCGCCGTAGACGCGCTGGTCGGCGATCCGCGGCGATTCCATCCGGTGGCCGGGTTCGGGCATGCGGCGAGCGCGCTGGAGCGCCGGCTCTACCGGCCGGACCGGCTGGCCGGCGCGGCGTATGCGGCGATCGCAGTCGGGGCGCCCGTGGCGGCGGCCGTGGCGGCGACCGTCGCGACCCGGCGGCGGCCGGTCACGCGGGCCGTGCTCGTGGCGGCCGGCACGTGGGCGGCGCTGGGGGCGCGCACGCTGCGACGTGAGGCCGCACACATGGCGGGCGCGCTGGAGCGGGCCGATCTGTCCGCGGCCCGGGGGCGCCTCGGCCACCTCTGCGGGCGCGACCCGTCGGCGCTCGACGAGCCGGAGCTGGCACGGGCGACGGTCGAGTCGGTGGCGGAAAACACCTCGGACGCCGTCGTCGCACCACTCTTCTGGGGCGCGGTCGCCGGGCTGCCCGGTCTGGTCGGCTACCGCGTGGCCAACACGCTCGACGCGATGGTGGGGCACCGCTCGGCGCGGTACGCGCGGTTCGGCACCGCGTCGGCCCGCCTGGACGACGCGCTCAACCTGCTGCCGGCCCGACTCACCGCCGCGCTGACCGTGGCCGTGGCGCCGGTGGTCGACGGCGACCGGGCGGAGACGTTGCGGGTCTGGCGGCGCGACGGTGCCGACCACCCCAGCCCCAACGCCGGCCACTGCGAGTCGGCGATGGCGGGCGCCCTCGGGGTCCGCCTCGGCGGGCGCAATGTCTACTTCGGACGATCGGAGGTCCGCCCGTTCCTGGGCGACGGGCCGCGGCCGGTGGCGCGCGACATCCGCCGTGCGGCCCGCCTCTCCGGCACAGTCGGCGCGGCCGCCGCGCTGCTCGCCGCCGGCGTCGCCGCGGCCACCGGCCTCGCGGCCCGCTCCAGTCTCACGGCCCGTGCAGGTCACGCGGCCCGTGTAAGTCTCGTGGCTCGCCCCGGTCGCGGGGGCCGGCGTGGCTGAGCGGGCGGCGGGAGGCGGGCCGAGGGCGCGGTGCCGCTGCGGCTTGGGCGTCCGCCAGCGGTGCCTCGGCGGCCTGCGCGTCCGCCAAGGGCTTTCGGGAGGGGCGCGGTGAGCGGCGGGCTGCTGGTCGCGGGCACCACGTCCGACGCGGGGAAGAGCATCCTCACCGCGGGCATTTGTCGCTGGCTGCACCGGCGGGGCGTGAAGGTGGCGCCCTTCAAGGCGCAGAACATGTCCAACAACTCCGCCGTCGTCGTTGACAGCGCCGGCCGGGGCGGCGAAATCGGGCGCGCGCAGGCGATGCAGGCGGCGGCGAGCGGTCTGGCGGCCGACGTGCGCTTCAACCCCGTGCTGCTCAAGCCGGGCAGTGACCGGTCGAGCCAGGTGGTCCTGCTGGGCGAGGCGATCGACACTGTCACGGCGGGCAACTACCGGGCGCTGCGGCCGCGGCTGGCCGAGGCCGTGTTCGACACGTTGGCCGAGCTGCGCGCGGAGTACGACGTGGTGGTCTGCGAAGGCGCCGGCAGCCCCGCCGAGATCAACCTGCGCGAGGGCGACTTCGTCAACATGGGGCTGGCGCGGCGGGCCGGGCTGCCGGCGATCGTGGTGGGCGACATCGACCGGGGCGGGGTGTTCGCCGCGCTGTTCGGCACGGTCGCGCTGCTGGAGCCGGCGGATCAGGCGCTGGTGGCCGGGTTCGTGGTCAACAAGTTTCGGGGCGACCCCGGCCTGCTCGCGCCGGGGCTCGACATGATCCGGGCGGCGACCGGGCGGCCGGTGCTCGGCGTACTGCCCTGGCAGCTCGATCTCTGGCTCGACGCCGAAGACTCGCTCGCCTACGGCCGCGTGCTCGGCCGCCCCGGGCCACCGCGCGGGGCGGAGTGGCTGCGCGTGGCGGTAGTGCGGCTGCCCCGGGTCTCCAACGCCACCGACGCCGAGGCGCTCGCCACCGAGCCGGGGGTGCGCGTGCGCCTCACGATCGAGCCGGCCGAGCTGGCCGACGCCGACCTCGTGGTGCTGCCCGGCTCCAAGTCGACTGTGGACGATCTCGCCTGGCTCCGCGCGACCGGGCTCGCGGAGGCGGTGGCGGCGCACGCCGCGTCGGGGCGGCCGGTGCTCGGCATCTGCGGCGGCTTCCAGATGCTCGGCACGCTCATCCACGACGAGGTGGAGAGCCGCCGGGGCACGGTGCCGGGGCTGGGGCTGCTGCCGGTCGAGGTGACGTTCGGCGGGCGCAAGGTCCTGGCCCAGTCGTCGGGCACGGCGTTCGGGTCGGTGCCGGTGCGCGGCTACGAGATCCACCATGGCTACGTCTCGCGCGCCGATCCCGCTCTCGCGTCGCTGATCCGGTGCGCCGACGGGCGGGGCGAGGGGGCGGTGGCGGGCAACGTTTTCGGGACGCACTGGCACGGGGCGTTCGAGTCCGACGAGTTCCGGCGGCGGTTTCTGACCGAGGCGGCGCGGCTGGCCGGGCGGGGCGGCTTCGCGGTGGCGCCCGACACGGTGTTCGCGGCGGCTCGGGAGCGGAGCCTCGACCTGCTTGGCGACCTGGTGGAGGAGCACCTCGACACCGACGCGCTGTGGCACCTGATCGAGTCCGGCCCGCCGCGGCTCCCCGTGATCACGGCGGCCCTCAAGTGACCGGGCGCTCCTACCGGCCCGCGCCGACCGAGCCGTTCGAGGGCGGCGAGTGGGGCACGACCATCGCGGAGATCGCTCGGGAGGTCTGGGCGCGACCACCCCGACTGGGTGAGACGCGGCTGGTGGCGGTAGACGGGCCGAGCGGTGCGGGCAAGACCACCTTCGCGGGGCGGCTGGCCGGGGCGATCGGGCCGGGCACGCCCACCGTGCACACCGACGACCTGCTCGACGGCTGGGGCGACCAGGTGACGTTCTGGCCGCGGCTGGAGGAGTGGGTGCTCGCCCCGCTGCGGGAGGGGCGCGCGGGGCGCTACCGGCCGTACGACTGGGAGGCTGGGCGCTTCGCTCCGGAGTGGAGAGAGGTCGCCCCGGCACCGGTGGTGCTGCTGGAGGGGGTGACAGCCGCGCGGGCGGAGATCAGGCCGGAGCTGACGCTGGCGGTGTTCCTGACCGCCCCGCTCGATCTGCGGATCCGCCGCACGGATCTGCGCGATGGTGGGAGGCTCGCTTCGTACCTGGAAGAGTGGCGGCGTGGCGAGGAGGCGCACTTCGCGGCGGACGCCACGGCCCACCACGCCGACGTTGTCCTGGATACGACCACCTAAGGGATATCTCGGGGACGCCAGGCATGGACGCGGTGGACAGGCTGGGGCAACATCGGCAGAAGTGGCATCACACCTACCCGGGGGAGCGACCATGACGTCAGACGATGCGGGCGCGACGGCGACACCGGCTGGGCCGCCGGCGCGGCGGAGAGTGGTGCTCACCGGCATCAGCTCGCGGGCGTGGGAGCACCCCGCCGACCGGGGAGCCCTCACCGCGTTGCGCGAGCTGCGGGGCTTCGACGACGTGGTCAAGGCCTTCTTCGGGATGTGGAATGAGCGGGGCTTCCGCCTCGCCCACCTCGCCTCGGCGATCCGGGTCGATCACCGGCAGTACCCGTCCGTCTACCAGCGGTACACAGAGGCGGCGCAGTCGCTCGACATCCCCGAGCTGCCCGAGCTGTTCGTGCGGCAGTCGCCCTTCCTCAACGCGGAGGCGATCGGGCTCGACAAGCCGTTCGTGGTGGTCAACACGGCGGCCTTGCAGCAGCTCGACCAAGACGAGCTGCGCGCGCTGCTGGGGCACGAGCTGGGCCACGTGCGCAGCGGCCACGCGGTCTACAAGACGATCCTGATGATCCTGACGCGCTGGGCGGCCAACCTGAGCTGGCTGCCAGTCGGCGCCATCGCGCTGCGCGGCATCATCGCGGCGATGCTGGAGTGGTGGCGCAAGGCCGAGCTCTCCGCCGACCGGGCGGGGCTGCTGGCCGGCCAGGACCCGGCGGCCTCGCTGCGGCTGCTGATGAAGATGGCCGGCGGCGGCGACCTGTCGCAGGTCGACACGGCGGCGTTCCTGGAGCAGGCGGCGGAGTACGACGGGGGCGGCGACATCCGTGACAGCCTCCACAAGATTCGCATGACCGCGTGGAGCACCCACCCAGTGCCGGTGGCCCGGGCGGCGGCGCTGCGGCAGTGGATCGACGCGGGGGATTACCAGCGGATTCTCGACGGTGACTACCCGCGGCGGGACGATGACGCCACCGCGTCGGTCACGACCGAGATCAAGGCGGCGGCGGAGGCATACCGGGAGGAGTTCAGCCGCACGCAGGACCCGCTGGTCGGGCTGCTCCGGCGGCTCGGCGACGGCGCGAGCGACATGGGCGAGTGGGCCGGCGGGGCGGCCGGGCGGGCGCGGGCCTGGTTCGGCGCCGCGGGCGAGGCGGCGGCCCGGGCGGCCCGCGGCGAGTCGCGCACCCCGCCGGCCAACGGCACCGACACCAACGGCTCCAGCTCGTAGCGGCACGCCGGGCGGCATCGGCTCCCGGACGTAGGATTCGCTCATGACCTTGAGCGAGCCTGAGCTGCGCGCGGCGATCACGCGCGAGCTGCCCGGAGTCCGTGCCGATCTCGAACGTCTTGTCCGCATCCCCGGCATCGCGTTCGACGGTTTCGACCACTCGCACGTGGAGCGTTCGGCCGAGGCGGTGGCGGAGCTTCTCCGCGGCTGCGAGCTCGACACGCGGATCGTGCGCTCCGGCGGCGGGCTGCCCGCGGTCATCGGGCGCAAGCCGGCCCCGGCGGGCGCGCCGACCGTGCTGCTCTACGCGCACCACGACGTCCAGCCGGTGGGCGACCCGTCGCTCTGGGAGAGCGACCCGTTCGAGCCGGTGGAGCGCGACGGCCGCCTGTACGGGCGGGGCGCCGCCGACGACAAGGCCGGCGTGATGGCCCACGTGGCGGCGCTGCGGGCGTACGGCGACGACCTGCCAGTGGGCGTTGTGATCTTCGTGGAGGGCGAGGAGGAGTTCGGCTCGGCGTCGCTGGAGCGGCTGCTCGCCGAGCACCGCGACGACCTCGCCGCCGACGTGATCGTGATCGCCGACTCGGCCAACTGGGACATCGGCGTACCGGCGCTGACCACCTCGCTGCGCGGCATCGTCAACATGTTCGTGGAGGTGCGCACCGCCGACCACGCCATCCACAGTGGAATGTTCGGCGGGGCGGTGCCGGACTCGCTGACCGTACTCGCCAAGCTGCTCGCCACGCTCCACGACGACGCGGGCGACGTGGCGGTCGACGGGCTCACGTCGGCCGGCCCCACGCCGGTCGACTACCCGGAGGAGCGGCTGCGCGTCGAGGCCGGCCTGCTCGACGGAGTGTCCTTTGTGGGCACCGGGCGGCTCACCGAGCGGATCTGGCACAAGCCGGCAGTGGCGGTGCTCGGCATCGACGCGCCGCGTACGAGCGAGGCGCCCAACGCGCTCGTCCCCTCGGCCAAGGCGAAGATCAGCATCCGCCTCGCCCCCGGTGACGAGCCGAAGAGCGCGTACGCGGCGATGAAGGCGCACCTGGAGAAGTACGTGCCGTGGGGCGCGCGGGTCGAGGTGACGTTCGAGCACGACGGCGAGCCCTGCGTGATCGACGCGAGCGGGCCGATGTTCGACGCGGCGCGGGCGGCCTTCCGCACCGCGTGGGACGGCGTCGACCCGGTGGACATCGGGGTGGGCGGGTCGATCCCGTTCATCGCAACGTTCCAGGAGATGTTTCCGAGGGCCGCGATCCTGGTCACCGGTGTCGAAGACCCGCACGCCCAGGCGCATGGGCCCAACGAGAGCCTCCACCTCGGGGAGTTTGCCCGGGTCTGCCTGGCCGAGGCACTGTTGTTCGCCAACGTCGCCGCCGCAGCGCGCTCCGGAGACTGATCGCGCGACGCTGGCGTGACGCGCCCGCGGCCGGGCCAATCCTCGACGCGGCCCGGCCCGGCGCGCCGGCTCCCGCCGGAGACTGATCACGTGGCGCTGGCGTAACGCGGCCGCGGCCGGGCCATGCTCGACGCGGCCCGGCCGGGCGCGCCGGCTCCCGCCGCACCACCGCCACGCCGAACGTGCCGCCGCCGTCAACTCACTGGCGTGAGCCCGTGCTCCCGGTCGTACGACTCGCGGGCGGCGGCGATCGTGGCGCGATGCCGCTCGGCCCAGGTCGTCAGCGTGACGAGCGAGTCGTACAGCTCCAGCGCGATCTCGGTCGCCCGGTACTCGACCTTGGGCGGGACGGTCGGGTAGACCGTGCGCACCAGCAGCCCGTCGCGCTCGAGCTGGCGCAGCGTCAGCGTCAGCATGCGGCGGCTGATGCCCTCGACCGAGCGCTCCAGCTCGGTGAAGCGGACCGGCCCCTTCGAGGCCGCCACCAGGATGCCGATGCTCCACTTGCCGCCGACCCGGTCGAGCACCTGGCGGACGGTGCAGGCCTGGTCTTCGACCGGCACGGGCACATCGCTGTTTCCCTGGGACATAAAAGTGCCTCCTTACGCTGGATTTCAGAGTCACACATCATGGGTGCTGTTACAAGTCGTGCACTTAGATGATGGGTGGTTACCGTGAACCGGCTCCGGCTGGCGTTATTGATCTTCGCTTCCTTCATCATTTCGATCGACTTCAACATCGTGTACGTGGCGTTGCCCGACATCGGTGGCGAGCTGGGCTTCACCGCGCAGTCGTTGCAGTGGGTCGTCAGCGCGTACGCGGTCGGCCTGGGCGGGCTCCTGCTGCTCGGCGGCCGGGCGGTGGACCGGCTCGGCGCGCGGCGGATGTTCGTGCTCGGGTTGGCGATCTTCGGGCTGGCCTCGCTCGCCGGCGGGCTGGCGGCCGCGCCCGGCGTACTTGTCGCGGCCCGGGTCGTGCAGGGCATGGGCGGCGCGCTGCTCTTCCCCGCCACGCTCGCCCTGATCAACAACACCTTCCCCGCCGGCCCGGCCCGCAACCGCGCGCTCAGCCTGTGGGGCGTCGCCGGGAGTACGGGCGCGGTCGTCGGTCCGATGGCCGGCGGCGTGGTCACCAACTACCTCGGCTGGGAGTGGATCTTCTTCGTCAACGTCCCGCTCACGCTCGCGGCCGGGTTCGCGGCGCTCCGCGTACTGAGCCCCGACTCGGTCAGCCGCACCTGGCGCGGCTTCGACCTGCCCGGCGCGACGGTCGCCACGGCCGGCTCGACGCTGCTCGTCTTCGGGCTGGCCAGCGGACCCGACGCGGGCTGGGGATCGGCGCGGGGGGCGGGCGCGATCGTGGCCGGAGCGGTGCTGCTTGGCGCGTTCGTACTGATCGAACGGCGAAGCCGCGACCCGCTCGCTCCGCCGCGGCTGTTCGGCGTACGGAGCCTGGTCACCGCGGTGGCGCTGATCTTCGTACTGATGGGCGCGATCAACACGCTGCACTACCTGTTCTACCTGGACGTGCAGGAGGTGCTCGGCTACAGCGCGCTCGGCGCCGGGCTGGCCTTCCTGCCGATGAGCGTGATGTCGATCGTGGGCGCGGCCAAGCTGCTGCCGGTCCTGCTGAGCCGCCTCGGCATGCGCGGCGCCCTCTTCACCGGCGTGCTGGGCGCCGGCCTGTCGATGGCGGTGGTCGCGGCCGGCATGTCGGTTGACGGGTCGTACTGGCGGCTGCTGCCCGGCATCGTGTTCCTCGGGCTGTTCGCCGGCATGGTGTACCCGATGCTCTTCCTCGCCGGCGGCGCCGACGTCGCCCCCGGCGAGCAGGGCGTGGCGTCGGCGCTGGTCTCCACCGCGCAGCAGATCGGCGGCGCGGTGGGGCTGGCGGCGCTGGTGGCGGTCGCCAACGCCGGCCTCGACGTGCACGCCGGCCCGGTGCCGGCGGCGGACCTGGTGGCCGGGCTTCGTACGGCCGGCTGGGTCGCCGCGGTGGTGACGGTCGCCGGGGCGTTCGTCACCCTGCTTTACCGGTCGGGCGAGAAAGCCTCGGCGGGCGGCGAAAAGCGGGCACCGGAGCCGACCGCCGCGGAATTGTCGGTCGGGCCACTACCGTGAAGACGTGCGGTTCGTGGATCTCGTGGCGACGTCGGCGGGGGTCTCGGCGACATCCAGCCGGAAGGCGAAGGTCGAGCTGCTCGCCGGCGCGCTGCGGCGGCTGGAGCCGGAGGAGATCGCCGCCGGCTCGGCCTACCTCGCGGGTGAGCTGCGCCAGCGGCAGACCGGCGTCGGCTGGGCGACGCTGCGGGACGCGGCACCACCGGCCGTCGAGCCCACCCTGACCGTGGCGGCCGTCGACCGGGCGATCGAGGAGATCTCCCGCGTCGGAGGGGCGGGGTCGCAGGCGCGCCGGCGGGAGCTTGTCGGCGCGCTCTTCGGTGCGGCCACCGCCGACGAGCAGCGCCACCTGGTCGGGCTCTTCAGCGGCGAGCTGCGCCAGGGCGCCCAGGCCGGGCTGCTGGTCGACGCGATCGCCCGAGCCGGCGAGGTGCCGGTGACGGCGGTGCGGCGGGCGCTGCTGCTCGCCGGTGACCTCAAGGAGGTGGCCGCCGCGGCGCTGAGCGGGGGAGCGGCGGCGCTCGGCGAGTTCGCGCTGCGGGTCGGGCGGCCGCTCGCCCCGATGCTGGCGCAGAGCGCGCCGTCGGTCGACGAAGCGCTCGCCGCCACTGGCGTACCGGCCGTGGTCGACGTCAAGCTCGACGGGATCCGCATCCAGGTGCACCGCTCGGGCGACGAGGTCGGGGTCTTCACGCGCAGCCTCGACGACATCACCGCCCGGCTGCCCGAGGTGGTGGCGGCCGTGCGCGCGCTGCCGGCCCGCGAGATCGTGCTCGACGGCGAGGCGATGGCGCTGGACGCGACGGGACGGCCTCGCCCGTTTCAGGAGACGGCGAGCCGGGCGGCCACCCGGGGCGTGCCGGTCACCGCGCTCACGCCGTACTTCTTCGATCTGCTCCACCTCGACGGCACCGACCTGCTCGACGCGCCCGGGCGGGAGCGATGGGCCGCGCTCGCCGAGGCGGTGCCGGCGCCGCTCCTGGTCGGCCGCACCGCGGTCACCACGCCCGCGGAGGCGGCCGACGCCTTCGCCACCGCGCTCGCCGCCGGCCAGGAGGGCGTGGTCGTGAAGTCGCCGGATGCCGCGTACGACGTGGGGCGGCGGGGTGCGGCGTGGGTCAAGGTCAAGCCGCGGTACACGCTCGACCTGGTGGTGCTCGCCGTCGAGTGGGGACACGGGCGGCGCAGGGGCTGGCTCTCCAACCTGCACCTCGGCGCCCGCGACTCGGAGACCGGCGGCTTCGTCATGCTGGGCAAGACGTTCAAGGGCCTCACCGACGAGCTGCTCCGGTGGCAGACACAGCGCTTTCTGGAGCTGGCGGTCGAAAAGGGCGACTGGGTGGTGACCGTGCGGCCGGAGCAGGTGGTCGAGGTCGCGTTCGACGGGGTGCAGGCGAGCCCGCGCTACCCCGGCGGCGTGGCGCTCCGCTTCGCCAGGGTGCTGCGCTACCGCGACGACAAGACAGCGGCGGAGGCCGACACCATCGACACGGTGCGCGCTATCCATAACGGAACGTGAAAGTTCCACGCGAGTCCCGTTCCCGCCTATGCTGATGCCTAATGTGCCGGCCTGTCCATAAGGTGGGTGTCCGACCGGCACGCCTCCGACGTCAGCCGCTACCGGCTCTCCGGCCAACTGCCCGAGGCGCTGGCCCGGCGCGAGTTTTGTGGAGTACCAACCGTTGGTGCGCCTCGACGACGCTGCGGTGATCGGCACCGAGGCCCTGGTGCGGTGGCGCCATCCGGAGCTGGGCGTGCGGACGGCCGGTCCTGCTGCGACACCGCGCAGGGCTGGCACTTCGGCCACGCGGTGCCGCCCCGAGCTGATGCCGCTACAGGGCGGCCAGTGAGCGCACGTAGTTGACCTGGTTGTGGATCTGCTGCACCTGCTCCTGCGTGGCCACGGGGATGCGGGCCACGTACTGCCGGGGGCCGTTGGTCACCGTCACCTGCACCGTGCCCCGGTAGACGGTCTGCTTGACCAGCAGGAAGAGCAGGCTGAACACGGTCAGCACGCAGAAGCCCAGCACCGCCGTCACGATGGCCCACTTCGGCGTCTTCTGCTCGGTCTGCCAGTAGTCGGAGACCTGCCAGGAGGACTGCGCCAGCGGGATCTCGCCGGCGGGCGTGCGCACGGTCGTGGGCGTCACCGCGATCTCGCCGATGACCGCTACCACCGGCGCCGGATCCGTCATGCGCTCACCGTAGTGTGTCGGCCAGTTCCGCGCGGTCGACCGGTGCCTCCTTCGGATTCGCCTCGCGGTACGCGATCCAGCCGAAGCCGACCACCGCCAGCCCGGCGAAGAGCCACCACTGGATCACGTACCCGGCGTTCTGCCACGAGTTTTCGTGCTGGACCGAGACCTCGGTGAACCCGTCGGCCGGCTCCTCGGCGAGCACGTACGCGCCGTACACCGGATAGGGAAGCTCCTCGGCGAGCCGCGGGATGCCGATGCGGCGCACCTCGATCCGCCCCTCGCGCCGGCTCACCGAGTCGGGGCGGCTCTCGCTCAGGTGTACCCGGCCGACCACGGTCACCTCGCCGGTGGGCGCGGGCGGCACGGTCGGTACGGCGATGGCACCGCCCGGCGCGGGCGGGATCCAGCCCCGGTCGACCAGCACCGCCGAGCCGTCCGGCCGGACCAGGGGCGTGACCACCTCGAACCCGACCGCGCCCTCGACCGTGCGGCCACGGACCAGGATCTCGTTCGCCGGGTCGAAGCGGCCGGTGACGGTCACCCGGGTCCACGGCTCGGGCACGCGCTCCGGGAGTGGGACGGGCGCGATCCGCGACGACTCGTCGATGCGTTCGTTGGTCGAACTACGCTCCTGGTACCGGTGCATCTGCCAGTTGCCGAGCAGCACCATGACGATCGCCGCCACGCCGACGAGGGCGGCAAAGCCCAGCCAGCGGGGGGTCAACAGGAACCGGTACACAGCACGAGGCTACCCGTGTGATCTCAGGCACTACGCTGGTGCCGGCCAAGTGTGGGGAGGAGCCGTCGATGACCGCCGTACCGCGCGTCGTGGTGAGCGCGCCGTCGTCCGGCCATGGCAAGACCGCCGTGGCGGTGGGCCTTCTCGCCGCGCTCTCCGCCCGGGGGCTGCGCGCCGCCGGATTCAAGATCGGGCCGGACCACACCGACGCCGCCTACCTGGGCCTCGCCGCCGGTCGGCCCGGACGCAACCTCGACCCCCGGCTGGTCGGCCCGGCGCGGGTCGCGCCACTCTTCGCCCACGGGGCGGCCGGTGCCGAGATCGCCGTCGTCGAGGGCACGATGGGGCTCTTCGACAGCCTCACCGGCCGCGCCGACTCGCACTCCACCGCCGGTGTGGCGGCCACGCTCCGCGCCCCGGTGATCCTGGTCGTCGACGTCGGCGCGATGGGCCAGTCGGTCGCGGCGCTGGTGCACGGCTTCCGGGCGTACGACGAGGTGCTGTGGCTCGGTGGCGTGATCCTCAACCGGGTCGCCTCCGACCGGCACGAGCAGTTGCTGCGCGAGGCGCTCGACGACATCGGCGTGCCCGTCTTCGGCGCGCTGCGCCGCCGCGACCTGCCCGCCGCCCTGCCCTCGCGGCACGACGGTGTGGTGCCGGTGGTGCACCGCAGCGTCGAGGCGGCGCGGGGCGTGCGGCGGCTCGGCGAGGGCATCGCCGGCGCCGTCGACCTCGAACGGCTGGTCGGGCTCGCCCGCTCCGCGCCCCAGCTCGCCGTCGAGCCGTGGACCGCGCGCGGGGAGAGCCCCGCCGTCGCGGTCGGCCGCCGCCCGGTCGTCGCGCTCGCCGGCGGTCCGACGATGTCCTACTCGTACGCGGAGACGGCCGAGCTGCTCACCGCCGCCCGCGCCCACGTCGTACCGGTCGACCCGCTGCGCGACGAGCGCCTGCCGGAGGGGACCGACGCGCTGGTGGTCGGGGGCGGGCTGCCCGAGTCGTACGCGGAGGAGCTGTCCGCCAACCGCAGGCTGTGCACCGAGGTGGCCGCGCTCGCCCAGGCCGGCCGCCCGGTGATCGCCGAGGGCGCGGGCGTGCTGTGGCTGGCCCGGGAGTTCGACGGCCGCCAGATGTGCGGGGTCGTCGAGGCCACCGGCATGACCACCGACCAGATCGTGGTCGGCTACCGCGAGGCCACCGCGCGTGCCTCCACGCCCGTGGCCCAGCTCGGCGCCCGGATGGTGGGCTACAAGCAGCACCGCGGTGTGCTCAACCCGCGCGCCGGCCAGACACCGGCGTGGACCTGGGGCGGCAGCACGCCGGAGGGCTTCGTGTGGCGGCGGGTCCACGCCTCCCAGCTCATGGTCCACTGGGCCGGCTCCCCGGAGATCGCCCACCGCCTCGTGGCCTCGGCCGCTCCCGCCGACGCGGCGACCCCGGTAACACCGGTCCCGGTCCTCGCCGGCGACGCCACGACCGCCTCCGTTCCCGCCCAACCCGGCCCGCCGCTGGTGCCCGACGCTCAGCCGCCGGTCAGCCCTACTGGTGAGGTGCAAACGTGAGTGGTCACGTCGCGGTCCGCCGGTTTCCGTCGTTGACCGTGTCGACGCCGCGCGTCCACGTACGCCCGGTCGAGCCCGCCGACGCCAAGGCGGTCGCCGAGGTGTTCATGGACAAGCAGACCCAGCGGTGGCTGCCGTTCCCGCGCGAGTTCGGGCAGATCGAGGGCGGTGCCTGGTGCACCGAGAGCGCCCAGGAGCGGCGGGACAGCGGCAGCGGCGACCACTACGCGGTGGTCCGCCGCGAGGACGACCGGCTGGTCGGCTGCCTGTGGACCAAGCGCACCGACTGGGTCGCCAGGGTCACCGAGGTGTCGTACGCGATCGCGGCGGACGCGCGTGGCTTCGGCGTGGCCGCCGAGGCGGTCGACGCGCTCGCCATCGCCCTGCTGCTGGAGCACGGGTTCCAGCGGGTCGAGCTGCGGGTCGCGCCGGGCAACACCGCCTCGCGCCGGGTCGCGGAGAAGGCCGGTTTCACGTACGAGGGCCTGCTCCGCAACGCCGGTCACGTACACAGCGGCCGGGTCGATCTCGAGGTCTGGTCGCTGGTCAAGGCCGATCTGAGCTAGGGCGTGTTTCATAAGAGCATGCCCGGCCTGCGGCGGGCCCAGACGACGACCGGCGGCACCGGACGCCGCCTGGACTCCGCCTCGGCTCGACCGACCCTTATGAAACACGCCCTAGCGCAGGATGGACGCTGGCGGCGGGGCGAAGCTGCGCTTCGGCTTGCCCTGTAGGCCGTCGCGCAGCGTCTCGGCCACCGCGTCGATCGGCTTCATCGACTGGCCGTCGCCCACCGCGTTGAACGGGTAGTCCGGGTCGGCGATGAACGAGGCCGCCGCCAGGTCCGGCGTCATGCCGACGAACCACGCGGCTCGCGTGCTGTCGGTCGTACCGGTCTTGCCGGCGACCGGGCGGCCCACGGTGCCGTACACGCCGGGGGCGGTGGACCAGCCGCCGCACGAGCCGCGGGCCGCGCCGTAGCCGGTCACGCAGCGGGCCGCGTCCGCCGCCGCCCGTGCGGCCGCCGGGCTGACCGCCTGCATGCAGCGCGGCTTGGCCACCTCGACGCCGTCGTGCATCGCCGGCGAGCCGTCCGGCAGTGTGATCGCCTTGACCGGCAGCGTCTCGCAGTACTTGCCGTCCGCCGCCACGGTCGCGTACGCGTTCGCCATCTCCAGCGGCGTCGCGTCGGAGACGCCGAGCGTGAATGCGCCCCAGCCGCGCGCCTTCTGCGGCGAGGCCTGGAGCCGGTCGATGTCGGTACGCCACCGCAGCCCCAGCCGCTCGGCCATCCGCACCGCCTTGTCCGCGCCCACCTTCTGTTCGAGCTGGACGAAGTACGTGTTCACCGACTTGCCGAAGCCGGACCACATGGCGTGCCGGCCGGTCATCGAGCCGGAGGCGTTGGACGGGCACCACCGGCCGCCACAGCTGCTCGGCTCGCCGTCGCCGGCCAGGTACTGCGAGCGGTACCGGTGGGGCGCGTAGAACGACGTGGACAGTGGCATGCCGGCGTCGAGCGCGGCCAGCATGACGAACATCTTGAACGTCGACCCCGCCTGGTAGCCGGGCATGTCACCGCCGCCGAGCAGCGGGTTGACGGTGTTGGGGTAGTTGCTCGCGATCTTGCCGCGCTTGGCCGGATCGGAGTGCACACCGTTCTTCTTCTGGTCCAGCGAGTACTGGCGGTTGACCGCCATCGCCTTGACCTCGCCGCTGCCGGGCTCGACGGCGACGACCCCGAGCGCGAAGCGGCTGTTCTTGCTCTCCTTCTCCAGCACGTTCGCCTGGGCGGCGCGCTGGATCTTCGGGTCGAGCGTGGTGACGATCTTGTACCCGCCGCGGCGCAGCCGGTCCTCCCGCTCCTGCGGGCTGTCGCCGAACGCCTTCTGCCCGATCCACCACGCCTTCAGGTAGTCGCAGAAGAAGCCCCAGTCGTTGTGCTTGCTGGCGACCGAGATGCAGTCGTTGGCCGGTGTGGTGAGGCGCAGCTTGATCGGGGTCGCCTTGGCCTTCTCGCCATCCTCGGGGGTCGCGTAGCCAAGCGCGAGCATGCGGTCGATGACGTAGTTGCGCCGCTCGGTGGCCGCCCGCTTGTCCTTGCTGGCCGGGTCGTACGCGCTGGGCGCCTTGACCAGGCCGGCGAGCGTGGCCGCCTCGACCAGCGTGAGGTCCTTGGGGCGTTTGGAGAAGAAGACCTCGGACGCGGCGTAGATGCCGTACGCCCGGTGCCCGAAGTAGGCGGAGTTGAGGTAGCGCTCCAGGATCTGCTCCTTGGTGATCTGCTTCTCCAGCTCGATCGCCAGCTTCATCTCCCGGATTTTGCGGGCGCTGGTCTGCTCGGTGGCCAGCCGCACCTCCATCGGCGTCTTCGCGCTGTCCCGCAGGGCCATGCGCACGTACTGCATCGTGAGCGTCGACGCGCCCTGCTGCACCTCGCCGCCCTGGTGGTTGGCGACGAAGGCGCGCGCGATGCCCTTCGCGTCCACGCCGTTGTGCTGGTAGAAGCGGGAGTCCTCGGAGGCCACGATCGCCCGCTGGATGTTCACCGACATCTCACTGATCGGCGTGTACTTGCGATGCTCCTCGTAGAACATCGTGATGAGCGTCTTGCCGTCGGCCGCGTACACGTAGGTGGTCTGCGCCGGCGGGGTCGCTTCCAGCACGGAGGGCATGTTGTCGACGAAGTCGGCGGCAGCCTTGGCGCCTATGCCCCCGACCGCGGCGACGGGGTAGACGACGGCGGCAACGAGCACCCCTGTGATCAGTCCGGCGCGGACGAGGGGTGCCATCCGGTTGGTTGCGGAGAGTACGCGCTTCATCACTACTCAAAGGTAGGACAAAGCATCTTAAGACATGCTCTAAAGAGGCAAAACATGCCGAGCGTTGGGACGGCGTGTTATTCGTTCATGCTGGACGGTATGGATCTCGCGTTTCACGGCGATGCGGAGGTCGGCTCCGGCCTGGTCGACCTCGCGGTCAACGTGCGCCGCGCGCCGATGCCGCCGTGGCTGGCCGAGCCGATCGCCGCCACGCTCGCCGACCTCGCCGCGTACCCCGATCCGGAGCCGGCCCGCGCCGCCGTGGCTGCCCGCCACTCGCGCCCCGCGGAGGAGGTGCTGCTCACAGCCGGCGCCGCACAGGGCTTCGTCCTGCTGGCACAGGCGCTGCGTGGGGCGCGCCGGCCGGTGGTGGTGCATCCACAGTTCACCGAGCCGGAGGCGGCGCTGCGCAACGCCGGCCACGAGGTGACCCGCGTGATCCTGCCCGCGGCGTCCGGCTTCGCGCTCGACCCGGCGCTCGTACCCGATGACGCCGACCTCGTGTTCGTCGGCAACCCCACCAATCCCACCTCGACGCTCCACCCCGCCGAGGCGGTGGCCGCGCTCGCCCGTCCGGGACGCGTACTGGTGGTGGACGAGGCGTTCGCCGACACGACCGGGGAGGCGGCCTCGCTGGCGAGCCGGCGAGACCTGCCCGGGCTCGTCGTCGTCCGCAGCCTCACCAAGACCTGGGGGCTGGCCGGGCTGCGGATCGGCTACCTGCTCGGCGCGGCGGACCTGCTCGCCCGCCTCGCCGCCGCCCAGCCGCTGTGGGCCGTCTCGACGCCCGCGCTGGCCGCCGCGGCCGCCTGCGCGAGCCCGGCCGCCGTCGCGGCGGAGCGGGAGATCGCCGCCGCGCTCGCCGCCGACCGCGACCACCTGGTGGCATCCCTCCGCGGGCTGCCCGGCGTCACGGTCGAGGGGCGGCCGGCGTCGTCGTTCGTCCTCGTCAGAATCTCCGGCGAGTGGGGCACTGTGCCTGACGGCGGCCGCGTCCGGCTGGCGTTGCGCGACCTGGGGTACGCCGTGCGCCGCGGTGACACCTTCCCCGGACTGGGCGGAGACTGGCTGCGGATCGCGGTACGGGACACTGCGACCACGGATGGGTTCGTCTCGGCCCTGCGCAAAGTACTGGAGGCGTGATGATCGAGGGCATCTCCCCGCTCGACGAGGAGGCGATGGCGGCGGCTCGCGCCCTGCACGCGCGGCTGACCAAGCCGGCCGGCTCGCTCGGGGCGCTCGAAGAGCTGTCCGTACGCCTCGCGGGGCTCGCCGGCCAGTGCCCGCCCCCGCTGCCCGAGCCGGCCGCGGTGGCCGTCTTCGCGGGCGACCACGGCGTACACGCCCAGGGGGTCACGCCCTGGCCGCAGGAGGTCACCGGGCAGATGGTGGCCAACTTCCTGGCCGGCGGCGCGGTGGTCAACGCGTTCGCCCGGCAGATCGGCGCCTCGGTCACCGTGGTCGACGTCGGCGTGCTGGACGACCTGGGCGAGGGCCCCGGGCTGGTGGCGGCCAAGGTGCGCGCCGGCACGCGAGACCTGACCGTCGAGCCGGCGCTGACCCGCGACGAGGTGTCCGCGGCGCTGGAGGCGGGTGCGCGAGTGGCGTTCCGGCTGGTGGACGAGGGCGCGCGGGCGCTGGTCACCGGTGACATGGGCATCGCCAACACGACCCCAGCGGCGGCGCTGATCGCGGCCTTCACCGGCGGGGGCGCGGAGGCGGCCACCGGGCGCGGCACGGGCATCGACGACGACCGGTACGCGCGCAAGGTCGCCGTGGTGCGCGCCGCACTGGAGGCGCACGCCCCCGACCCGGCCGACCCGGTCGGCGTGCTGGCGGCGGTCGGCGGGCTGGAGCACGCGGCGCTCGCCGGCTTCATCCTCGGCGGTGCCTCCCGGCGCGTACCCGTGATCCTGGACGGCGTGATCGCCGTGTCGGCCGCGCTCGCCGCGGCGGCGCTCGCCCCCGACGCGGTCGGCGCGATGGTGGCTGGGCACCGCTCGGCCGAGCCGGGCGCCACGCTGGCCCTCGCCCACCTCGGGCTGACCCCGCTGATCGACCTCGGGCTGCGGCTCGGCGAGGGCACCGGCGCGGTGCTCGCGGTGCCGATCGTGGCGAGCGCGGTGCGGGTCCTGCACGAGGTGGCGACGTTCGACTCCGCGGGAGTGTCGGAGAAGTGACGAGCCCGTACCCCCTGGCCCTGCTGCTGCGCGGCCGCCGCGTGCTCGTCGTGGGCGGCGGCGCGGTGGCGACCCGCCGCGTGCCCGCGCTGCTCGACGCGGGCGCCCTGGTCGAGGTGGTCAGCCCGCACCTGACCCCGGCCCTGCGCGCGCTGGTCGACGCCGGCAAGGTGCGCTGGAGCGAGCGGCGCTTCCAAGCCTCCGATGTGGACGGCGCCTGGCTGGTGCAGGTGGCGGTGGACGACCCGGCCGCGGCGGCGGCGGTGAGCGCGGCGGCGCTGGAGCGGCGGGTCTTCTGCGTACGCGCCGACGACCGGCACGCGGCCACCGCCTGGACCCCCGCGACCACTCGCCACGGCCCGGTCACGGTCGCGGTGACCGCCGGCGGCGACCCGCCCCGCGCGGTGGTGATCCGGGACGCGATCCGCGAAGGGCTGCTGGACGGCACGCTGCCCGGCTGCGCGGCGCCGGCGGCCTCGCTGGAGGCGCCGGCCCGGGAGGTGCTCGGCGGCGGGCGGGTCGTGCTCGTCGGCGCCGGGCCGGGCGACCCCGAGCTGATCACGGTCAAGGGGCGGCGGCTGCTCGCCGAGGCCGACGTGGTGGTCGCCGACCGGCTGGTGCCCGGGCTGCTCCTCGACGAGCTGCGCCCCGAGGTCGAGCTGGTCGACGCCTCGAAGATCCCGTACGGGCCGGCGAAGGCGCAGGAGGAGATCAACCGCATCCTCGTCGAGCGGGCCGTTGCCGGGCTGATGGTGGTGCGGCTCAAGGGCGGCGACCCGTACGTCTTCGGCCGCGGCGGCGAGGAGGCCATCGCCTGCGCCGAGGCGGGCGTACCGGTGACGGTGGTGCCGGGCGTGACCAGCTCGGTGGCCGCGCCCGCGGTGGCCGGGATCCCGGTGACGCACCGCGGAGTGGCGCACGAGTTCACGGTGGTGAGCGGGCACGTCGCGCCAGATCACCCCTCGTCGCTCGTGGACTGGCCAGCGCTGGCCAGGATGCGGGGCACGCTGGTGGTGCTGATGGGGCTGAAGAACCTGCCGAAGATCGCCGCCACGCTGCTCGCGCACGGCCGCGCCGCCGAGACGCCGGCGGCCGTGGTCCAGGAGGGGACGACCGGCTCCCAGCGCTCGCTGCGCAGCACGCTCGCCGAGGTCGCCGCGGACACGGCCGAAGCCGGCTTCCGCCCGCCGGCCATCGTGGTGGTCGGCGAGGTCGTCGGCGTGCTGGGGCCGGTTTCCTGAGCCGGGGCCTCAGCCGTCGAGGAGCAGCGCGCAGCGGATGAGGCCGAGGTGGCTGTACGCCTGCGGATGGTTGCCCAGCCCGCGCTCGGCGATCGGGTCGTACTGCTCCGGCATCAGCCCGGTCGGGCCGGCCGTGTCCAGCATCTGCGCGAACAGCTCCTCGGCGTCGCCGCGGCGGCCGGTGCGCAGGTACGCCTCGATCAGCCACGCGGTGCACACGTGGAAGCCGCCCTCCCGCCCGGGCAGGCCGTCGTCCCACCGGTAGCGGTAGACGACCGGGCCGCTGCGCAGGTCGGCCTCGACCTTGAGCACGGTGGCCAGGAAGCGCGGGTCGTCGTCGGGCAGCAGCCCGGAGAGGCCGATCCAGAGGCTGGAGGCGTCCATCTCCTCGTAGCCGTACGCCACCGTGTAGGCGCCGGCGCCCTCGTGCCAGCCGTACTCCAGCACGTTGTGGCCGATCCGCTCGCGCAGGTCGAGCCACTCCGCCGGCTCCGCGCGGCCGCCGCCGTGCTGGCGCAGCACATGCAGCGCGCGGTCCACCGTCAGCCAGCACATGACCTTCGAGTACACGTGGTGCCGGGGCGGCAGCCGCGCCTCCCACAGCCCGTGGTCCGGCTCGTGCCAGCGCCGCTCGACCCCCTGCACCATCGCCTCGATGACCCGCCACTCCTCCTCGCGTACGCCGCCGCGGCTGTCCGCCACCGCCGCGATCAGGTCCACCACCGGCCCGAAGACGTCGAGCTGGAGCTGGTGGTTGGCGAGGTTGCCGACGCGTACCGGGCGGGAGCCGGCCCAGCCGGGGAGCGTGTCGATGACCGCCTCGGCGCCCAGCTCGAAGCCCTCGATGGTGTAGAGGGGGTGCAGCCGCTCAGGATGGCCGCCGGTGCGCTCGACGCATCCGTCGACCCAGCGCAGGAAGCGCTCGGCCTCCGGCAGCGAACCGAGGTCGACCAGCGCGCGGGCGGTCATCGCGGCGTCCCGGATCCAGCAGTAGCGGTAGTCCCAGTTGCGCACGCCGCCGATCTCCTCCGGCAGCGAGGTGGTCGCCGCCGCGAGGATGCCGCCGCTCACGTCGTTGCACATGCCGCGCAGCGTCAGCGCCGAGCGGAGTACCAGGTCGCGGGCGACGCCGGGCAGCCGCAGCGTGGCCGCCCACTCCCGCCACGGCAGCTCGGCCGCCGCCTGGCGGTCGGAGAGGGGTACGCCGCTGTGGTCCAGGCCGTGCGACCCGAACCGCAGCTCCAGCGCCGTCTGCCCGCCGGCCGCGGCGAGGTCGACCACCGCCCGCGCGGTGTCGAAGCCGCCGTCGGTGGTCACGTCCCACTCGACACCGGGGGAGTAGAGCGCGACCGGCTCGCTCGACCCGAGCACCAGCAGCCCGTCGCCGAGGTGCTGGAGCCGCATGCCCACCTGCCCGAACTCCGGCCGCGGGGCGAACTCCAGCCGGGCCTGCCCCCGCCCCTCCAAGAGGCGTACGAGCGAGGAGTCGCCGCCGTCCGAGGGCCAGGCGAGCCAGTCCGTGACGGTGAGCCCGGACCAGCGGGTTTCCACGGTCATCGTGCCGGAGCGGTAGCGCTGCCCCAGCGGCATGCCGCCCCGGTCTGGCGCGATCGAGAAGTGGCCGGCCGGCGGTCCACCGAGCAGGTCGGCGAAGAGCGCGGCGGAGTCGGCCCGGGGATGGCAGAGCCAGGTGAGCCTCGCCTCGGGCGTGAGCAGCGCGACGGTACGGCCGTTGGCGAGCATCGAGTGGCGTTCGATCGGTACGGCCCGCTCGCCGAAGAGCCAGGTGCGGCGGATCTGGAGCAGCAGACCGAGTACGCGGGCCGCCTCGATCGGCTCGCCGACCCGGTACGTCGCCCTGGTCTCGCCCGGCCCGATCTTGATGCCCACGTCGGGGCCGTGCAGCCGCTCGAACGCTGCCTCGTCGGTCACGCTGTCGCCGATGACCAGCGCCGCGCTCGCCGACATCTGGGTACGCAACTGGTCGACCGCGGCGCCCTTGTTGGTGGGGAGTACGGAGAGTTCCATCACCTGCTTGCCGTCGGTGACCGTCACCTCCGGCCAGGTGGCGGGACCCGCGCGGAGCGCGTCGATGACCCCGGCGGCGACCTCGGGCTCGGCCGCTCGGACGTGCACGGCGACGCTCGCGGGTTTCGCCTCGAGTCGTACCCCTTGTTGGTTTTGGGTGATTTTGCGGACTGCGGTCTGGAGCCGCGTGCGGACCTCGACCAGCTCGGGCGCCAGGCGCTCGACGAACCCGATGTCGAACTCCGAGCCGTGGCTGCCGACCAGGTGTACCTCGGAGGGGAGCCGGGAGAGCGCGGCGAGGTCGCGCAGGGCGCGGCTGGAGATCACCGCGACGGTGGTCTGCGGCAGCGCGGCCAACGCGCGGATCGCCGCGACCGACTCGGGCAGCGGCGCCGCCTTGGTCGGATCGAGCACGATCGGCGCCAGTGTGCCGTCGTAGTCGCAGGCGACCAGGAGGTTGGGCACGCGTGCGATCCGGCCGACCGCGGCCCGCAGGTCGGGGTCGATCTCGCCGACGGTGCGCTGGTCAAGGTCGAGGACCATGACTCCATGCTGCCCCGTTCGCCCCGTTCGTGCCCGGGGAAGCGCGTCAGGCCGCCTCGGGCACTCCCAGTTCGTTGAGGAACGACCGTGCCCATTGCCCCACATCGTGCGTGCGGAGGTGGCGTTGCATGATCCGCATCCGCCGCCGGGCCTCCACGGTGTCGACGTGCACGGCCCTGAGCAGGGCGTCCTTGACTCCTTCCGGGTCGTGCGGGTTGCACAGGAACGCCTGCCGCAGCTCGCTCGCCGCCCCGGCGAACTCGCTCAGCACCAGCGCACCGCCGGTGTCGGCGCGGCAGGCGACGTACTCCTTGGCGACCAGGTTCATGCCGTCGCGCAGCGGAGTGACCATCATCACGTCGGCGGCGCAGTAGAGGGCGGCCAACTCGCTCCGGCTGTACGACTGGTGGAGGTAGTGCACCGCCGGCACGCCGACCCGCCCGAACTCGCCGTTGATCCGGCCCACCTCACGCTCTACCTTCACCCGCAGCGCCTGGTAGTGCTCGACGCGCTCGCGGCTCGGCGTGGCCACCTGCACCATCACCGCGTCGGGGACGCTCAGCTTGCCGTCGGCGAGCAGCTCGCGAAACGCCTTGAGCCGCCGCTCGATGCCCTTGGTGTAGTCGAGCCGGTCGACGCCGAGCACGACCGTCTTGGGGTCGCCCAGCTCGGCCCGGATCTGCTTGGCGCGGGCCTGCACCATCGGGTCGGCCGCCATCCGCTCCATCTCGGCCACGTCGATCGAGATCGGGAACGCGCCGGCCTTGACCCGACGCCCGTCGACCTCGATCGTCTGCCCCTCGTAGCGGAGGCCGAGCAGGTGACGGGCGAGCCGGACGAAGTTTTGCGCGGCGAGCCGCTGCTGGAACCCGACCAGATCGGCGCCGAGCAGCCCGCGCAGCACCTCGGCGCGAAGCGGCATCTGCATGAACAGCTCGATCGGCGGAAACGGGATGTGCAGGAAGAAACCGATCCGCAGGTCGGGGCGAAGCTCGCGGAGCATCGCCGGCACGAGCTGGAGCTGGTAATCCTGCACCCACACCGTCGCGCCCTCGGCCGCCACCTCCGCGGCCGCCTCGGCGAAACGGGCGTTGACCACGCGATACGCCTCACGCCAGCGGCGCTTGAAGACCGGTGTCTCGACCGCGTCGTGGTAGAGCGGCCAGATCGTCGCGTTGGACTGGCCCTCGTAGTAGCGCTCCAGCTCCTCGGCGCTCAACGACACCGGGTGCAACCGGATGCCCTCCAGGTCGAACGGCTCGGGGGCGCTGCCCACACCGCCTGCCCAGCCGACCCATGTGCCCTTGTGCTGCGCGAGCACCGGATGCAGGGCCGTGACCAGGCCACCGGGGCTGCGTCGCCAGCCGCGCCCCTCCGGTGTCGTCACCTCATCGACGGGCAGGCGGTTGGCGACTACGACGAACGAGCTACGAACCGTCACGCTCCGTACACCTCCGGTGTCGACGGGTCCCCAGCAGAGACTACTGGTCTGGGATTTCGTCCCCGCGTCGTGGGAGGACCAATCGGAGCCCGACCGAGCCGTCCGGAGAGGTCGGCGACGTCGGAATAGAGATGGGCGTGCGTATGTTCACCTGTGGTCGGGCCCACGCCGGGGTGATGCGTGGGGAGTCTCACGCACCTGTCAGGATTGACGGTGGCGTTCGCCCGAGCAGACCGCACGATCCATTGGAGGTAGGCCGCACCGTGGCCCAGTACATCTACGTCCTGGAAAAGGCGCGCAAGGCGCACGGCGACAAGGTCGTGCTCGACAACGTGACGCTGAGCTTCCTGCCGGGCGCCAAAATCGGTGTGGTCGGGCCGAATGGCGCAGGTAAGTCGAGCCTTCTCAAGATCATGGCGGGGCTCGACCGGCCCAGCAACGGCGAGGCCCGGCTGATGCCCGGCTTCACCGTGGGGCTGCTGTCGCAGGAGCCGCCGCTCAACGACGCGAAGACCGTGCTCGGCAACATCGAGGAGGCGGTCGCGGAGACGAAGGCCAGGCTGGAGCGGTTCAACAAGATCGCCGAGCAGATGGCCACCGACTACTCCGACGAGCTGATGGAGGAGATGGGGCGCCTCCAGGAGGAGCTCGACCACGCCGACGCGTGGGACATCGACTCCAAGCTGGAGTTGGCGATGGACGCCCTCCGCTGCCCCCCGCCGGATGCCGACGTGACCACCCTCTCCGGTGGTGAGCGGCGCCGCGTGGCGCTCTGCAAGCTGCTGCTCGAGGCGCCCGACCTCCTGCTGCTCGACGAGCCCACCAACCACCTCGACGCGGAGAGCGTGCAGTGGCTGGAGCAGCACCTGGCCAAGTACGCGGGCACGGTGCTGGCGATCACGCACGACCGTTACTTCCTCGACAACGTCGCCGGCTGGATCCTTGAGCTCGACCGTGGCCGCGCGATCGGCTACGAGGGCAACTACTCCACCTACCTGGAGAAGAAGGCCGCCCGGCTGGCGGTCGAGGGGCGCCGGGACGCCAAGCTCAAGAAGCGCCTCTCCGAGGAGCTGGAGTGGGTCCGCTCCAACGCCAAGGCCCGGCAGACCAAGTCGCGGGCCCGCCTCGATCGCTACGAGGAGATGGCCACCGAGGCGGAGAAGACCCGCAAGCTCGACTTCGAGGAGATCCAGATCCCACCGGGCCCGCGCCTGGGCAACACGGTGATCGAGGCGCAGGGGCTGGTCAAGGGCTTCGGCGACCGCGTGCTGATCGACGGCCTCTCCTTCTCGCTGCCGCGTAACGGCATCGTCGGCATCATCGGCCCCAACGGCGTCGGCAAGACCACGCTCTTCAAGACGATCGTGGGCATGGAGCAGCCCGACAAGGGCGCGGTGAAGGTCGGCGAGACGGTGCAGCTGTCGTACGTCGACCAGAACCGGCAGGGCCTGGCCGGCGACAAGACCGTGTGGGAGGTCGTCTCCGACGGGCTCGACCACCTCATGGTGGGCAAGGTCGAGATGCCCTCCCGGGCGTACGTGGCGGCCTTCGGCTTCAAGGGTCCCGACCAGCAGAAGCCGACCAAGGTGCTCTCCGGTGGCGAGCGCAACCGCCTCAACCTCGCGCTGACGCTGAAGATCGGCGGCAACGTGATCCTGCTCGACGAGCCGACCAACGACCTCGACGTCGAGACGCTCTCCAGCCTGGAAAACGCACTGCTGGAGTTTCCCGGCTGCGCCGTGGTCATCTCCCACGACCGGATGTTCCTGGACCGTGTGGCCACGCACATCCTGGCCTGGGAAGGCGACGACGAGGACCCGGCGAAGTGGTTCTGGTTCGAGGGCAACTTCGAGGCGTACGAGAAGAACAAGATCGACCGGCTGGGCGCGGAGGCGGCGCGGCCGCACCGAGTGACCTACCGCAAGCTCACTCGTGACTGACCGGTTCATCTACCACTGTCCCGTGCGGTGGTCCGACATGGACGCGTACGGGCACGTCAACAACGCGCGGTTCCTCACTCTGTACGAGGAGGCCCGGGTGGCGATGATGTTCGTCGGCGCCCGGGAGGCCGGCGTGACCTCGCTGGAGGAGGGCGTGATCATCGCCCGCCACGAGATCGACTACCTGCGGCCGGTCGACTACGGCGACCCGGTGCGCATCGAGTCGTGGATCGAGGACATCCGGGCGGCGCGCTTCACCGTCGCGTACGAGCTCTTCGACGGCGAGGTCCTGGCCAGTCGCGCCCGCACCGTGTGCGCCCCGTACGACCTGAAGAAACAGCGCCCCCGCCGGCTCACGGAGGCCGAGCGGGCCTTCCTGAGCGGCTACCGATGAGGATCGGCGCGCAGGACGCGGGCGCCTTCCTCGCCCGGCTGACCCGGCTGGACCCCGGGGCGGTGGTGCGCCTCAAGAGCACCGGCGACCGCGTGACGCTCTGGGCCAGGCTGCCGTGGGCGGTGCTCGTCAGCCGCACGGTCGAGGGGTCCGGGCCGGAGGACGCCACCGTCTCCGCCGCCGACCTGTTGGCCGAGATCGGGCGGGGCGGTGACGCGCTCCCGCAGCGGCGCGACCAGCAGTGGCGGTGGCCGCTCCCGCCCGCCGGCGCGCGCGTCGTGGAGAGCGTGCCGGGGGCCGAGGTGCACCGCATCGCGGCCGCGGCGGCGGGCACGCTCCGTACAGCCAGCACCGAGGGGGTCGGCGGTCGCGCGGTCGGACAGCGGGCGTTGCGGGATGCTTTGCTCGATCATGTGGCGATCCTGGTCACCGACGGGGAGTCCCGGGTCGAGGTGCCGCAAAGGCTGATCCAGGCTGTCGTACGGATGGGCTTTCTCGGCCGTTCGGCCCCGGCTGCCGGTGAAGTGGTCACCGTACCGGTAGGCGAAGTGCGCGTACAGACGGTCGGCCGGTGGGTTGGGTTGGTGGCACCATACGGTGTGGCCTGGCTACTTCCCGTGAGTCAATTCGCGGTACGACCAGCCGCAGCTCATACGAACGGCTGATGCCGCATCATCTTTCTGGCCTGGGGCGGTCGTTGGGGGGATGCCTGAAGCCGGCTGTCCGGGTACCGTCGTGCGTCGGGTCCAACGCAACGTAGGCGGCTGGATCCGCTGGGGAGTGAGGTGCACGAGCGATGCCGTGGTGGCAATGGCGCCCCGGTCACACCGGTGGCGGAAGGCTGGAGAGGCCGAGCGTGACCCAGGGAGCCATCGGGGAGGAGCCGGAGGCGGCGAGTTCGGGGAGCGCTCCACGGCAAGGCGGTGCGCCGCGGCCGTCCGGCGGCAGCGGCAAGCGCACGACCCTGCCGGGCAAGGTCCGCGTCGGCGTCCCGGCTCAGCGCGAGGCGGGGCAGCACATCACGGTGCCCTCCGATCTGTCCAGCATGGACGATGAGATGCCGGTCAAGGTAGCGCCCGTCACACTCCGCCGCATCGGTGAGGCCCTCGACCTGCTCGACGTGCGCTACCTCGCCGACGGCGACGGCAGCCTGCTGGCGATGTGGGAGCGGCACGCGGTGCTCTTCACGCTCGAGGGCCCCGACGACGAGATCCTCGTGATGCGCGCCCGTCCACACTCGACAGTGCCGCCCGACTGGGCCGATCGTGCCTACCGCGTGGTCAACGAGTGGAATCACACGCGCCGCTTCTGCAAGGCGTATGTCGGCGACCCCACCGAGCGCGGCCAGCTTCCCATCTACGCCGAGCTCCAGGTGCCGTTGAGCGCCGGCGCCCACGACGCGCTTGTGGTGGAGTTGCTCGACTGCGGCGCGGCGGTGGCGACCTCGTTCGTCGACTGGCTGCACGACGAGGGCGCCCTGCTCTGAGGCGGCCCAGCCTCGCGATCCCGCGTCCTGGTCCGCCTGCCGGCTCATGACGCCCGCAGGTCGTGACGCCCGCAGGTCGTGACGCCCGCAGGTCGTGACGCCTGTGGCGTCCGAGGTGGCCGCGGGCAAATGCGCACGGCCCTACGGCAGCGGGAACATCCCGATCCGGCCGTGGTATTCGTTGCCCAGCCGGTCGGTGTCCGAGCCGACCCACAGGCCGCTCCCCGTCGCCAGGAAGGCGCGCACGCCCACGCCCCGGCTGCGGGTCGGGTTCCACGAGAGTGCCTTGCCGCTGCGCGGGTCGATCGCCCCGATGCCCGGGCGGGGCACCGCTCCCGGGCCGGCGGTCTTGTTGCCGTGCGGGTTGTCCAGCCACTGCTGGTGCCCGCCGACGTAGACCGCGCTGCCCGTCACCGCCACCGCCAGCAGCGTGTTGCCGCCGGTGTGGTTGACCCACACCGGCCTGTGCGCGCCGGCCCCGGCCACGTCGAAGCGGGCCGCCGTGTCGCACATGCGGGTCGGGCCGGCGCCGTTGCCGGTGGTCACCACCGCGAAGTACGAGCCGTCCGGCGCGAAGTCGACCCCGCGCAGGTACGTGTCGTAGGCGGCGTCGCAGCTGCCCCGGTACGCGTCGGTGTACCAGTTGGCCACGACCGCGCGCGGGCCGCCGGTGTCCAGCAGCGCGAGCTGGGTCCGGGGCGCGCCGGCCACGTGCGTGAACGCGCCGGCGATCACCAGCCGCCGCCCGTCCGGCGCGAGCGCGAAGTCCTCGACCTTGACCCGGTGGTCGCCGGTCGTGGTGATCGCCGCGTCGAAGCCGCTGTCGACCGCGCCCGAGCCGGCGTTGAGGCGGGCGAGCGCGATCCGGGGTACGCGGTTGACCGCGGAGAACGTGCCGCCCGCGTAGAGCCACTGCCCGTGCGTGGCGAGCGTCCGTACGTCGCCCCAGTTGATGCTCGCGGTGAAGCCGGTCACACGCGCGCCGCTCTCGACGGAGAGGCGGGCGAGGCCGCGCTGGGCGACGCCGTTGACCGTACGGAAGGCGCCGCCCACGTAGACCGTGCCGTCCGGGCCGGCCGCGAGGGCGTACACCGGGCCGTCCAGCCGGGGCGCGAAGCGGTGCAGCCTGCCGTCGACCGCGCTGAACGCCAAGAGGTAGTCGCGCCGGTACCGGAGGCCGTCCACGCTGGCCACGGCGGAGAACGTGCCGCCGACGACGACGGTGTCTCCGACCACGGCGATCGCGTGCACGGTGCCGTCGAGCACGTGCGGCGTCCAGTCGACCGGATCGGCGGACACGACGGTCGGCTGGGCGACCTGGGCGACGGCCGGTACGACCCCGGCCAGGGTCGCGACGGCTATGGTGACGGCGGCGAACAGGCGGCGGCGCATGATCTCCCTCGGCGGTCGGCGTTGGGGTACGAGTTGACCAACGACCGAGGCAGGTGCGCTGTTATGCGGTCTTCAGCCCATTTGTCGGACCGGCTGGACCCGCCGGCCCGTCGTCCATGGTGTTGACCATGAAGTACGCCGCCCGCTCCAGGTAGTCCCAGAGCGTCGTGTGCAGGTCGGCGGAGAGGTCGAGGCTGTCCACCGCCCGGCGCATGTGGTGCAGCCAGGCGTCACGCTCGGCCGGACCCACGCGGAACGGCGCGTGGCGCATCCGCAGCCGCGGGTGGCCCCGCTGCGCCGAGTACGTGTTGGGGCCGCCCCAGTACTGGATCAGGAAGAGGGTCAGCCGATCAGCCGCCGGCCCGAGATCCTCCTCCGGGTACATCGGGCGGAGCAGTGGATCGGTGGCCACCCCCGCGTAGAACTCGTCGACCAGCTTTCGGAAGGTCGGCTCGCCGCCGACCGCGTCGAAGAAGTTCACCGCTCTATCTTGCCAGGGAGCCTTACCTGCTCGACCACGTCACGAGCGTCACCCTGGTGGGCGCCGTTTTGCCGGGCCGGCTCGTCGATGGTCTCCTGCGGGGGCGCGGTGCCGGCCTGCGTGCGCGCGGCGGCGGCCACCATCGCGTTGAACCGGTCGGCGCTGGGCCACTGGGTCGACGCGATCAGGATGAGCACCACGCCGGCGAGGCTCCAGAGCCCGACCACGTGGGAGATCGGGTTGTGCTCGGCGAGCACGCCGGTGACCAGCACCGCCGCGCCCTGCATGACCTGCGTGCCGCTCTGCATCACGCCGAATGCGCGAGCCCGGAAACCGTGCGGCAGCGCCTGGACGAACAGGCCGTTGACCGCCGGCATCATGCCGGCGACGGCGAAGCCGCAGACCGCGGCCATCACCGCGATGCCCACCGCGTCGGGACCCAACAGCGCGGGTACGAGCGAGAGCGGCGCCATCACCGCGAACGGCCGGATCAGCGCGCGCCGTAGGTCGGGGCGGAGCAGCCGTGCGGTGACCAGTCCGCCGATGATGAAGCCGGCGGGGCTGGCCGCCATGATCAGGCCCTGGGAGACGCCGCGCTCCGCCTCGGTGGCACCGAGCGTGGCGGCCCAGGCGGCGGCGAGGCCCTCTGGCACGATCGCGAAGAGCATGGCGGCGAAGACCAGCACCGCGATCGCGCGCAGCACCGGCGTGCCGAAGACGATCCGGAAGCCGTCGGCGGTCTCGCGGAAGAGGTGGCTGCGGTGGGCCGGAGTCATCGCGGACGGCCGGGGGCGCACGCCGAGGCGGATGATCACTGCGGACAAGGCGTAGGTGCAGGCGTCGATGGCGAGCGCGAGCCGCGGGTTGACCGCGGCGATGGCGGCACCGGCGAGGTAGCCGGCGACCTGGGCGGCCTGGCCGGTGGTGAGGTTGACCGAGAGGCCCACCACGAGTCGGTCGCCGGCGAGGATCAGCGGCAGCAGTGCCGAGCGGGAGGCCTGCGACGGCGGGTTGGCGAGCGTGCACAGGAAGATCACGACGAGCACGACCGGCGCCGGCATCTCGATCAGTGCGATCGCGCCGACCAGCACCATCCGGACCAGATCGGCGCTGACCATGACCGTGCGGTAGGGGTAGCGCTCGGCGATCGTGGCCAGGACCGGCCCGCCCAGCAGCCACGGCAGATAGCTGACCGCGAACGCGGCAGCCGACATCGCCACGGACTGTGTCTGCTCGTAGACGAGCACGGTGACGGCGGCCTTGGCGATGTAGTCACCGAACCAGGACAGCGCGCTCGCCACGAAGACCGCTCGGTACTCGGGCTGGCTGAACACCTCACGGAAGGTGGCCTGCCGTTCGGCGGCGCGTGCCTCGTCGGACACCGGGAGCCTCCATCGTCCCGTCCGGCAGTCACTTGTGATGACTCCGCCGGGGAACGCCATCTAGACGGAAAGGCGAGTTCGTCGTGACGCTCCGCCATGGAGCCTTGCACGAATTCTGCCCGATCGTCTGACAACTCGCTAGGGCGAACGGGTAGTCGGTCGCCTCGACGACTGAACGAACGGACGATACCTGACCCTCCACCTGGCGCGCGACCCGTGCACCACGGTTCCCTCGTCCGTGCTGTGCGCTTCGAACGAGGGCCCGTTTCACAAAGCATCGCTGGCCTGCGACGGGCCCGGACGGCGGCTGGCGGCACGGTGCGCCGCCTCGGCTCGGACCAGTCCCTAGGTGGCGCCGCCCCGGTTGTCGGCCTCGCCGTTGCCGGCCGCCGGGCGGGGGAACATGCGTCCGGCGGCGATCCGGGCGGTGATGCCGGAGGTGTCCAGTGCCTCGGACAGCCGGCGGCGTAGCTCGCGCCCCACGTCGAACTGCCCGTCCGAGGTGGTCTTCGCGACCGTACGGATCACCGCACCGTCCACAGTGATCTGCTCCACGCCCAGTACGTCCGGCGGCTCGACGAAGTGCGCCGCGAGGTCGGGGTCGGCGGCGACCTCGGCGGCGGCGGCGCGCATGACCGCGGTGGCCTCCTCGACGCCGGCGAAGCCGATCGGCATGTCCACGATCACCATCGCCCAGCCCTGGCTCTTGTTGCCGACCCGGATGATCTCGCCGTTGCGGATGTACCAGAGCACGCCCCGCCCGTCCCGGACCGTGGTGATGCGCAGCCCCACCGCCTCCACGACGCCGGTCGCCTCGCCCAGGTCGACGGTGTCGCCGACGCCGTACTGGTCTTCGAGCAGCATGAAGACGCCGGAGAGGACGTCCTTCACCAGCGACTGGGCGCCGAAGCCGAGCGCGACGCCGGCGATGCCCGCGCTGGCGAGGAGCGGCGCCAGGTTGAAGTTGAGCTCGGAGAGGACGAGGAGTACGGCGATCGAGAAGACGACCGCGGTGACCGCGCTGCGCAGCACCGAGCCGATCGCCTCGGCCCGCTGGCGGCGCCGCTCCGGCACAACCGCGGTCGGGTCGGTCGGGGCGTTCGGGATCCGCTCGCGCAGGGGCTTGAGGATGGTCGGCACGGAGGTGTGCGTCGACGTGCGGACCAGCCGCTTGATCATGCGGTGCACGGCCCACCGGATGAGCAGCGCGACCAGCAGGATCAGGAGGATGCGGAACGGCTTGACGATGAGCCAGAAGCTGCTCTCGGCCAGCCATCCGTTGCCGGTCCAGTCGAGCATCTGCTGGCACAGCGGGTCTTCGCTGCAGTCGACGCCTACGGTCGGTGACGTCTCCGGGCTCGGCTCGGCATCCAGGGCGGCAATCACGTGTGCCTTCGTACCGTACTGCGGGCGTGGAGGCATCTCGGGGTCGGCCGGGGTGCGGACCTTCTCACCGGATAAACCGGTCATCTTGCCATGGGAAACCTAAGCTTCACGAGGTAGGCCCCGAATAGTACGTGCATTTCTCCTACCCATCGGGGACTATTGGCGCACGGACGCCGGTGATCTGCCGGCGTCGGCCGCGGTCACCGACGGCCCGCGGCGGGCTGGGCTGACAGGGAGCTGGTCTGCAGGACCTGGAGAGGTGAACGCGATGCCTGACATACGACCCTCGGTGGGCTCGGGAGCATTAGTCCTCAATGCCACTTACGAGCCGCTGTGTGTCGTGTCAGTGCGAAGAGCCGCGATCCTCGTCCTGTCCGCGAAGGCGGTCTGCGTCGCCGACGGTGAGGGCATCCTGCACAGCGCCCGCCATGATCTGCCGGTGCCATCGGTGGTGCGGCTGACCCGATACGTCCGCGTGCCCTACCGCAGTCACGTCGGGCTCTCCCGGCGGGCCATCTTCGCCCGTGACGGCTGGCGCTGCGCCTACTGCCGGGGGCCGGCCGAGACCATCGACCACGTCTTCCCGCGCAGCCGCGGCGGGCGGCACGCCTGGGAAAACGTCGTGGCCGCCTGCGCCAAGTGCAACCACACCAAAGGCGACCGCACGCCGGCGGAGCTCGGTTGGCGGTTGCACGCGCTGCCCGCGGCGCCGAAAGGGATGGCCTGGCGCGTGCTCGGACACCGCGCGCCAGACCCACGCTGGGCCGACTGGCTCGACCTCCCTGAAGCGGCGTAGACGCCGCTTTTGTCGTCTCTGGGGCCGTGCGGGGCGCGACCCCCGCAGGGCTTCGCGCTTCGCGCAGGGCTTCGCGCTTCGCGCAGGGCCGACGCCTTGGCAGTCGTGCTTCGCGCGGGCGCAGGTCCGCGAAGCGGCCCCTCACGGCGTGGCGAGCCTCACGCTTCCCGGGCCCGTACCAGTGAGGCGAAGACCACGACGTTGTCCTCGTACCCCGTCTCGCCGCCCACCCATCGCCCGCCGCAGGTGATCAGGCGGAGTCCGGGCCGGGTGAAATCGGCGTACAGGCGTTGCATCGGCAGGTCGGTCTTGCCGAAGCGCTCCACCGTGTTGACTTCGAAGACCGCCACCGATCGGTCCCGCCGGGTGACCTCGATCGTCGCGCCGGGGCGGAGGCGCCGCAGGTCGTGGAAGACCGCCGGCCCGGTACGCGAGTCCACGTGTCCCACGATGATCGCCGGACCGAACTGTCCCGGCGTGGGGCTCTCGTCGTACCAGCCGGCCTCGTGCCGCCGGGTCGCCGCGGGTACGGCGATCGTCCCGTCATCGGCCAGCCCCACGCCGTGTACGGGCGCGCGCAGCCGGATCGACGGGATCGCGATGCGGGTCGGCCGGCTCGGCTCCAGCACCGGAAACTCCCGCGGTGGCGGCTTGCCCTCCGGCCCCCACCACGAGGGCAGCTCGATCTGACCCAGCCCGAGCCCCACCGCGAAGGCCCCGACCAGCACCAGCACCCCGGCCAGGAGGCGCGTGCCCCCGGGCACGCGAGGTCAGGCGCGGCGGCGGCGGTACGCGAGCAGGCCCACCCCGGCCACCAGGGCGGCCAGGCCGCCGCCGGTGAGCACCAGGGGGGTGCTCGCGCCGCCGGCCGTACCGCCGCCGCCCGTTGCCGGGCCCTTGGTGGGGTGCTGCATGCCGAGGACGTACATGGTGGTGGTCGCCGTGCTGCCGTTGGCGCAGGAGAGCTTGACCTCGTAGTCGCCCGGCTTGGTCCCGCTGGGGATCGTGACCGCGGCGACCACGAACCCGTGCTCGGGCGCCATCCTGACCTCGCCGAACGCCTTCGACTTCGCGACCGCGTTGTTCAGGTTCTCCTGGCAGCTGCCGCGGAGGCCGATCCGGTAGCCGGCCTGGATGCTGCTCGGGTTGACCTCGACCCAGGCGCCGTCGGCGTAGGCGGGGGTGGGCAGGACCAGGCCGGCCATGGCTGCCATGCCCAGGGCCGCGGCGGAGCGGCCCACAGTGAAAGCCCTCATGAGATGATCTTCGCACTCGGTCGCGACAAATTAGAGAAAAACGGTCAAGTTACCCTTGCGTGCTGCTCGGGAAATTCCCGGTGTGAACCACTCGCGGCGATGTCGCGCAGGCAGGCGAGCCCGGCGTACACGTCGGCGAAGCGCGTGTACAGCGTGCCGAAGCCGAGCCGCAGCCGGTCGGGCGTGCGGAAGTCCGGTACGACGCCGGCGGCCCGCAACGCCTGGCTGAACTGCCACGCCCGCGGATGGTGGAGCGTCACGTGACCGCCGCGGCGCGTACCCGAGCGTGGCGAGGCGAGCGCGAAGCCGTACGGCGCCAGCCACGCGTCGCACACCTCGATCGCGTACGCCCCGAGCGCCGCCCCCTTCTCCGCCACCGCCCCGATGCCCGCCTCGGCCGTGAGTCGCGCGCCCTCCAGCGCCGCGTACGCCCCCAGCACCGGCGGCGTACCCACCTGGAAGCGGTCGAGCGTCTCCACCGGGTCGTAGGCGGCGCCCATGTCGAACTGCTCCCGCTGCCCGAACCACCCCCAGATCGGCTGGCGCAGCTCGCGCTGGAGGCCGGCCCGTACGAACAGGAAGGCGGGCGCACCGGGCCCGGCGTTGAGGTGCTTGTACGTACATCCGGTGGCGAGATCGACCCCGGCGGAGCGCAACGGCACGCGGACCGCGCCGGCCGAGTGGCTGAGGTCCCAGAGCGTGAGCGCGCCCACCGCGTGGGCGGCGGCCGTGACCGCGGCCATGTCGGCGACCGCGCCGGAGCGGTAGGCGACGTGGGAGAGCGAGACGAGCGCCACATCCTCGTCCAGCGCTTCGCGCACCGACTCGACCGAGACGCCCAGGTCGATGTCGGTCTTCACGACGCGCAGCTCCAGCCCGCGCGCCTCGGCCAGCCCTTGCAGGATGTACCGGTCGGTGGGGAAGTTGTCGTCGTCGGTGACGATCACGCGGCGACCGGGGCGAGCGGCGCAGGCCGCGTCGGCGAGCTTGTACAGGTTGACGCTGGTGGAGTCGGAGAGCACCACCTCGCCCGGCGCCGCCTCCAGCACGCCGGTCGCGAGCACGTCGCCGACCTCGCGGGCCAGCGTGATCCACCGGTCCCAGCCGCGGATCAGGTCGGCGCCCCACTCGTCGATCGCCCGGTGTAGCCGCTCCCTTGTGGACGTGGGAAGCCGGCCCAGTGAGTTGCCGTCGAGGTACACGAGGCGCTCGTCGGGGATGACGAACCGATCGCGGAAGGCGGCCAGCGGGTCGGCGGCGTCGAGTTCGCGCGCCTGGGCGAGAAAGTCGGCCACGCGATACAAACTAGGGGTCATGGCTGAACCGCACGACCTCACCGCCCTTGAGCAGGCCGAAGCGATCCGCCGGCGCGAGCTGTCCAGCGTCGAGCTGGTCGAGCACTATTTGGCCCGGATCGAGGCGCACGGCGACACGGTGGGGGCGTTCGTCACCGTGACCGCCGACCTGGCCCGCGACCAGGCGAAGGCGGCCGACGAGGCGCAGTTCGAGGGGCGGGGGCCGTTGCACGGCGTGCCCACGGCGATCAAAGACCTGACGATGACGGCCGGCGTGCGTACGACGTTCGGCTCGGCCGTGTTCGCCGACTTCGTGCCTCCGCTCGACGCCGACGTGGTGGCCCTGCTTCGCGCCGCCGGCACGGTCAGCCTCGGCAAGACCACCACCTCCGAGCTGGGCGCCTCGCTCTACTCCGAGGGAGCGGTCGCCCCGCCCGCGCGCAACCCCTGGGGGCTTGAGTACACCGCCGGCGGCTCCAGCGGCGGCGCGGCCGCGGCGGTGGCGGCCGGGCTGGTGCCGCTCGCGCAAGGCTCCGACGGCGGCGGCTCGGTGCGCATCCCGTCCGCGATGTGCGGGCTGGTCGGCTTCAAGCCCAGCCGGGG
Organism: Phytohabitans kaempferiae; assembly: GCF_042433955.1. Taxonomy (NCBI): domain Bacteria; kingdom Bacillati; phylum Actinomycetota; class Actinomycetes; order Micromonosporales; family Micromonosporaceae; genus Phytohabitans; species Phytohabitans kaempferiae. The sequence continues at coordinate 52,307 of NZ_JBHLUH010000068.1, read as the reverse complement.
CGTGGTCTCCGGCGGCCCGATCGGCTCGGGCGCGTTCGGCCTGCCCACGCACGGCCCGCTGGCCCGCACAGTGACCGACGCCGCGGCCATGCTCGACGCGATGGCCGGCTACCTCCCCGGCGAGCCCTACCTCGCCCCGCCACCGCCCGATGGCGGCTACCTGGCCGCGGCCCGTCGCCCCGGGGCGCGGCTGCGGGTCGGCCGCTTCACCACGCCGATGCTCGCCGGCGACCAGCCGGTCGACCCCGCGTGCGTCGGCGCCGTCGATGCCGCAGCCGCCGCGCTGGCCGCGGCCGGCCACGAGGTGGACGAGGTCGCGGCGCCACTCGGCCCCGAGGTCTGGCCGCTCTTCGAGACCCTCTGGTACGTGCTGGCGCTCGCCCCCGTACCGGCTGAGCGTGAGGGCGACCTGCTGCCGCTGACCCGGCTGATGCGCGAGCGCGGCGCGGCGGTGACCGTGTCCCAGCTCATGACCACGCTCTCCGAGCTCCAGGCGCAGGTGCGCTGGGGGATGCGCGCCACCAAGGGCTACGACCTGCTGCTCTGCCCCACGCTGGCCACGCCGCAGGCCCGGGTCGGCTCGTTCACCGAGGCCGGTGACCCGGCACTCGACTTCGACATGCAGCGGCGCCTGTCGCCGTACTGCGCGGTGTTCAATGTCACTGGCCAGCCCTCGGTCTCGCTCCCGGTCACCCTGGTCGACGGGATGCCCGTGGGCGCGCTCCTGACCGGCCGCCCAGGCGAAGACGGGCTCCTGCTGGCGGTTGCCGCCGAGCTGGAGGCGGCCCTCGGATGGGGTGATCGGCACCCCGAGATCTGGCGGGAGAGGCCCTCCGCTACCGTGAACGGCGTCTGAGTCAGGAGTGTTGTCCGTGTCTGTAACCGAGACGGTGCTGGTCTTCGCCGGCATACCGCTGGCGATCGTGCTCGTGATCTCCGGGCTGGCCGCCCTCGGTGGCGGCCACGGCGCCAAGCGCTACCGCCCGGGCCGGCCGTTCGACTTCGCCCCGGTGTGGTTCCTCGCCGCCCCGGAGCAGCTGGCCGGTGCCCAGATTTCTGGCTCTCACGTTCCGCAAGGGGAGCTGCCCGCCGAGCCGTCGCACGCGGCGCTGCCGGCCGGGCCTTCGGCGGAAAAGGGCGGCGAGCTCGTAGCGGCGCCGACCCGGGTCGGCGCGACGGGAGGCGCAAGTGACCGGTGGTGACAAGCCGGCCGGAGGCGGCACGACGGTGCGGCACGGGGTGCTCGACGGCCCGTTCAACACGCGGCAGCTGCTCCGCCTCGACGACGCGCTGCGAGTGGCCGACCGCTCCACGGGGCTGACCTTCAGCGTCTACATCGGAGACCTCGACGAGCCGGTGCGCGGCCACGCGGAGAAGCTGCACGCCCAGCTCGCCGACCCGGACCGCTCGGTGCTGATCGCCGTGTCGCCCAACCAGCGCGCGCTGGAGATCATCACCGGCGCGGTGGCCCGCAAGCGCATCCTCGACCGCGACGCCAAGCTGGCCGCGCTGTCGATGGTCGCCGCGTTTGGCGGTGGCGACCTGGCCGGCGGCATCATCAGCGGCCTCGACCAGCTGGCGACCCACGCCGGCCGCCCTCGCGACTGAAGCCCGTTTCATAAAGGCATGGCCGGCCAGCCGGCCATCGCCATCGCCGCCAGAATCACAGCCGCACGTCTCATGGCTCCTTCGGCGGCGGTGGATGGTGGTGCGTTCCCGCTACCTGGTGCGGCCGTAGAGCAGCTTGACCACCTTGACGATGCGGGCGACGTCATTGGGCGTGCGCTCGAACGTCTGCGCCGGCAGCACCGACGGGCCACGCCGCCGGGTGATCGCCTTGGCCCGGCCGAACTCGCGCAGCCCGTCGTCGCCGTGGATCCGCCCGAAGCCGGACTCGCCGACCCCGCCGAATGGCAGCGTGGACATGCCCACGAAGGTGAGCGCCGAGTTGATCGCGCTCATGCCAGAGCGCAGCCGCCGGGCGATGGCCACCGCGCGCCGCTTGCCGAAGACCGAGCTGCCCAGCCCGTACGGCACGGCGTTGGCCAGTTCGACCGCCTCCTCGGCGTCACGCACGCGCCGGATGGTGAGCGTCGGGCCGAAGGTCTCCTCCCGCACGGCCGCCGAGTCTTCTGGTACGTCGACGAGGACGGTCGGCTTCACGTACGGCGGCTGGACCGCCTCGGGCCCGCCCAGCACGGCCCGCCCGCCCCGGGCGAGCGCGTCGTCGATGTGACGGCGGATGATGTCGACCTGCGCGGGCATCGTGATCGGGCCGATGTCCGCCCCGCCGCCCGGGCCCACGGTGAGCTTCCCGGCGCGCTCGACCACCTTGGCGACGAACGCGTCGTAGACCGGCTCGACCGCGTAGACACGCTCGATGCCGATGCAGGTCTGGCCGGCGTTGGTGAGCCCGCCCCAGACCGCCGCCTCGGCCGCGCCGTCGAGGTCGGCGTCGCTGTCGACGATCATCGCGTCTTTGCCGCCGGCCTCCATCAGCACCGGCGTGAGCGACTCCGCGCAGGCGCCCATCACCTTGCGCGCGGTGGCGGTCGAGCCGGTGAAGGCCACCTTGCCAACGCCGGAACGGCACAGCGCCGCCCCCACGTCACCGAGCCCGTGCACGATCTGGAACACCGGATGCTCCGGCACCACGCGGGCGAACGAGTCGACCAGCCACTGGCCGACCGCCGGCGTGTACTCACTGGGCTTGTAGACCACCGCGTTGCCGGCCGCGAGCGCGTAGGCGATCGAGCCGAGCGGCGTCACGACCGGGTAGTTCCACGGGCCGATGACCCCGACCACGCCGAACGGCTGGTATTCGAGATGGGCCGAGAACTCGGCGAGGACCAGCCGGGTGCGCACCTTGCGCGGCCCGAGCACGCGGCGCGCGTTGCGGGCGGACCAGTCGACGTGCTCGATGGCCGCGACCGCCTCGACGATCGCCTCGGCGACCGGCTTGCCGGACTCGCGGTTGACCAGCTCGGCCAGCTCGGTGATCTGCTGGGCGAGGAGGGCGCGCCAGCGCAGCAGCCGCTCCTTGCGCCGTTCGAAGCCGAGACCGGCCCACCACAGCCCGGCCTCCCGACCCCGCTCGACGGCTCGCGCCACGTCATCAGCGCTGGCCACGCGGAAGCGCCCCGCCTCCGCCCCGGTCGCTGGATTGGTGGAGACGAGCTCGCCGTCTTCGACCCAGGGAGCACCGGGCGTGTGCACAGCGGTCATGCCGGGAGTCTAGCCCCAAACCTACCCACCGGTAAGGTCGTGCGCTGAGCCCGATTCGCGCGTTGGTTCGAGTAGGTTACTGGGCCGGCGACGATCTGGGGGATAAAGATCGTGGGGGAGACGCAGCAGGTGCTCAACGGCCGCTACCGGCTGATCGAGTGGCTGGGGAGCGGCGGCATGTCCGTCGTCTGGCGGGCGCACGACGAGATTCTGGACCGCTACGTGGCGGTGAAGGTCCTGGCCACCGGGCACACTGACGGGCTCTGGCCGCCGGAGCGGTTTCGCCAGGAGGCGCGGGCGGCGGCCCGCCTGTCACATCCACACGTGACCGCGGTGCACGACTACGGGGAGTCGACGGACGGGTCCGGCGAGCGCGTCCCGTACGTGGTGATGGAGCTGCTGACCGGGCAGACCCTGGCGCAGCGGATGGCGAGCGGCGCGGTGCCGCCGGGCGAGGCGCTGCGGATCACGGCGGAGGTGGCGACCGCGGTGGCCACGGCGCACGTGCACGCCCTGGTGCACTGCGACATCAAGCCCGCCAACGTCATGCTCACCCCGACTGGCGTGAAGGTGCTCGACTTCGGGATCGCCGCCGCCGCGGGCAACCGCGGCGGGCCGGGCGACGACGGCGTCGTGGTGGGCACACCGGCGTACCTGGCGCCGGAGCGCTTCACTCGCGGCGAGGTGTCACCGGCCGCCGACGTGTACGCCCTCGGCCTGGTGCTCTACCGCCTGCTGGCCGGCGTGCCGCCGTGGCCCGCACAGTCCATCGTGGACAGACTGGCGGCGCACGCCACGCTGCCGCCGGAGCCGCTGCCGGCGACCGTGCCGGTGTCGGCGGAGGTGGCCGCCACCTGCCTGCGGTGCCTGGCGAAGGAGCCGGCGGAGCGGCCCACCGCCCACGAGCTGGCCGTGATCCTGGGCGCGGCCGGCGGCTGGCGAGTCGTGCCGGCCGCCGACGGTGGAGTCGTCCTCGCCAAGGGTCTCGCGCCGCGACCCGCGGTCGGCCAGGTGCGCCGCCGGCTGCGCACGGCCCGGACCCTGCCGATGACGGTCGCCAGTCACCGGGCCCCGACCGGGCCGGGCCGCCGTCGCGCCGGCAACGCGTGGGGCAGGAGGGCCACGCGGTTCACGGCCGCAGCGGTTCTCGCCATGATGGGCCTGGTCGCCGGATGGGGACTGCCCGACGGGATGGGCCACCGGCAGCGGCCGGAGGCGGTCGAGACGGCGCCTGCCGTACCGCCGCCCGACCGGGGCGCTGGCACCGGGGCCGCGCCCCCGATCGAGGAGCCGGGCGGGACCACCGGCGAGGCACCACGGACGACCGCCGCCCTCCGCGGCCCGATCGGCGGCGGCGCGGCCGCAAACCTTGGGTCCGAAGCGGGTCGCGACGCGCCGAGCGGAGGCGGCCAGCGCCCCGGCGGCGGCACCGAGTCGCCCGCACCACCGGAGAGGACACCGCCGCCCGCGCCGGGGCCGGATCCCGAGCCCGCGCCCGAGCCGCGCTCGCCCTCGACCGCGCCGGTGGAGCAGCTCAAGACCCTCGTCACCGCCGGCGGCACGGTCGTCGTGCGATGCGTCGGCTCCACCGCGTCGATCGTGTCGGTGTCGCCGCTCGCCAGCTTCGGCATCCTGGACGTCGACCGAGGACCCGGCGCCGAGGTGGGGGTCGTGCTCAAGGCGCTCCTGCTGACCGTACGGGTCACGGTGACCTGTGCGTCCGGCCTTCCCAAAGCCTCGATACAGGTCAGCTAGCGCGCCTCAGACGGGCGGCTGGCCGATGGGTGAGATGGACCACGCATCGGGGCCGAACGCCCGTAACGTGGCAGACTCGCGCGAATAACCATAGCGAACGTTAGGGGATCGCCGTGGCGCGCGAGATCAATACCGTGGGCGTGGTCGGGCTGGGCACGATGGGCGCGGGGATCGTGGAGGTCTTCGCCCGCAACGGCATCGACGTCCTGGCGGTCGAGATCAGCGACGCGGCGCTGGAGCGGGGGCGGGCCGTCCTCGTCGGATCGACCGACCGGGCCGTCGCCAAGGGCAAGCTGGCGCCGGCCGACCGGGACGCGCTGCTCGGGCGGGTCTCGTTCGAGGTCGGGCTGGCGGCGTTGCGCGACGTCGACCTGGTGGTGGAGGCGGTGCCCGAGCGCCTCGACCTCAAGCAGCGGCTCTTCGCCGAGCTGGACCGGGTCTGCAAGCCCTCGGCGATCCTCGCCACCAACACCTCGTCGCTCAGCGTCACCGACATCTCGGTCGCCACGCAGCGGCCCGACCAGGTCATCGGCATCCACTTCTTCAATCCCGCGCCGGTGATGAAGCTGGTCGAGGTGGTGCGTACGGTCGTCACCGCGCCCGAGGTGGTCGCCGGCGTCGAGGCGCTCTGCGGGCGGCTGGGCAAGGTCGACGTGACCATCAACGACCGGGCCGGGTTCATCGCCAACGCGCTGCTGTTCGGATACCTCAACCAGGCGGTGACGATGTACGAGGCCCGGTACGCCAGCCGGGAGGACATCGACGCCGCGATGAAACTCGGCTGCGGGCTGCCGATGGGGCCGCTCGCGCTGCTGGACCTCATCGGGCTGGACACCGCCTACGAGGTCCTCGACACCATGTACCGCCGCGGTGGGCGGGACCGCCGGCACGCGCCCGCGCCGCTGATCAAGCAGATGGTCACCGCCGGGCTGCTCGGGCGTAAGTCCGGCCGCGGCTTCTACACCTATGCGAAACCGGGTTCGCCGGCGCTCGTACCCGATGAGCACACGCCGAACGCGACGGTGCCGGCGGCCGCCGACGGCGCGCGGGGGATCGCGAAGGTCGGCGTCGTGGGGTCCGGGACCATGGCCACCGGCATCATCGAGGTCTTCGCGAAGGCCGGGTACGAGGTGGTGTCGGTGACCCGCGACGCGGAGAAGCCGGAGCACGTGCGCGAGGCGGTCAAGGGGTCGCTCGACAAGGCCGTGGTGCGGGGCGAGCTGACCGAGGCGGAGCGGGACGCGACCCTCGACCGGGTCAACTGGTCGGCGACGCTTGAGCACCTCGCCGACGTCGACCTCGTGGTGGAGGCGGTGGCCGAGGAGCTGAGCGTGAAGCAGGACCTCTTCGCCACGCTCGACGAGATCTGCAAGCCCGGCGTGCTGCTGGCGACCACGACCTCCTCGCTGCCGGTCATCAAGTGCGCCATGGCGACCCAGCGCCCGGCCGACGTGGTGGGGCTGCACTTCTTCAACCCGGCGCCGGCCATGCCGCTGGTCGAGGTGGTGCATACGATCCGTACGTCGCCGGAGGCGCTCGCCACCGCCCGCGCGGTCGTCGCGGCGCTCGGCAGGACCGGCGTGGTCTGTGCCGACCGGGCCGGGTTCGTGGTCAACGCGCTGCTGTTCCCGTACCTCAACGACGCGGTGCGCATGCTCGAAGCCTCGTACTCGACAGTGGACGACATCGACCACGCGATGAAGCTGGGGTGCGGCTACCCGATGGGGCCGTTCGAGCTGCTCGACGCCGTGGGGCTGGACGTGGCGCTGGCGAGCCAGCGGGAGCTGTACCGGGAGGTGCGCGAGCCCGGCTTGGCGCCCGCGCCGCTGCTTGAGCACCTGGTCACCGCCGGCTACCTGGGGCGTGAGGCGGGGCGGGGCTTCCGCGATCACACCGCCCGGTAGCCGGGGCGACCAGCTCCCCGCCGGTCGCCCCGGTCCGTCAGTCGCCGTCGCCGCAGGCGGTGCCGTCGCCGTTGCGGTCGAGGTTGTGCCGGTCGCGACCGTTGACCTTCAGCGGCTCGTAGCCTCGCTCCCGAAGCCAGGCACAACCGTCCGTCACGCCCTCCGGAAACTCCCAGGGCACGCAGACGGTGCGATCCCCGTAGGCGTAGTCGCAGCCCTCGTTACCCTCGTCGATCTCGATCGGTGCGGTCGGCGAGGGCAGCGGACGCTGCGGCGCGCCGGGCTTGTCGGCGAACTGGTGGATCCGGGGTGGTGCCGACGCGGCGGAACCCGCCTGATCCTGCTTGCCACCGGCCACCCGGTCTGGGACCGTCTGATCGCCTGCGGCGTCGCTGTCAGGCTCGGTGGTGGTCTGTTCCGGCCTGCCGCCGAACCAGACCGGGCTGCCGTCGGCGCCGCCGCCCACGACGAGCCAACCGCCAGTCGCGAGCAGGACCGCCGCCAGCGCGCCACCGACGATCCACCGCTGGCGCCGGTCGCGGGACCTCAGCCAGGCGATGACGGCTTGGAACCGCTGGCTCATCCGAGCTTGACCCACTTGGCGACGGACGGCACGCCGTTGGCACCGTGGACGAAGAGCATGTACCAGCCGGGCGGGGCGATGTTGGGGTTGCTCGTCACGTTGAGCCCGATGGTGTTTCCGTTGACCGTCATCGGGAGCTCCACGAACCGCTGGTTGGGGTCGGACGAGTGGGTCACCGCCGCCGGGCGGATCAGCGACGCCCGCACCACCGGCGCGTTCACCGTAATCTGCTGCGTGCTGCCGTACGTCCAGTTGGTCGCGGCCACCGAGGAGATCTGGGGCCGGGCGCCCTGGAAGAGGTACGGCGGCGAGTAGACCGAGATGCGGTTGTCGAACGTGCCGTTGCCCGGGTTTTCACCGATCGCCATGACCCGCCCGTCGGGCAGCAGGAAGGCGGAGGAGTGGTAGGTCCGCGGCACCGGGTCGGTAGCCATCCGCGGGCGGAAGGTGTTGGAGATCGGGTCGAAGATGGACGCCTCGAACACCGGGTCGGCCCGGTTGTGGAGTGCACCGCCGGTCTCGAAGACGGTGCCGTCCGGCAGCAGCACGGCGGAGACGTACATCTTGCCCTGGGGGCCGGTCTGCGTGACTCCGCCGGTGAGAGTGCCGTGCGGGATCAGCGGCCCCGGCGTGTACTTGGGGCTGGCGGCCTTGAGGTCGATGATGTCGGTCAGCCGGCCGGCGTCGACGTTGGTGTGACCGTTGCCGCCACCGATCGTCATCACGCGCTGGTCCTGTGCAGGCGGCAGCAGCACGCTCATCGACTGGTCGCGGTAGTCCTTGTCTTGCAGGCCGGGCACGTCGGTGATCGTGGCGCTGGCGTAGTCGTAGATCGAGGCGCCAGTGCCCGGCAGGCCGGCGCCGAACGTGTGGCTGCCGGTGTAGAAGAGCCGCCCGTCCTGCATCAGGACCATCGCCGGGTACAGACCCCACCACTTCCAGCTCTGCTTGACCTCGTTCCAGGCCAGCCAGCGGTTTTCGGAGGACTTGAAGTACTCGGTGAAGGCGGTGCCCTTGGCGTCTTCACCGAGCCCGCCGAGGGAGATGACGTCGCCGTTGCCAAGTACGGTCGCCGACGGGTACCAGTGACCGGCCTGCATGTTGTTGGTCTTGGTGTACTTGTTGGTCGCCGGGTCGAAGATGTACGAGCTGCGCAGGCCCTTGAAGCCGACGCTGCCGTCCGGCGTCGGATAGTCCTTGTTGCCGCCCATGACCAGCACGCGCCCGTCCTTCAACTGGACGTGCCCGGCGCAGAAGAGGTCTTCGGGCGTGTTCACCGTGGTGAACGAGCCGTTGTTCGGGTCGTACACGGCGGTGCGGAAGCTACCGGCCCGGAACTCGGACGTGCTGTTGCCCGAGCCGGCGACGAGCAGCACCTTCCCGTTGTGCAGGACGACCGCGTGGATGCCGCGGACCGCCGACTGGTACGGCATGACCTGCCACCGGCCCTTGGTGCAGGCGACGCCGTCCGTGCACACGGGCGTCGGCGGCAGGGAGGTCGCGTCCACCATGGAGTAGTCATCGGTGATCAGCGTGCCCGGCCCGTACAGGCTGACGCCCCAGGTGATCTGCTCGGTGCCGGTCGGCAGCGGCGGGGTGCGCACGGTCTTCTGCTTGTACGTGTCGGTCGCGGCGAGCGTCGCCAGGTCGGTCCAGTACTGCCAGCCGGTGCTCGCCTGGTAGCGGAACAGGGTGAGCGCCGCCGCGACCGTCGTGGACTTGTACCAGACGGAGAGGTCGTACTGACGACCCTGGGTCACCTTCGGAGCACAGGACGTGCTCCGCTGCATCATCACCTTGCGGTCACCAGACGTGTATCCGCTGATGGTTATCTTGCTGGCGACGCCGCCGGTGCGGGCGTCGGTGGTCGTGCCGATGGAGAAGGTGTGCTCGCCGTATCCGTTCTTCTCCCAACAGGTCGGAAAACCGGATGTGAGCGACTCAAGACTGGCGTTTTGCACCAGATTGTCTGCCGCGCGGGCCGGTGCGGCCGCGGCCAGCCCAGTCACGAGCAGAGCGGTGAGCACGAGGATCCGGCTCAGCCCCCGACGGAGCTCCGGGCTCCACATCGGCGTCGGCTGTGGGGGACGCGCGAATCCAACATCAGCCACCTTGCGTCTCCTCGTCCAGTTGAGAGCGTCTATCCTGGCCGTCCGGCAGCCTACCGGTAGGCGCCGGCGTGCCCGTAGGGCCGTCCGGTCACGGCTCGGCAGCCGGTGGCCTGGCCTTGTTCGCTTGGCCGAACGGGCGATTGCCCTACGCGTCTTGGCTTCGTAGGTTGTGGGGTCTTGTCTATTTCGTGGAGCATGTGGGGCCGCTTTCGTGGCATTTGCTGTGCTTCGAAGCACAGGACTTGTTCTCGGCCTGGGTCCTGAAGTTAACTGCCTTGGTCGCCCTTGACTTGGTCGCCCCTTGAATCGCGGAGGAGAAGCTCGCCGTGGGTTCGCCGGCCCGTACCGACGCCACGCTGCCACCAGACGCCACCGCAGAGTTTCGGGTGCCGGCCACTATCAGGGTGCCGAGCCAGCGAGGCGACAAGAGAGCCGCTCGCCCGATGCGCCCGGCGTACGCGCCGGTGCCCTTGCCGCCGACCGACGACGAGAAGGTCCTCTACCGCCAGCGGCGGCTCGCCCCTCTCATGCTCTTTTCGTTCGTCAGCTTCGGCTCGCTCGTCGTGAGCCAGGTCCTCTTCCTCCGGCTCGCCCCGGCCCTGTTGGTGCTGACTCCGCTGCTGCTGTTCACGATGGCTTACTACGTCATCTCCGTCGTGGTCAACTTCCTGACGCCGGGCTTCGACATGAAGGCGCACCAGCGGATCGTCGCCGACTGGAAGCCGAAGCGGTACCCGCCGGTCGACATCTTCCTGCCGGTATGTGGTGAGCCGCCGCACGTGCTCGCCAACACCTGGGAGTACGTCCGCCAGATGGCCACGTACTACCGCGGCAACGTGACGGTGTACGTGCTGGACGACTCGCCCACCGAGGACATGGAGCGGATGGCGCTCGCGTTCCACTTCGTCTACCAGCGCCGCCCCAACCGAGGCTGGTACAAGAAGGCGGGCAACATGCGGTACGCCTTCGAGCGGACCCTCGGCGATTTCATCCTCGTGCTGGACGCGGACTTCTCACCGCGCCACGACATGCTCGACGAGATGCTGCCGTACTTCGACGCCGACCCTACGCTCGGCATCGTGCAGTCACCCCAGTTCTTCCGCGTCCACAAAGGACAAGGCTGGGTCGAGCGCGGCGCCGGTGCCGTACAGGAGTTGTTCTACCGGTCGGTGCAGGTCTCCCGCCAGCACCACGGCGCGGCGATCTGCGTGGGCAGTTGCGCGGTCTACCGGCGGGCCGCGCTGGACGACATCGGTGGCTCGACGCTGATCGAGCACTCCGAAGACGTGCACACGGGCTTCGACCTGCGGATGAAGGGCTGGCACCTGAAGTACATCCCGGTCGCTCTCGCGGCCGGGCTCTGCCCCGGCGACGTCGACTCGTTCTTCACCCAGCAGTACCGCTGGTGCGCCGGCTCGATGAGCCTGCTCGGCGCGCGGAAGTTCTGGGCGACCAAGCTGCGCCTGCGCGCCCGGCTCAGCTACATCTCGGGTTTCTGCTACTACCTGCACACGGGAGTCTTCACCTTCGCCGGTCCGGTCATCCCGCTCGTCATGCTGGTCTTCTTTCCGGAGGAGATGGCGCTGGCGAACTATCTGCTCATCGTCCCCAGCGTCATCTACAACCTGGTGCTCTTCCCGCTGTGGCACAAAGCCAGGTACGGCTTGGAGGCGTGGACGGTCAAGCTGCTGTACGGCTGGGCGCACCTGTTCGCCATCTACGACATCCTGCGCGGCCGGCAGATGGGCTGGCAGCCGACCGGCGGCAAGGGCCAGAAGAGCCGCACGCGGCGGCTCTGGGTCGGTCTCCGGTACTGGACAGCCGGTGTCGGGCTGGCGTGGGTGGGCATCGCCGGCTTCCGGATGCTGTCCGGCGACGCGTTGGCATTCGCCCCCGCGATGCTTAGCGGTGTCTTCTTCCTCGCCATCGTGTCCCAGGTGCTGCTGGTCGACCCGCGCAAGGATGTCGAGGTCGTGATGTGAGGAGCAGGCACATACTCGTCGCGCTCCTGATCGTCGCTCTCGCCGTCACGGAGTACGCCGTCGTCAGCCAGGTCAACATCTCCAAGGCGCTGAGGTCGGCCGCCGGCGTCCAGGTGGCGGTGGCCGCGTCCGCCGGGCCCCAGGCGACCCCGAGTCCCACCCCGCCGCCGTTCGACATCACGCCCCTGCTGCGGCCGGAGAAGAAGTTCCTCGGTGTGGCGATCAACGGCGCCCCGACCGACATGACCAAGATCGAGAAGTTTGCCAGCAGCATCGGTAAGCAGCCCAATCTGATCGCCATCTACGAGAGCTTCGACGACAAGTTCGCGGTCTCCGAAGTCCGGAAGGCTTACCAGTACGGCGCGCTGCCGGTCATCCGCTGGGAGCCGTTCAAGCCGACGCTGGCCGACATCGCGGCGGGGAAGCAGGATGAGTACATCCTGGAGTTCGCGACCGCCGTCCGCCTGCTCAACCTGCCAATCGTGCTGACGTTCGCGCACGAGATGAACGGCGACTGGTACCCCTGGGGGCGGCAGCGGAACAAACCGGCCGAGTTCGTCGCGGCTTGGCGGCACATCCACGGGCTGTTCGTCCGCGCCGAGGCCACGAACGTCATCTGGGCCTGGACGCCAAACGTCATCAACCCGATGCCCAGCGTAAAGCTCAAGCCGTACTACCCAGGCGATCAGTACGTGCACTGGGTCGGCATCGACGGCTACTACACCCGCAAGGGCAAGAAGACCTTCCGGTCGCTCTTCGAGCCCACGCTGGACCAGATCCGTGAGTTCACGCAGAGGCCGTTCCTGATCGTGGAGACGGCCGCCGAGCCGGGCTCGGCGCGGCCGGACCACATCTCAAATCTCTTCGAGGGCGTGGCCGACCGGTCCGACATGCTCGGGTTCATCTGGTTCAACAACGACGGATCCGGGAAGTGGAACATCGACCAGGACGCCGCTGCCCTCCGCCGCTTCCGCAGCGAGGCCAAGAGCCCGGTGTACGGGTTCCAGGTGAAGTAGTTTCCGGGTAGCTTCCGTGTCGAATAGCGAAGGGATTCCCGGCGATGGTGCTTGCTCCTGACCGCTCGGCGGTGGCCGTGCCGGAGGGCGAGCGCGCACCGGGCGCGGAGCCGGAGCCTCCGAAGAGCCACCCCACCGCCGCCCTGGCGATCGTGCCGTTCCTCGTCGCGCTCGTCGTCGGCTGGATCGGCGCGGACAGCCGCCAGATGTGGAACAACGAGTACGCCACCTGGCACGCCGCCACACTTTCGTTCCGCGATTTGGCCCACCTGCTGTCCAACACGGACCTGGTCCACACCGTGTACATCCTGGTCATCAAGGGCTGGATCGCCGTGGCGGGCGACTCGCCGCTGGCGATGCGGACCCCGTCCTTGTTCGCGATGGCGGTGGCAGCTGGCTGCCTGGCGTTGCTCGGGCGGCGGCTCGTGGGCGCGGCCGTCGGGGTCGTGGCCGGGTTGCTCTTCGTCCTCATCCCCGCGGTCAGTAGGTACGCCCAGGAGTCGCGGTCGTACGCGCTGGTCACCATGATGGTGGTGGTGTCGACGCTGCTGCTGGTGCGTGCGATGGACCGGCCCGTGGGGCGGCGCTGGGTCCTCTACGGGGCGAGTGTCGTCGCCGCCGGGCTGCTGCATTTCGCGTCGCTGGTCGTCCTGGCCGCCCATCTGTTCCTCGTCGTCCGGATGACCGACGGAGATGACGCCCGTCGGTACCGATGGGCCGGCACGGTGGGCTTCGCGAGCCTCGGGGTCATTCCGTTGCTGTCGTTCGCGTCCGGTCAGTCCGCGTCGATCTCCTGGATCAAGGCGGACCTCGACGCGGTCCGGGGTTTCCCGCACGAGCTGTTTCTCTCCTGGCCGGCGGCGGGGATCGTCGTCGCCGCGGGAGTCGTCGGCGGGTTCCTGATGTGGCGCCGGCAGCGGGAGGTCGCGCCTGCCGTTGTCGTCTGGGCGGTCCTTCCCGTCATCTTCATCTACGTCACGTATCCAGTGCTGCATATGTTCCTCGCCCGCTACGTGCTGTACGTGCTGCCGGCCTGGGCGCTGCTGGCCGCCGTCGGCATCTGCGGGCTCGGTGAGATCGTCACCCGCCGGAACGCCACCTGGGCCCGGGCACTGGGCGCCGTGCTTGTCCTGCCGTTGGTCAGCTACCTGGTGCTGCCCGACCAGCGGGAGGTCCGGTCGAGCCCGGTCACCGGACAGCCCGACTACAAGGGCGCGATCGACGTGATCCGGGCCAACGCGCGGCCTGGCGACGGCCTCGCCTACAACGACGTCTTCGGCCAGCTCTCCGACCTCGCGCGGGAGGCGGTCGACTACGAGATGCGCGACGACCCGCGGCCGACGGACGTCTTCGTGGCGGCGACATCGGTGGCACGGGGCTCCTACTCGGCACGCGAGTGCGGCGACGACGGCATGCCCGAGTGCGCGGAGATCGACATCGAGCGGATCTGGCTGATCAGCACGACCTACGACTCGGATCCGCTCTCCGGGCTCTCAGCCGAGCGGCGCGAGATCCTGCGGCCCTACCGCGTCACCCCCCAGGGAGACTTCGAAGGCGTGCGGGTGGTGCTCCTCGCCCGCCGATAGGCCCGACGATGTACCACCGTCACCGCGACAGGGTACGGTCGCACCATGCTCGACCGCGCCTGGGGTATCGCCCGGTCCATGGTCATCTACCACGGCCAGCCCGCCAAGCACCGGCGGATGCGGCGGCTCTACGCGCAGTTTCTCGGCCCCGGCGATCTGGGCTTCGACATCGGTGCGCACGTGGGCAGCCGGGTCCGCGCGTGGCGCAGGCTGGGCGCGCGGGTCGTCGCCGTCGAGCCGCAGCCAGACTGCGTCCGCGTCCTGCGACTGCTCTTCGGGCGCGACCGGGGGGTCACGCTCGTGCCCACCGCGCTCGGTGAGCAGTCCGGGCGGGCCTCGCTGGCGCTCTCCACGACCAACCCGACGGTCTCCTCGATGTCCCGCGACTGGATGGACTCGGTCTCGACCGACAAGTCCTTCCAGCGCGTGCGGTGGGACCGCGCGGTCGAGGTAGAGGTCATGACGCTCGACGACCTCATCGCCCGCCACGGCGAGCCGGCGTTCTGCAAGATCGACGTGGAGGGCTTCGAGGCGCAGGTGCTCGCCGGCCTCTCCCGCCCCGTGCGCGCCCTCTCGGTGGAGTACGTGCCGTCGGCGCACGACGCCTCGATGGCGATGCTCGACATGGTCGACCGGCTCGGGGCGACCGCGGGCGGCTACCGGTACAACTACTCGCTCGCCGAGACCGCGCGCATGGTCGGCGACGAGTGGCTCGACATGCCGGGCCTGGTGGCACTGCTGGAGCGGCTCCGGCCGACGGGCCGGTCGGGTGACGTGTACGCCCGCCTGTCCTGAGCCGTGCCGCGCCGCAAGCCCGAGCGGGAGGAGATCCCGCCGCTCGATCTCGAACGTGCCCGGCAGGGCATACAGCGCGTGCAGCGGTGGAGTGACGGCGACTGGGCGGTCCGCACGATCCCCGGCGGCGCCTCCACCAAGACCTACCGCTGTCCCGGCTGCAACCAGGAGATCCGCCCCGGGACCCCGCACGTGGTGGCCTGGCCCGTGGACGGCCGCGGCGACGAGAGTGACCGGCGGCACTGGCACGCCGGTTGCTGGAGCGCGCGGGAGCGGCGACGGTGAAAGGCGCCACCGAGCGCGCGACTCGCCGCACCGGCCAGCCTCGACGGTGAAAGACTTGCTCCGTGAGCGAAAAGATCCGTGCCAACTCGATCCTTCCCGGGCGCCGGGAGGACATAGAGCTGCACACCGCCGACGGCCTCACGCTGGTCGGTGAGCTGGCGCTCCCGGCCGACCGCGACCCGGTCGCCGCGCTGGTGTGCGTACATCCACTGCCGACCCACGGCGGCATGATGGACAGCCACATCTTCCGCAAGGCGGCGTGGCGGCTGCCCGCGCTGGCCGGGCTCGCGGTGCTGCGCTTCAACACGCGCGGGACGAGCAGCGTGCGCGGCACCAGCGAGGGCGCGTTCGACGCCGCGGTGGGGGAGCGCTTCGACGTGGCCGCCGCGATCGAGTACGCCGAGTTCGCCGGACTGCCGAACGTGTGGCTGCTCGGCTGGTCGTTCGGCACCGACCTGGTGCTGAAGTATGGTTGCGACCCCGCCGTGGTTGGCGCGATCCTGCTCTCCCCGCCGCTGCGCTTCGCCACCGACGACGACCTGGCGGTGTGGGCGGAGTCGGGCAAGCCGGTCACCGCGCTGGTGCCCGAGCACGACGACTACCTGCGGCCGGAGGAGGCCCGCCTGCGCTTCACCCCCATCCCGCAGGCCGAGGTGGTGGGCATCGACGGCGCCAAGCACCTGTGGGTCGGTGACTCCGAGCGTGTGCTGGACGAGATCGTCTCGCGGGTCGCGCCCGGCGTGCCGACCCCACTTCCGTCCACATGGGAGGGTCCAATGGAGGTGGGCGACGGGAGTGCGTACGCGGACCGCACCGTCGCCGCCTTCGCCGACATCCCGGTCGCCGGACCGCGACAGAGGAGGGCCGATGTTGACGGGTAGCCGACAGACCGCTCCCTTCCGCCGTGCCCTCCCTAGCGGCAAGATGTAGCGGCGTGACCAGCACTGATGAGACGGTGGCCGTAGTCGTCGTCACGTACAACAGCGAGGCGTTGATCGCCGATCTCGTGGCGTCGTTGGCGCCCGGCCTGGCTGGGCACCGGTGGCATCTGACGGTCGCCGACAACGCGTCGGCAGACGGCACGATCGCCGCGCTCAAGGAGCATGCTCCAGAGGCCACGGTCGTCGAGATGGGGCGTAACGCCGGATACGCGGCGGGCATCAACGCCGCGGTCGCCGCCGCCGGGCCGCACACGGCGGTGCTGGTGCTCAATCCGGACGTGCGGCTGGGGCCGGGATGTGTGAGCAAGCTCCTGACCGTGCTGCGCACGCCCGGCACGGGCATCGCGGTGCCGCTGCTGCGTGACGGCGACGGCGACCTGATCCACACGATGCGCCGCGAGCCCAGCGTGTTGCGGATCCTGGGCGACGCGTTCCTCGGCGCGGGGCGCGCCGGGCGATACGCGGCACTCGGCGAGGTGGTCACCGACGAGTCCCGCTACGGCGCGGAGAGCGTGACCGACTGGGCCGAGGGCTCGACGGTCCTGATCAGTGCCGAGTGCTGGGCGCGCTGCGCGCCGTGGGACGAGTCGTTCTTCCTCTACTCGGAGGAGACCGACTTCGCGCTGCGGGCCCGCGACGCGGGCTTCGCCGCCCGGTTCACGCCGACCGCCGAGGCCGTCCACCTCGAGGGAGACTCCCGGATCTCGCCTCGGTTGTGGACGCTGCTCACGCTCAACCGCGTGCGGCTGTACCGTCGCCGGCACGGCCGGCTGGCCACCGCCGCGTTCTGGACCGCCTTGCTGCTGCGCGAGGGGAGCCGTGCCGCGATCGGCAAGAGCCCCAGCCAGATGGCCGCCCGGGCGCTGCTCAGCCCGAGCAAGCTGCGCGAGACGCCGGGGCCGCACACGGTGCATCCGCCGGCGTCGTGATCAGCGCAGGCGCTTGACGACGCCGACCGCCGAGAGCTTCGAACGGCGGACCAGGCTGGGCGGCACCAGGGCCTGGGCCCGGATCGACCGCGGCGTGTCCGGCGCGCACACGCTGAACCGCGGTTGCAGCCAGGCGTCGCGTCGCGCGGCACGCCGGTCGCTGGTGAAGACCCGCTTGTAGCCGAGCCGGCGCATCTCGGTCAGCAGGCGGCGGTCGTACCGGCCGAGCGGGCAGGCGGCCGTCTCGATCGGTTCGCCGATGACGCCGGCGAGCCGGGTCCGGGCCTCCACCAACTCGTCGTTGCTCGTGCCCGGGTCCATGCCGCGCCAGGGGCGGTGCCACATGCCGTGGCTGCCCACGGTCATGCCGCGCCGGCGCAGCTCGCGGACGTCATCTTCGCCGAGGCTGCCGGCCGAGTCGAGGCGGCCGGCCAGGACGAAGAAGTCTGCGGTCAGACCCCGCTCGACCAGGGCCGGCAGTGCGATGTCGACATCGGAGGCATTGCCGTCGTCGAAGCTGATGCGTACCGACGGCCACGTCGCGATCTCGTCGAGGATGGCGAGAAACTGGTCCTCTTCCACCCAGTACGGCGCCTCGCCCGGCTCCAGCTCGCGCCGCGGCTTGCCGACGCCGTGAAAGCAGATGTTGATGACGCGGTTGCTAGGCACTGTGCCGCCCTGACGGTGTCTGGAGTTCTTCCTGCCGGGATGAGTCGTCGCGTTCCCACGCCGTGGCCTGGCCGGCTCGGCGGGCCGAGAACGCCGCGAGCACGGTGATGGCGACGTAGCAGACCGCCGCCGGCGCGAGCCACGGCCGGGGCAGGACGACGTCGCGCAGCCACGAGGTCCGGGCGGCGGGACGTACGGCGACCGGCACGACCGTGGTGCCCGAGGCGGCCCGCATGGCCGCGTTGCCGCGCCGGACCCGGGTCAGCCGGCGGATCAGGTCGCGCGTGCGCCTTGGCGTGGCGATCCGTGCGGTCACGGTGTCGACCTGCCGCTTCTCCGCCTTGCTGTACTGCGAATCGAGGAACAGGTCGTCGGCGACGAGATCGGGGAACCGGTCGAACCGGGCCCGTGCCGCCGCCGACAGGGCGATCACTCCTCGCCCGAACAGCCCGTCCTGGAAGACCGGCAGGCGTTTGTTGATGGCGAAGTAGCCGCGCACGAGCATCGGCCGTCCGGTCAGGTCGAGCTCGCGTCGCGGTACGGCGGCAAGCGGCGCGCCGGGCGCCTGATCCGCCACCGCGGCGGCGACGAGGCGCAGCCCCGCGGTGGTGAGCACGATGTCGGCGTCGAGGTAGACCCGGGGGAAGCCGACCGCCACCTCGTCGCCCGCGTTGAGCGCGCCGGGCTTGCCGGGCGTCGCGAGGTCGAGCACTCGGACGCCCGGGCGGCTCGCGGCCACGGCGGCGGTCTGGTCGCTACATCCGTTTGCCACGACCGTGATGTCGAACTCTCCGGGCTTCGCGTCCGCCAGAAGCGTGTCCAGGCACCGTCCGATGACCGCGGCTTCGTTGTGCGCCGCGATGACGACGCTCGTCATACCTCCACCTGGTCCCGAGCTTCGACGGCGGAACCGGACTTCGCGAGCCGCGGGGCCAGGAGCTGGCGCCACAGTGCCGCGTACGCGACCGCTTGGTGCTCCCACGACAGCATCCCGCGGAACCGCGCCAGGCCGAGGGTCCGCATGTTCTCCCGGCGGGCCGGGTCGTCGAGCAGCGCGTCGATGGCGTAGGCGAACTCGGTCGGCGAGCCGGTCGGCACGTACAGGCCGGCCTCCTCGGCGCTGCGCCGGGTCTCCACCAGGTCGACGGCCACGACCGGCACGCCCCGGCCGAGGTACTCCACCGTCTTGGCCATTGTGGACAGATGGTTCATCCGGGTCGGCAGGTCGGGCTGGATCGCCACGGTGGCGGTGCGCAGCAACGCGTCCACCTCGGTGGCCCCCAGCCAGCCGGTGAACTCCACAATGTCGCTCAGGCCCTTGTCCGAAACGAGTTTGGTGAGTGCCGGCATGCATTCGCCGTCGCCGGCGAGGACCAACCGCCAGCCGCCGCGTCCGCGCCGCCGCACGAGTTCCTCAGCGGTGAGAATCGCCACTTCCACGTTGTCCTGCGGCCCGAATACGCCCAGATAGACGATCTGGTGCGGCACGTTCGCCGAATGCCTGCCAACCGAATCGGCGGTTTCGGACGAGATTTCGGTGGAGGCTGGACCGTTGCGAACCACCGTGACCTTCTCTGGTGATACGCCCCTGTTGTGCGCGTTTTCCCGGAATGATTCATTCGTCGCGATAACCGCAGTAGCGGTACGGAGCGTCAACCGTTCCATTGCGACGAGCGTCCTTAGTGCGAACTTGTTTGCCGCATCCCCCGCGCGTGCGGCGTAGATCTCCGGGCAGAGGTCGTGGTGGTCGAAGACCCAGGGGCGGCCGAGTGCGCGCCACACCAGGGCGAGCGGCCAGTAGATGTCCGGCGGGTTGCACACCTGCACCGCGTGCGCGCGGCCGCGGAACAGCTCGCCGAAGAGGCGCACGGCGATGCAGAGGAACGACCAGACGAACTCGAACGCGAACGACAGCACGCCGCTGCCATAGACGAACACCGGATAGGGCTTGAGTCGTGTGCCGCGACTGCCGGGCAGGATTCGTAGCTGTTTGTCGCCACGCGGTGCGATGACAGTGACGTCAAAGCCGTTTTCCTCCAAGGTCAAACACTCTCGGATGACCCGGCGATCACGCTCCGCGGGAAGGTTGGCGACCAGGATGGCGATCTGTGGTCGCTTGGGCATGGTGAGATCACTTCCCCGTCGTTAGGCAGGCACCGTTAGAACGGTGCTGGACCGTCGCCAAAAAGAACAAGTGGCCGGGTGGACGCAAGCGTGTCGGGTATCTTACAAAGTCTGGCCGAGCTGTAGAGAAGTACCAGTATGGGCCTTGGCCCCGCTTGCCAAGGGTTGCAACCAGCGTGGAGACTTGAGCCGCTGCAGTCGCGGCAGCCCATCGCTCGCTATGCCCGAGAGGACACCGTGGATCTCTGGGATCTCACCAAACTGCTGTTTCGGCGGTGGTACGTAGCCGCGCCGATGCTCCTCCTTTCGGCGGCGATGGTGATCTTCGTTGCGGTGACGGTCGGTCCGGACTACAGCGCGAAGGGTCACGTGCAGATCATCCCGGCGCCGAGTGCGGGCAAGGCGGTCGACCCCACGGCGAAGCCGCGGCCCACCAACCCGTGGTTCGACCTTGGATACGAGGCACTCGCCAACGCGTCGGCGCTCGCCGTCACCGACCAGGCTGTGCTTAAGAACCTGGCCGACCGCGGCTTCACCGACAGCGTGACGGTGACGATGGACAACAACACGGTCCTGCTTGAGATCGAGGCCATCGGCACGACCCCGGCTCAGGCCACCAGCACCGTCAAAGAGGTCATCCGGCTGCTCGCCGAAGACATCGCCGAAAAGCAGGCGCAGTACGGCGTACTGCCCGAGGACACGATCAGCACACTTACACTCAACGACGGCTCCACGCCGGAGGTCGTGCGCTCCAAGGTGATGCGAGTGCTGGTTGTCGCGGCCGGCATCGGCATGCTGATGACAATCGCGGGCACCATCGCCCTGGATTCGTTGCTGCGGCGCCGTGCCCGGCGCCTGGCCGACCAGGAGCCGGCCGACGGTGGGCCGGTGACCTCGCGGTCCGTGGCGGTGCCGCCGTCCAGCAACGGGAGCGGGACCAACGGCCACGACCCCGCGAAGCTCAGGCGCCGCCCGCTCGCGGCCCGCACGGTGAGCGCGTCCGAGCAGCCCACCGGTGTGATTCCCGCCGTTCCGGGCCAGGGCGAGCCGAAGAAGCAGGGCGTCAAGCCGGTGGAGTACAAGTCGGTCAACGCCGCGTCCATGCCTGACGACATGCCGGGGCGGGAAGCGAAGCCGCAGGACAGCTCCGACTTCCCACCGGTGGGCGCTGACGCGACCATCGTCCTGCCCCTGTCGCACGTGTCCTGGCGCAAAGAAAAGAAGCCCTGACCTTGACCGCCGCGGTTCACCCGGTTGATCTCGAACCGTCGCTGATCGCGCCGCGTACCTACACCACGCGCCGGTTGCGGGTGCGTTTCGACGCGGCCGCTTTGGTCAGCCTCATGGTGTTCCTGCTCTACACGCTGCCGGCGACGCTGATCGTGCCGGGCCTCACCTTTGCCGGACGTCCCGCCCTCATCGTGGGGCTGGTGCTCTTCGCATGGTGGATCCTGGCCCGGATCAGCCCTTGGCTGACCCTGGTGGGGCCGCAGCCGCTGCGCTGGGCGTGCCTGTTCTACATGCTCTCCATCATGCTGGCCTACCTGGCCGGCCTGCTGCGTGGGCTGCCGACCCTCGAAGCCAACGCGCAGAACTTCCAGATGCTCATCACCGCCGAGTTCCTCGGCGTCGTGCTGATGGCCGCGGACGGGATCCCCAACTGGCAGCGCCTGAGCGGTGTGGTCCGCGTCCTGGTGTGGTCCGGCGGGTTCATGGCCGTCGTCGGCCTGGTCCAGTCCCTCACCGCGTTCGACATCGCGCAGTACCTCACGCTGCCGGGCCTGGAGCTGAAGTCGGATCTGGCCGACTTCCAGATGCGTGGCGACAGCGGGCACTTCCGGATAGCCGGCACGGCCACCCACTACATCGAGTTCAGCACCGTCATGGCGATGTGCATCCCGTTTGGACTCCACTTCGCCAGGTTCGCCGGGCATCGCCTCACCCGGTACGCGTTCGGGTTCGTCACCCTCCTCATGGCGGCCGCGCTGCCGATGGCCATCTCCCGCACCGGTGTCGTGGCGCTGGCGGCGGCCCTCCTGGTCATGTTCGTCGCCGCGTGGGACTGGCGGACCCGCTACAACATGATGTTCGTCGGCGCGGCCGTGGTCGGCGCGCTGGTCATCCTCCGGCCCGGACTGCTCGGCACGCTCAAGGCGATGTTCCTGTGGGCCGGTGAGGACCCGAGCATCGAGGGGCGCACGCAGGACTACGTCTACATCGCGGCCTGGTTCGCCGAGCGGCCCTGGCTCGGACGCGGTCCCGGCACGCTGATCCCGGACCTCTACATCATCCTCGACAACCAGTGGCTGATGACGCTGGTGACCGCGGGGCTCGTCGGCGTCGCCGCGCTGGCCGCGTTGCACATCACGTGCATCTCGCTGGCGACGATCGCGCTCCGCCGGTCGGAGCGGGTCGAAGACCGCCACCTGTGCGCGGCGCTGATCTCGGCTCAGGTCGTGGGCATCCTGGTGGGCTTCACGTTCGACTCGCTGAGCTTCACCACGTACACCTTCACGCTCGCCCTCATGTCCGGCCTGTGTGGTGCGGTGTGGCGGTTCACCCACCCCGCCCGCACCGTCCGGACATCCACGGTCAACCGCTGGGGCGCGTGACGTGGCCGTTCGCCCGAGAGGCCCGGCCGATGTCGGGTATCGGACCGCGAGGCGGTCCCGACGTGGCTCATGATTGGGCGCTGTCCGGAGGAAAAGCGAGGGAGAGACCATGGTGATGCGGGTACGACCGCAGCCGCTTCGCGGCCGGCCGAAGGTGTCCGTGGCGATCCCCTGTTACAACTATGGCCACTTCCTTCCCGACTGCGTGCAGACCGTGCTGGACCAGGAGGGCGTCGACGTCGACGTGCTGATCGTCGACGACGCCTCACCCGACGGCAGCGGTGAGGTGGCGGAGAAGCTGGCCGCTTCAGACCCTCGCGTACGCGCCATCGCCCGCAAGCAGAACGTCGGGCACATCAAGACGTTCAACGAGGGCCTTGACGGCGTCGACGGCGAGTTCGTCGTGCTGCTCTCCGCGGACGACCTGCTCGCGCCGGGCTCCCTGGCCCGGTCGGCGGCGCTGTTGCAGGCATACCCGGAAGTCGGGATGGTGCACGGGTTCGCGTTGACCTTCGCCGACGTGCCGCCGCCACCGCGGAGCGACCTGCGCTCCTGGACCATCTGGCCCGGCGAGGAGTGGCTGACCCGCGTGTGCCGCGCCGGCGGCAATCCGGTCGCCACCCCTGAGGTCATGATGCGGATGAGCACCATGCGCGACCTGGTCGGCTACGACGCGCGGGTCCCGCACGCGTGCGACTTCCTGATGTGGCTGCGCGCGGCGGCGCACGGCTCGATCGGCCGGCTCAACGGGGTCGACCAGGCGTACTACCGCGTGCACGGGGACAACATGCACACCGAGCAGTACGGCGGCGCGATCACCGACATCAGCCAGCGTCACCACGCGTACGAGATCTTCTTCGAAGAGGACGGCAAAGACCTCCCGCGCGCCGTGGAGCTGCGAGACGCGGCCCGCTGGGCACTGTCGCAGGAGGCGCTCGCCGCCGCTCTCGGCTGCTACGAAGACGGGCCGGAGGCGGCCAACCGGCAGCTCGCCAAGGAGCTGGCCGATCTGGCGGTGCAGCTCGCCCCCGCCGCCGCCGACTGCCGGCTCATGCGGGCGCTGCACCGCAACGCCGAGCGCGCCGAGGCGGGCAAGGGGCCGGTCGTGCCGGCGCGGGTCCGGGCGGCGCGCCGCAAGGTCCGTACGCACCTTGAGTGGCGGCGCTGGCGGCGGTCCGGTGTGGAGAGCGCGGTGAAGGCGGGATGACGTCTGTCCCGGGAGCGGCGCCCCATGCCTGAGGGCTCGCCCGATCTGGTCTCCAAGGTCAAGAAGGCATTGGTCTGGAGCACGATCAACAACCTGCTGCTGCGCTTCGGCAACCTCGGTCTGGGCATCATCCTGGCCCGGCTGCTCGCACCGGAAGACTTCGGCGCCTTCGCGGTCGCGCTGACCCTGCAGAACGTCCTGCTGGCCTTGGCCGACCTCGGGCTCAGCGCCGACCTCATCCGCAGCGGTGACATCGAGCGGCGGGCGGCTACGGCGACCACGCTGACCACCGCCAGCGGTGCCGTGTTCGCCCTCGTGATGATCCTGACGGCGGCGCCGTTCGCGGGCGCGATGGGCAGCCCGGACGCGGCCGGGGTCGTGCAGGTCATCTCGCTGACGCTGATCCTGGCCGGGATGTCCTGCGTGCCGTACGCCATCATGCAGCGCGACTTCCGCCAGCCGGAGCAGACCGCGCTCGGCCTCATCGCGCTGGTGCTCGACCTGGTCATCACCGTGAGCCTGGTGCTGCTCGGCCTCGGCGCGATGGCGCTGGCCATCTCCCGCGTGATCACGCAGTCGGTCACCACCGCCGTGCAGTTCTGGATGGTCCGGATGCGGCCCCGCTTCGGCTGGAACCGCGAGATCGCCCGCGGGCTGGTCCGGTTCGGTATCCCGCTGGCCGCGGCCAACCTGGTCTACATGGCGATCGTGAGCGTTCCCAACCTCATGGTCGGTTCGATGATGGGCTCCGTCGCGCTCGGCTTCTTCCTGCTCGCCTTCAACATCTCGTCCTGGCCGTTGAACGCGCTGGGGGCGGCCGTACGCGCGGTCGCCCTGCCCGGCTTCGCGCGGCTCAACGACCCCGACCGCAAGGCCGAGGGCTTCGGTGCCGCCGTCGCGGTGACCGTGGCGTGGTCGGTCCTGGCCGGCCTCCTGCTCTCGGCGCTGGCGGCGAGCGTGGTGCCGTTGCTCTACGGCGCCAAGTGGCAGCCCGCCGCCGAGGCGCTCGCCGGCCTCGCGGTGTTCGGCGCCATCCGCATCGTGGTCGAGCTGATGGGCAACTTCCTGGTGGCCGTCGGGGCGACCCGTCGCCAGCTGGTGGCGCAGATCGTCTGGATCGCGACGCTCGTACCGGCGATGGCACTGGGCATCGAGTGGGCCGGACTCGCCGGCGCGGGCTGGGCCAACGCGGCGGTCGCCGGGCTGGTGATCGTGCCGGCCTACCTGGTGCTCGCCCGCCGCTACCGGGTCCGCGTCACCCCGATCACAACGCGCCTGCTGCTGTCGCTGCTCGCGGGGGCGCCCGCGGCGGCGGCCGGGATCTACCTCTCCGGGCTCGTCGACAACCTCCTGCTCGCCTGCGCGCTGGGCGGCTCGGCGGCCACCGCCATCTACGCGGTGCTGATGTACCTGCCGTTCCGGCGCTGGCTGGCGCAACTGGTGGCGATGAAGGAGTACGCGACCGAGGAATCCGCACCGTCGACAGTGCGCGATGAACGACTCGTGGAGGTGGCACCATGAGCAAGCCCCGGTCCCGTGAGGTGCTCGATGTGCTGCGCCGCGACGGCGCGCGTGGGCTGGCGCAGCGGGCGGCGCGGGTGGCATACCGCCGCACCGGCGCCGCCGACCTCGAAGACCCGCTGGACTTCGACAACATCACCGACTCGCGTGGCCTCAAGCTCGCCGTGCCCGACCGGCGTCCGAGCAGGGGCACGCCGCTCACGATCGGCTGGGTCACCACGCCGCCGTCGCCCGGCTCCGGCGGCCACACCACGCTCTTCCGGATGGTGGAGGGCCTTGAGGAGGCCGGCCACCGCTGCGTCCTCTACCTGTACGACCGGTACCGCGGCGACCTGGGTCGGCACGAGCAGGTGATGCGGCGGTTCTGGCCGAAGGTGCGGGCCGAGGTGCGCTCGGTGGCCGACGGGCTCGCGCCGCTCGACGCGTACGTGGCATCCGGCTGGGAGACCGCCCACGTGCTGGCGTCGTCGTCCGTCCCGACCCGGCGCCTGTACTTCATCCAGGACTTCGAGCCGTGGTTCTACCCACAGGGGTCGCACTACGTGCTGGCGGAGGACACGTACCGCTTCGGCTTCCGGGCCATCACGGTCGGGCCGATGCTGGCCGACCTGCTGCGCGACCGGTACGGCGTACAGGCGGCCATCGCGGAGTTCGGCTGCGACACCGAGGTGTACCGGCTCACCAACCCACAGCGGCGCACCGGCGTGGTCTTCTACGCCAGGCGGGAGACCGCGCGGCGCGGCTTCGAGCTGGGCGCGCTGGCGCTGCGCGAGTTCCACCGCCGGCATCCCGAGCACGAGATCCACCTCTTCGGCGACCCGAACGTGCAGGTCCCCTTCCCGGCCACCAACCACGGCGTGCTGCGCCCGCAGGCGCTGGCCGAGCTCTACAACTCGTGCGCCACCGGCATCGCCCTGTCCTTCACCAACCTTTCGCTGGTGCCGGACGAGATGCTGGCCTGCGGGATGCTGCCGGTGGTCGGCAAGTCCGATTACTCCGAGGCGAGCATCGACAACGCGTACATCCGCTGGGCGTCGCCCACGCCGTTCGGCATCGCCGACGCGCTGAGCGAGGCCGTGCGCCCCGAGGCGCCCTCGCCGGCGGAGGTGGCGGGGAGCATCCGCGCCACGCCGTGGGGGCTGGCCCAGCGGGTCACGCTCGACGTGATCGAAAACGAGGTCTACGGCGGATAGCCCCGCACACGCGAAGGGCGTCCCCCGAGCCGAGGGACGCCCTTTCGGTGTACCGGCTACGCCAGGGCGGCGCGCAGCGCCTCGACGACCTGTGCCTGCTGGTCCGCCGTGATCTGCGGGTAGACGGGCAGGGAAAGGATCTCGTGCGCCGCGGCCTCGCTGTGCGCCAGGCTGCCGGCGCGGCGCGCGACGTCGGCGAACGCCGGGGTGAGGTGCACCGGCACGGGATAGTGGATCCCCGCGCCGACGCCAGCGGCGTTCAACGCGCTCACGACCGCGTCGCGCCGGCTCGGCGTGCCGTCGCCGGGCACGCGCACGACGTAGAGGTGCCAGACGTGGGCGTTGCCGTCGAGCGTGACCGGGCGGACGACGTCGACATCGGCCAGCAGCGCGTCGTAGCGGGCGGCCGCGGCCCGCCGCGCCTCGTTCCACGCGGCCAGGCGGGCCAGCTTCGCCCGCAGGACCACCGCCTGGAGGCCGTCGAGGCGGCTGTTGACGCCGATGACGTCGTGGATGTACTTCGTGAGGCCACCGTGGCTGCCGAGCCGGCGTACGGCCGTGGCGACCTCCGCGGAGGCGGACACGACAGCACCGGCGTCGCCGTACGCGCCGAGGTTTTTGCCGGGGTAGAAGCTGGTCGAGGCGATCCCCTCGAAGCCGGCCGGACGCCCGTGCCGCGTGGCGCCCTGGCACTGCGCCGCGTCCTCGACGATCACCACCTCGGGCGGCAGCGCGGCGCGCAGCTCCTCCACGGGCGCGAGCTGGCCGTAGAGGTGCACCGGCACGACCGCGCGAGTGGCGGGCGTGACGGCCGTGAGGGCCGCGTCGACATCGATCAGGTAGGTGTCCGGGTCGGCGTCGACCAGCGCCACGCTGGCCCCGGCGCGGGCGACCGCCTCCGCCGTGGCGATGAACGTGTTGGCCGGCACGATGACCTCGTCGCCGGGGCCGACACCGGCCGCCCGCAGGGCCAGCTCCAGTGCGTCGGTGCCGTTTGCCACGCCGACGCAGTGCGGCAGCCCGCAGAACGCGGCGTACTCGCGCTCGAAGGCGGCCACCTCCTCGCCACCGATGAACGCCGTGTTGGCGAGGATGCGCTTGAAGCCGACCGCCACCTCCTCGGCGACCTCGACGTGCGCGGCTTGCAGATCGACGAGTGGGATCAACGCCCGGCTGCCTTTCGGAGTACGGCCACCACGTGGTCCTGGTCAGCCTCGGTGAGCGCGTGGTGCAGCGGCAGGATGAGCGAGTCGCGGGTGAGCCGCTCGGTCACCGGCAGCGGCGCGGCGGGGGCGTCGACGTACGCCGGCCCTGTGTACGCGGGCTCGAGGTGCGCGGCCATGATGCCCCGGCGCGCCGAGACGCCGTTGTCGGCCAGCACGCTCAGCACCTCGTTGCGCTCGACACCGAAGTCGCTGTCGAGCAGGACCCAGAAGGACTGGAAGTTGCTCTGGCCGTACGCGGGGTCGCGGACTGGTGTCGCGCCGTCGAGGTCGGCGAGCAGCTCGTGGTATCGCGCGGCCAGCTCGCGCCGCTGTGCCACGAGCCCGGCGAGCCGGTCGAGCTGCACGAGCCCGATCGCCGCCTGGATGTCGGTCATCCGGTAGTTGAAGCCGGTCTCCAGGTATGCCTCCAGCACCGGCTGCGTGCTGGCCTCGCGGTCGGCGGCGGACATGTTCATGCCGTGCTCGCGGAGGCGGCGCAGCCGTGTGGCCCACTCGGCGTTGTCGGTGGTGAGCATGCCGCCCTCGCCGGTGGTGATCACCTTGCGGGGGTGGAACGACCACGCCGAGATCAGCGAGCCGGCGCCAACCGGCCTGCCGTACGCGGTGGCGCCCGCGGCGCAGGCGGCGTCTTCGATCAGGGCGATGCCCCACCGGTCGGCCGCCTCGCGCAGCGCCCGCACGTCGGCCGGCGTACCGCCCTGGTGCACGACGACGATCGCCCGCGTGCGCTCGGTGCGCACCGCGTCGATGGTCTCCACGGTGAGGTTGCCGGTCGCGATGTCGACGTCGGCGAAGACCGGGGTCGCACCGACGTACCGGGCCGAGTTGGCGGTGGCGATGAAGGAGAGCGAGGGGACGATCACCTCGTCGCCCGGCCCCGCGCCGACGGCGATCAGGGCCAGGTGCAGCGCCGTCGTGCACGAGCTGAGCGCGATGCCGTGCTCGGCGCCGACCGCGGCGGCGAACTTCCGCTCGAACTCGGCGACCCGCGGGCCCTGCGCGACCCAGCCCGAGCGGATCGCCGCGGTCGCCGCCTCGGCCTCCTCCTCGCCGAGCATCGGCAGCATCACCGCGATCCGCTTCATGCGTCTTCTCCCGCGAGCTTCGCGGCGCGCCACCACTCGACGAGGTCACGCAGGCCGTCGCGCAGATCGATCTCGGTGCGGAAGCCGAGCTTCTCCGCCGCCGCGCTCGTGTCGGCGAGGCGGCGGGTCACCGAGTTGACCTTGCGGGCGGGCCCGAACTCCGGCGCGAGGTCGGACTTCATCACCTCGCTGAGCGCGCCGGCCAGCTCCAGGAGACTGGTCTCCTCGCCGCTCGCGATGTTGAAGACCTGGTCGGTGACGTCGGCCTCGGCGGCCAGGATGTTGGCGCGGGCGATGTCGGCGACGTGGACGAAGTCCATCGTCTGCTTCCCGTCGCCGAGGATCAGCGGCGGCGTGCCCGCCTCGATCCGCTCCATCCAGCGGATCAGGACCTCGGTGTAGACGCCGAAGACGTCCATCCGGGGGCCGTACACGTTGAAGTAGCGCAGCGCCACGTAGTCGAGCCCGTACATGCTGTGGAAGCTGCGCAGCGTGCCCTCGTTGAACGCCTTGGCCGCGCCGTAGAAGGTGTCGTTGTTGTACGGGTGGTGCCGCTCGGTGGTCGGGAACTCCTCGGCGAGGCCGTAGACCGACGCCGAGGACGAGGCCACCACCTTGCGTACGCCGGAGGCCTGCGCAGCCTCCAGCACGTTGAAGGTGCCGTCGACAAGCACCTCGTTGGCGAGCCGGGGCTCCTCGGCGCACTGCGTGATGCGGATCGCGGCGAGGTGGAAGACGAGGTCCTTGTCGCGGGACAGGTCGTGCAGGAGCTCCGCGTGGCGGATGTCACCTTCGACGACGCGCACGTCGCCGTTGGCGTTCGCCCAGGCGAGGTTCTGCCGGCGCCCGCGGACGAAGTTGTCCAGCACCACGATCTCGCTGGCGCCGCCCTTGACGAGCAGGTCGACCACATGGGATCCGATGGTGCCGGCGCCGCCGGTGACGAGTGCCCGGGCGCCGCGGATCGGGACTGAGACGCTCATGCCTGTCCTCGCTTCGCTGCGGGCGCGCACGAGGCTCCGCGCGCGCTGTGCCTGATGGTTCGCGCGCTCATCGCGTGACCTCCAAGGGAATCATGGCGCCGCCGTTGGCGAGGCTGCGCGAGGCTGCTTCGAGCATGGCGAGCACGCGCAGCCCCGAGTGCCCATCGGTCAAGGCGGGAGCGCCGGTGCGGATGGCGGACCCGAATTCCTGGATCATGCTGCTGAGTGCCTCTCGTTCTACGAGCGCGGGGGCGACCATGTCGCCGGTGCGGTAGGAGACGAAGACGTCTCGGCGCTCCTCGGCGCTGAGCTCCTCGGGAACGGCCACGTCGACGCCTCTGTCGAAGATGGACAGTCGCTGGGTCGGGTTGAGGTCGTCCCAGACGAGGGTCCGCTTCGAGCCGCCGATGATAGTGGTGCGCACCTTGATGGGCGACATCCAGTTCACGTGGAGGTGGGCGATGGCCCCGGTGTTGAGCTGGAGCGTGACGAATCCGACACAGGCCCGGCCGGCGCCGATGGGGTCGGCGCCGTGCGCGCTGATGGCGACCGGCTGCGTGCCCAGCGGGAGCACGAAGTCGATGATCGACAGGTCGTGCGGCGCCAGGTCCCAGATCACGTCGATGTCGCGCTGTACGAGGCCGAGGTTGATCCGGACCGAGTCGAAGTAGTGAACCTCGCCCAGCTCCTCGGTGTGCAGTGCCTCACGGATGCGCTTGACCACGGGCGTGTAGCAGAAGGTGTGGTCGCACATCAGCGTGAGCCCGCGCTCCTCGGCCTCGCGCACCAGCTTCGCCCCGTCCTCGTACGTGGCCGCGAGGGGCTTCTCCACGAGCACGTGCTTGCCGGCCCGCAGGGCGGCCATCGCCACTTCGAGGTGAGTGCCCGCCGGTGTGGCGATCGCCACGGCCGAGACGCGGGGGTCGGCGAGGACCTCGTCGAGGCGGTCCGTCACCTCGACGGTCGAGTAGCCGCCGAGCACTCGGCGGGCCCGGGACGCGTCGAGATCGCAAAGCCACCACAGCCGGAAGTCGGCCGAGGACTGGAAGTTGCGGACCAGGTTCGGGCCCCAGTAGCCGGCGCCGACGACGGCAACGCCGATCGGCTCAGCATCCTCGGCCCCACGGGGATAACTCACGGATCCTCGCTCTGTTCGGGATTGTTTACTCAGTGTCGCGATGGCATGTGGGCGCGGTAATCCGCCAAGCCCACGACCGCCCACGCAAAGTACCTGGTTGAAATGATCTCCGCTTAGGAGTGACGGAAATCCGGCACACTTCGGCCCGGCGCGCGCCCGCGCGGTATTGTCGCCGGGCACATTCGGGCCCGCCGGAAGGACAGTTGTGACGCATTCCACCGACCGCGCGCGCGATGCTGTTCGGATCGAGGCGAGCGCGGATGTGGATCCCTCCGCCGACCTGGGGGTCGGCACATCAGTCTGGCATCTTGTCCAGATCAGGGAGGGGGCATCGGTCGGTCGGGGATGCAACATCGGCCGTGGGGCCTATATCGGCCCGGGCGTTCGTATTGGTGATAACTGCAAGCTGCAGAATTACGCGCTGGTCTACGAACCCGCACAACTCGGAAATGGTGTCTTCATCGGTCCGGCCGCCGTCCTGACGAATGACGAATATCCGCGTGCGGTCACTCCGTCCGGTGCGCTGAAAGGCGCGGAGGATTGGACCGCTATCGGCGTCACGGTCGGCGAGGGGGCGTCGATCGGTGCGCGGGCGGTGTGCGTCGCGCCGGTCTCGATCGGGCGGTGGGCGCTGGTCGCCGCCGGCGCCGTCGTCACCAAGGACGTGCCCGATTTCGCCCTCGTCGTAGGGGTTCCCGCCCGCCGCGTGGGCTGGGTGGGGCGCGCTGGCGTGCCGCTGGTCGCCAAGGGCGATGGCCGTTTCGTCTGTCCGCGCACCGGCGCGGAGTACGCTGAGGCGTCCGGGCTCCTGACGGAAGTGGAGAGCTAGTCCCGATGGGGATCGCCGTTAAGCCCATCAGCGGCCCGGATGTGCCGGCCGTCGCCAGGTTCCTCCACGAGCACCTCAACAGCCGGGTCTCGGCGGAGGCGTGGGTCCGGGCCGTAGAGGTGCCGTGGAAGGTCGATGCTCCCAACCACGGCTTCATGCTCGTCCAGGACGGTGCCGTCGTCGGTGCCTACCTCGCCTTCTACTCCGAGCGCACCATCGCCGGGCGGCGCGAGCGGTTCTGCAACCTGGGCGCCTGGTGCGTGCTGCCCGAGCACCGCTTCCACAGCCTGCGGCTGCTCAAGGCGCTGCTGGCGCAGGATGGCCACACGTTCACCGACCTCTCGCCGAGCGGCAACGTGCTGCCCGTCAACACGCGCCTCAAGTTCGAGTTCCTGGACACGTCGACGGCGTTGGTGCCGGCGCTGCCCCGGCTGGGCTGGTTTGGTCGCGGTCGGGTCTCCGCCGACCCCCGGGTCATCGAGGACTCGCTCGACGGCGAAGACCTCGAGCGCTACCGCGACCACGCCGACACGGCCGCCGCGCGGCACCTCGTCCTCGTGCGGGGAAACCGGCGCTGCTACGTCGTGTTCCGCAAGGACCGCCGCAAACGCCTGCCGTTCTTCGCCTCGATCCTGTACGTCAGCGACCCCGAGCTGTTCCGGTCGATGGCCGGCCAGGTGAGCCGGCATCTGCTCGTCCGTCACGGCGTCCTGGCCATCCTGGCCGAGCTGCGCGTGGTCGGCGACCGGCCCCGGCTGTCCCGGCTGCTCGGCTCCCCGCGACGCAAGATGTTCAAGAGCGACCACCTGACGCCCGACCAGATCGACTACCTCTACAGCGAGCTCGTCTGTGTCGCCTGGTAAGACGGCCGTGGAGAGGAACTGGCACATGCACACGCGATTGCACGACATCCTGAGCGCGGCGGCCGCGCGGTGGGGTGAGTCGCCCGCGTTGACGTACAAGGACACGACCCTGACGTACGCGCAGCTGTGGGATCGGTCCACACGCGTGGCCGGCGGGCTGAGCCGGCTCGGGCTGCGGCGCGGCGAGCGGGTTGGGATCTACCTCGAAAAGCGGCTCGAGACGGTGACCGCGGTGTTCGGCGCCTCGGCGGCCGGTGGCGTCTTCGTCCCGGTCAACCCGCTGCTCCGGCCCCGGCAGGTCGCCTACATCCTGGCCGACTGCGACGTACGCGTGCTGGTCACCTCCGCCGAGCGGTACGCCCTGCTCCGCGACGAGCTGGCGCAGTGCCCGTCGATCGAGCACGTGGTGCTGGTCGGCGGCGAGCCCGGGTCGTCCGAGTCGCACACGGTCACGCCATGGGTCGACGTCGAGGGCGGCGCGCCGGCCGAGCGCGACAGCGCGGCGATCGACGTCGACATGGCGGCGATCCTCTACACCTCCGGCAGCACCGGAAAGCCCAAGGGCGTGGTGCTGTCGCACCGAAACCTCGTCGCCGGGGCCGACAGCGTGAGCGGCTATCTGCGCAACACCGCCGACGACGTCATCCTGGCCGCGCTGCCGTTGAGCTTCGACGCCGGTTTCAGCCAGCTCACCACGGCGGTCACGGTCGGCGCGCACGTCGTGCTGGTCAACTATCTGCTGCCGCGCGACGTCGTCCGGCTCTGCGCCAGGCACAGCGTCACCGGCCTCACCTGCGTGCCGCCGCTGTGGATCCAGCTCGCCGAGCAGACCTGGCCGCCGGAGGCGACCCAGCACCTGCGGTACTTCGCCAACACCGGCGGACGGATGCCCAAGTCCACTTTGGATCGACTGCGGTCGCTCTTCCCGCAGGCGAAGCCCTTCCTGATGTACGGGCTGACCGAGGCGTTCCGGTCCACGTACCTGGACCCCGCGGAGGTCGACCGCCGGCCGGACTCGATCGGCAAGGCCATCCCCAACGCGGAGATCCTCGTGGTCCGCAAGGACGGCTCGATCACCGACCCGGGGGAGCAGGGCGAGCTGGTGCACCGCGGCGCGCTGGTCGCGATGGGGTACTGGAACGACCCCGAGCGCACCGCCGAGCGGTTCAAGCCGGCGCCGGGCCGGGAAGGCGCGCTGTACCCCGAGATGGCGGTGTGGTCCGGCGACCTCGTCACCCGTGACGAGGAGGGCTTCCTGTACTTCGTCGGCCGGGCCGACGAGATGATCAAGACGTCCGGTTACCGGGTGAGCCCGTCGGAGATCGAAGAGGTCGTCTACGCGACCGGCCTGGTGCGGGACGCGGTCGCGATGGGGGTCGACGACCCCGACCTCGGTCAGCACATCCTGATCGCGGTGAGCCCGGTCGAGGGCGTCGCGGAGGTGGACGAGGCCGGCCTCCTCGCCGAGCTCAAGCGCCAGCTTCCCCTCTACATGCTGCCGAAACGGATCGTGGTGCGCCCCGAGCTGCCGCGCTCGCCCAACGGCAAGTTCGACCGCAACCGGCTGCGCGAGGAGTTGTCGTGACCGCTCATTCCGCCATCACCGCCTTCGCCCGGGAGGCCGGCTCGCTGAGTGTCGGCGGCATCCCGGTCGACCGCTTGGCCGAGCGGGTCGGCAGCACACCGTTCTTCGCGTACGACCGCGGGCTGCTGACCCGGCGGATCGAGCTGCTCCGCGCGACGCTGCCGTCCGGCATCGACCTGAGCTACGCGGTCAAGGCCAACCCGATGCCGGCCGTCGTGCAGCACCTCAGCGGCCTGGTCGACTCGTTCGACGTGGCCTCCGCGCTGGAGATGCGCACCGCGCTGGACACGCCGATGCCGGCGAACCGGGTCAGCTTCGCCGGCCCGGGCAAGACCTCGGCCGAGCTGACCCAAGCCGTGGCCGCCGGCGTCACCATCGAGATGGAGTCGGAAAACGAGGCCGACCGCGTCGCCGCCATCGGCGAGCGGCTGGGCATCCGGCCCCGCGTCGCGATCCGGGTAAACCCGGACTTCCAGGTCAAGGGCTCCGGCATGCGCCTCGGTGGCGGGCCGCAGCAGTTCGGCATCGACTCCGAGCGCGTGCCCACCGTGCTGAAGGACCTGGCCGCCGCCGATCTCGACGTGCTCGGCTTCCACGTCTTCGCCGGATCGCAGAACCTGCGCGCGGAGAGCATCTGCGAGGCGCAGCGCCGCACGGTCGAGCTGGCGCTCCGCCTCGCCGCCGACGCGCCTGGC
This sequence comes from Phytohabitans kaempferiae, assembly GCF_042433955.1. Taxonomy (NCBI): domain Bacteria; kingdom Bacillati; phylum Actinomycetota; class Actinomycetes; order Micromonosporales; family Micromonosporaceae; genus Phytohabitans; species Phytohabitans kaempferiae. Next base: position 17,465 of record NZ_JBHLUH010000068.1, on the reverse strand, counting down.
CCGATCCGCTACCTCAACCTCGGCGGCGGCTTCGGCATCCCGTACCACGACAAGGACGAGCCGCTCGACCTCGGCGCGGTCGCCGCCAATCTGGCCGAGCTGCTGGATGGGGCGATCCGTCCCGGTCTGCCCGATGCGCGTGTGGTGATCGAGCTGGGGCGCTACATCGTCGGCGAGTGCGGCGTGTACGTCACGCGGATCGTCGACCGGAAGCAGTCCCGCGGCAAGACGTTCCTCGTGGTGGACGGCGGGCTGCACCACCAGCTCGCCGCGTCGGGTAACTTCGGGCAGGTCATCCGCCGCAACTACCCCTTGGCCATCGCCAACCGCATCGACCAGGACGCCGAGGAGACGGCGACCGTCGTGGGTTGCCTCTGCACGCCGCTCGACCTGCTCGGCAACGACGTGTCGCTGCCCCGCGCGGAGATCGGCGACCTGGTCGTACTATTCCAGGCCGGTGCCTACGGCCTCACCGCCAGCCCGACCGCGTTTCTCAGCCATCCCGCACCCGCTGAGGTGCTCGTCTGACAAGGGTTTCGCAATGGATCTGACCTCTACCACCACGCTCGCGGACGTCAAGGCGGTCCTGGTGGAAGTCCTCGGCATCGAGGAGCGCGCGGAGAGCCTCGACGGGGCGACGCCGCTGCTGGGCAGCCTGCCCGAGCTCGACTCGATGGCGGTGCTCGAAGTTGTCGCGGCGCTCGAGCAGCGGTTCGGCATCACCATCGACGACGACGACGTGACCGCAGAGGTGTTCGAGACGCTGGGCACTCTCGCCGCGTTCGTCGACGGCAAGCTCAGCTGATCGTGTCGGGCCGAAAGCGGTTGGCGGTCGGTCTGGTCGCCGTTCCAGGCGTCGCCGCCGCCGTGGTGATGATCCTGCTCGGGGTCTCCGGGTTCGGTCCCAGCGACCCGGATCCGGTGAGCGTCGCGACGCTCGAGCCGACCGCCGCCGCGCCCACCGGCTCGGCCACGCCGTCCGCGTCGCCGAGCCCGACCCCGACCGGGGTCGGTCGCCTCGGCGCCAGCCCGAGCCCGTCGGCCAGCCCCAGTGCCAGCAAGGCCGCGCCGCCGGCCAAGGGCGGGTTTCCCAACGCGAGCAACACCGGTGTGCCCGCCGGTGTGGCGCTTTCGGCCTACCGAGGGTCCTGCACGATCACGAAGGCCAAGACGGTCATCGACGCCAAGACCGTCAACTGCGACATCCACATCAAGGCGGCCGACGTCGTGATCAAAAGGAGCCGGATCTCGGGCCAGATCGTGTCCGAGGGCAACGGCTCGGTGCGCGTCGAAGACAGCGAGATCGACGGCGGGCGGGGCCAGACGCACACGGTCGCGTACCAGAACATCACGGTGCTGCGGAGCGAGATCCGCGGCGGGCAGACCAACGTGAACTGCCGCCGCAACTGCCACATCGAAGACTCGTGGCTGCACGCCCAGTACATGCCGGACGGCGTCGACTGGCATCTGGACGCGTTCCTGTCCAACGGCGGCAGCAACATCAAGCTCATCCACAACACGCTCGCCTGCGACCATCCGGGCAACTCCAACGGCGGTGGATGCAGTGCGAACGCCGCCATCTTCGGAGACTTCGCGGCAAACTCCAACTACACCTTCGACCGCAACCTCTTCGTGGCCTCCGAGCACACTCCGTACTGCGCGTACGGCGGGCTCGACCCCAAGAAGGCGTACGGCACGCAGGTGCAGGGCATCGTCTTCACCAACAACGTCTTCCAGCGTGGAAAGAACGGCAAGTGCGGCACGTACGGGCCGATCACGTCGTTCGACTCGTCCAAACCGGGCAACGTGTGGCGCGACAACACGTGGGACGACGGGAGCCCGGTGCCGCCGGCGCTGTGATCGACCCGGCCGGGCCGGGGCCCCGCCAGGAGCCGCGTCAGTCGTGCTGCTGCGGGCGGGGGATCGGCTCGCCGGTGTCCATCCAGACATTGCCGGAGTTGGTGCTGAGCCGGGTCTGCGTACTGATCAGGATCGGGCAGTTGTGGCTCGACCCGCGCCCGAAGCGGTTGTTGACCACGTGGATGCCGGTCATCGGCGTGGGGCCGCCCTTGTGCGCGAAGTTCAGAGTGCAGCCACCGCCGTCGAGCCAGTTGTTCTCCACGCGCAGGTTGGTGGCCGTGCCGCCGTCGTCCTGAGTGACCTGCCAGGCGGCGTTTCCGTCGCGGCCGGCCAGCAGTGTGTTGTGGCGCAGCGTGATGTTGCGGTCGCCGAACGACTGGACCGCGTCGTTGTGGGTCGACCCGCCGCCCTGGTTGGGGTCGCTGGCGAACCAGCTGAGGTCGTGGATGTACGAGTGCTCGATGAGCACGTTGTCACCGGCCTTGACACCGTCGACCACGCCGTGGATGTCGACCGCGACCATGGTGATGTTGCTGCCGCGCACGCCGTCGAGGCACGGGCTGGGATTGCTGGGCCGGATCTCGGTGTACTCGATGCGGGCGCTGCCCTCGACGGAGATGACGGCGGAGGCGTTGCAGCGCTCGGCGCCGCCCCGCACGATCGAGTTGCGCAGCGTCACGTTCTTGCCGGTGATCCGGACGTAGCCGCGGATGTCGAGCCCGCTCAGCACCTGGTTGCTCTTGCTGTACGTCTGGTCGCCGGTCACCACCTTCAGCTTCGTGCCCGCGGGGACACCGGTGTTGTCGGGGCCGGGCTTACCGGTCGGCCGCGACGGTGGCGCGGAGGAGGACTTCGAGGGGGTCGGGCTGGCCGGTGCGCGCCCCATCCGGGCGGTACCCGTCGGTGGGGGCGACGGCGACGGCGAGGCAGCGGCGGCTGTCTCCGGCGGGCCCGACTGCGCCGTGACGGAGGGCTCAGCGGTCGTGTCCGGCTCGCCGGATCCGCCACAGGCGGCCGAGCCGGCGACGAGGGCAACTGCGAGCATGCCCGCAGCGGCGACTGTGATCCGCACCTTCGCGCTCCTCACCAGTCTCCTGATCAGCGCCGACAACTGCCGCAGCGTCGCAGCCCGTCACCGACCAAGTCAAGAAAGACCGTGGGCCGGCCGGTCTCCTGACCAGCCGGCCCACCGTCGTTTCGGTCAGCTTGCGTAGATGGAGAACTTCGCGGTTGTTTTATTGGAATTGCCGTACGTGTTCGGCCAGGCGCCGAACTGTACGTGCGCCGACGACCAGGCGCCCTGCCCGGTCGTACCGGTGTCGTAGCTCATGTTGTTGTCGCCATTGGTGTTGTACATCAGCCAGTAGGCCGTGTTGGCCGCCAGCGTGGTGGTCACGGGCCGGCTGTTCCAGGAGTTCGGCGTCAGCGTGCCCGAGGCGCTGGAGGCGACCAGGGTATCGGGTGAGCCGTTGTTGTCGGTGTAGATCGCCAGTTGGAACTGGTTGGCCGACGCCTGGACGCTCGTCATGTACACCGACATCGAGGTGATCGGCATCGGGGTGGAGCCCGTGACGAACTTGGACCCGTTCATGTGGTTCTGGGATCCCGAGTCGACCTGCACGCCGATCTGGTTGTGGCCCAGGAGCGGCCCGCTGGGGTTGTCGGTGGTGAAACTGAAGGTGTGGTTGGCGGCCATCGTGTTGCCGGCCGTGTCGGTGACCCCGGGGTTGCCCTTCACGATCACCGTGTAGGTCGCGCCCGCGCTGAGCGCCGCGCTCGGCGTGATCACCGCGGAACTCGTGCCGGCGTCGTACGTCACCGTGCGGTTGACCAGCGTGTCGCCGCTGGTACGCAGCTCGACGTTGGTGGTGTTGATGGTCGCCGCCGCCATCGGCTCGCTGAAGGTCACCGTGATGGGACCGGTCGTCGAAGCCGTGGTCGAGCCGTGCGCCGGTGTGCTGGACTGCACCGTGGGCGGCAGGTCCACGCCGGAGGCGTCGAAGGCGTAGATGGAGTACTTCGCGATCGACTGCGTCGAGTTGCCGTAGTTGCTCGGCCACGAGCCGAACGTCTGCGTCGAACTCGACCAGATGCCCGAGCCGTTGCTACTGACGTCGTAGCTCATGTTGTTGTCGCCGTTGGTGTTGTACATGAGCCAGTACGGCGTGTTGGCGGCGAGCGTGGCGCTGACCGGCCTGGTGTTCCAGGAGTTGGCGACCAGCGTCCCCGAGGTGCTTGAGGCGACCAGCGCATCCGGGCGGCCGTTGTTGTCGGTGTAGATGGCCAGCTGGAACTGGTTGGCCGACGCCTGGACGCTCGTCATGTAGACCGCCATGGTGTTGACGGTCTGCGGCGCCGACCCGGTGGTGAAGCGCGACCCGTTCATGTGGTTCTGCGAGCCGGAGTCGACCTGCGCCCCGATCTGGTCGAAGCCGAGCAGGCTGGAGCTGGCACCGGCGGTCGTGAACGAGAAGGAGTGGTCGGACAGCAACGAGTTGCCGGCGACGTCGGTCACCCCCGGGTTGCCCTTGACCGTGACGGTGTAGCCGGTGCCGGCGGTCAGGGCCGCGCTCGGCGTGATGACCGCCGATTCGGTGCCGGCGTCGTAGGTCACCGTGCGACCCACCAGCGCGCCTCCGCTGGTACGCAACTCCACATTGGTGGTGTTGATGGTGCCCGCCGCCATCGGTTCGCTGAACCGGACGGTGATCGGGTCACTCGCGGAGGCTCCCGTGGCGCCGTCGGTCGGCGTGGTGGAGATCACGGTCGGCCGAGCGCTGTCACCGGTGGTGTACGTGCCGACGTAGCTGCCCGGCGTGGCGGTGAAGAAGGCGTACTGGATGCCCTTGATGGTCTGCGTGGTGAACGAGACCGGGCTGCCGCCGCGGGTGATGCTGGTCAGCGTGCCCGCCGTCGAGGTCAGCGGGATCATGCCGCGCAGCCCGTTGGCGCCACCGGTGACGGTGAAGCTGAGCGCGCTGCCGTTCCAGTTGAACGACTGGAACGCGGAGGAGTCCCGGTCGTCGAGCCAGGTCAGCATCTGCCGGCCGGAGACCACCGGCACGCCACGCGCCAGAGCGGCCTGGACCACCGCGTTCGATTCCGGCGAGGTGGCCGAGTCGGTGTGCATGTTGGCGGTGAGCGCCGAGTAGAAGCCGTCCGGGCCGAGCGCCTTGTCCAGCAGAGTGTTGACCGTGTACGGGTACGACTGCCCGGACTCGTCGGTCATCTGCGTGGTGGCCTGCCAGACGTCGATCAGCTTCCCGTCCAGGTCGGCGAAGCGCATGATCTGCGCGGTGCCGTTGAAGTAGCCGGGCCGGTCCTGCACCCAGGTGGTCGGGTAGTAGTAGTAGTCGGTGTCGAGCCGAATGCCGTGCGCGAGCTTCGTCTTCGCGTTCGTGGCCCAGTCGTCCCACTCGACGCAGTGCGTCCGGGAGCTGTCCGGGTCGGGAATACCTGAGTACTTCGCCTTCCACGTCGCGAGCTGGTTCTCATAGATGGTGTCCAATGCGGACGGGCTGCCCCACGGCCGGCAGTTCGTGTTGGGGTGCAGGCCGACTTCGAAACCCTGGTTGTGGTACGAAACCGCCTGCGCGTTGGTGAGTGGCGTGTCGGTGTAGACATAGGAACTGGAGCGGATGCACTCCCACTCGTCGACGTCGCAGTTGGCCGGGCTGTATGCCAGGTACTGCTCGAACCGGGCCGCGGTCGCACCATTGGCGGCGTGATCGTCGCCGGTCATGATGATGACGGCCTTCTCGTCGCGCGGGAAGTACCAGAATCGCGGCAGCGGCTTATTGTCCGCGTTCATCTGGAGAATCATGTTGGCGAGAAGTCGCTGCTGCTCGTCGGCGATCGGGATGAGGCGCTGCTCGACGGTGTTCCAGTCGGGCACGCCGCTGGGTCCGCCGATGAACATCTCGTGCGCCTGGTAGCCGTCGACGCCGTCACGCTCCTCACCGGACCAGGCGACGTTGCCCTGCCGGGTCAGCACGATCGAGCGGGCCAGATCGAAGGTGAACGCGGCCGCCTGGCCGCCCTGCGAACCCACCGACCGCAGGCTCACCGCGGGGTTCGACGTGGCTGTCGTGGGGTTGCTGTAGAGGGTCGCGACCGCGCTTGCGCCGTTGAGGGTGTAGCGGTCAGCGGTGCCGTGGTACTGCATCGGGCTGTTCACGATGCCGGCGCCCGGGCCGCTGTTACCGATCTGCAGGTACGCCTCGGCGAGCGTGTCGGTGCCGGCCGTGAGGCCCAGCAGCGGGGCGAGCTTCTTGTCCGGCCGCATCGCGATCAGGTTGCCGCCGCCGTCGACCCAGGTGCTGAGCATCGAGACCTGCGGGTCGGTCAGTGGCATCTCGCCGAGGATCACCACGTCGTAGCTCGTGAGCGTGCTCGCGGAGACGTTGGCGATGTCCATCAGCCGGTAGTAGTTGATGCCCTCGGCCTTGAGGATCTCGGTGTAATAGGTCGTGAACAGGTTGGCGGAACTACCGATCACGAGCACCGGACCGCCCGGCCCAGAGTTGGACAACGGCGGGGGCGGCGGCGGGTCGTCCGTCGTGAACGTGGCGTAGATCGAGAAGTTCGCGCCACCGTTAGTCGCGGAGGCGAATGTGGTCGGCCAGGTGCCGAAAGGAGTGCTGGAAGAACTGAATGTGCTCGTGCCCCCACCGCCGTACCGCATATTGTTGCGGTTGCCGGCCGCACCGTTCGTGTTGTACATGAGCCAATAGGAATCATTGGCGGTCAGGTCGGCGGTGATAGCGACGGTGTTCCACGAGTTCGCCGTCAGCGTGCCGGTGACGCTTTTCGCGACAAGCGTGCCGGGCTTGTTTGCCGAGTCGGTGTAGATGCCGACTTCGAATTGGTTGTTTGGCGCGGAGCTGATCTGGTCGACGTAGACGCTCATGCTGGTCACGGCGCCGTCCGCGCTGCCCATGGTGAACCGCGAACCGCTTAGGTAGTTGGTGTTGTCGGTGTCGACCTGACTACCGACAGCAGTATTTCCGATGGTGCCCGTCGCGGCTGAGGCGGAGGACGCAGGCACTAGTGCAATCGCGGCGACACTCACCGTGATTGCGGCTGCGAGGCTCAATACATCTTTACGCATCTATGGGCTCTCCGAGGGCAGGGACGTGGGTGAGTCAGGCCCCGTGAAATTGCTTAGTCGCAGAGCATACTCATCCGTGGCTGAGTCCAGACCTGCGACTTTCGCCCAAACGGGCCTTCGCTGTCCATGATTTGTCACCAAATAGACTCGGCAGCTCAACCTTTGGGGGTCTCGCGTTACCCAAACAGGTCAGGCCAGGGCGGATGCACAGCCAGTGCGCTTGTGCGTGCGGTCAGCGTTCCTGCTGTCGAGGTACCACGATCTCGCGGAGGATCAGCTGGAGCGCGGCGACCGTCGGGATCGCGACGAGCGTGCCGATGACGCCGAAGATGGCGGCGCCGAGCAGGGCCGCCACGATCGCGGCGACGTCGCTGACCTGGACCGACCGACGCATCACCTTCGGATAGATCAGATAGTTTTCGATCTGCTGGTAGACGATGAAGAACACCACGCAGGCGACGCCGGCGGTCAGCGAGTGGGCGAAGCCGACCAGGCTCACCACGACCGCGCCCAGCGTCGCACCGATCTGCGGGATCAGGTCGAAGATCGCGACCACCACCGCCAGCGCGAGCGGGTACGAGACGCCCACGATGATCAGGAAGATGAACGTGCTGGTGCCGGCCAGGAGCGCGATGGCGAGCGCGCCGACGATGTACGCGCCGACCTTGGTCAGGATCTCGTCGGTGATCAGCCGTACGCGCTGCCGCCGGGAGGCGGGGACGATCTGGTAGGCGGCCTCCTTGAGCCGGTCGAAGGCGGCCATGAAGTAGATCGTCAGCACCAGCACGGTCAGCACCCGGAACACCGTGCCGAAGACCAGCGACGCGCCACCGAGCACGCCGCCGAGCGCGTGGGAGATGTTCGCCGCGGTGACCGCGGACGATGCGCGCCCGATGATGTCGTACCGCTGGTTGAGGTTGCGGATCGTCGGATTGTTGTTGAGCTGGTCGATGTACCCCGGAAGGTTCTCGATCACCTGGGCGGTCTCGGTGATTACCGGAGGTACGACCGCGAAGAGCCCGCCGCAGAGCAGCAGCAGGATGCCGAGCGTGACCGTGGCGACCGCGGCGGCTCGGGGGAAGCCCCACCGGCGCAGCCGCACGACCGCCGGGTTGAGGCCGATGGCGAGGAAGAGCGCGATGAAGACCAGGAGGAGGATGCCCGCGGCGTTGCGGACCGCGAGGTAGGCCGCGTAGGCGAGCAGTACGCCCAGCCCGCCGACGAACCCGGTGAGGAACGCGTTGCGCCGAAGCGGCTGGCCCGGCGGGCCGAACTTTCCGGTCGGCGGCGGTACGGGAGCATCCGCCGGCGTGACCGTGCGGTCGTCCGCCCGGTGGTCGTCGGGGCGTGCGGGGCGCTCCGGCTCGGGCTCGGCCGGGCGCCCCTCGGCGGGTTCGTCGCTGGATCCCTCAGCTGCCACTGGCCCCTCCGCGCGTCACGGCCGCGCGGCGGGGCGGCGAAGTGGCCGGCGCGGTGCGCGTGCCGGATCGACGACCAGGGGGTCAGCCCACCTTCTGGGGCGTCTCCGCGCGCTCGGCGGCCTCCTCGACCTCCGGCGTCGGCTCAGCCTTCGCCGGTCTGCCAGATGGCTTGCCGTCGCCATTCTCGGCGGCTGGGGTCTTCACGACCTGGGTCACCGCCGACCCGGTGTCGACCACCTGCGTCGCCTCGGGCGACTCCACCGCCTCCGCGGCGGCCTCGCTGGCGCGCTTCACGGTCGCCTTGGCCTCGACCACCTTCCGCTCGGCCTCCTCGGCCGTGCGCTGTGCCTCGTTGAGCCGCTGCCGCTCGGTCGCGAGCTGGCTCTGCACCTCGGTGAGGGCGCGCCGGAACTGGTCGGCCTCCTGCCGGCTCGCCACCGTCTGCTGCTTGACCTCGGCGAGCGCCTCCTGCGCCTGCGCGACCTGCTGCTGTACGTCGGCGAGGAGCTGCCCCGCGGCGGCCGTCTCCTTCTGCGTCGAGGCGAGGTGCCGCTGGGTACTGGCGAGGTGCCCCTGGGCGGTCGCCGCCTGCTCCTCGGTCTTCCGGCGTACCGCCGCGGCGTACTCCTCGGCCTCGTGCCGCACCGAAGCGGCCTGCTCCTCCGCCTGGCGCCGCAGCTCGGCCACGTATCGCTCGGCCTCGGCGCCCCGCGCGGCGACCTGCTGCTCGGCGGCGGCCCGCCACTGCGCGAACTCCTGCTCGGCGGCCGCGCGCCGCTGCGCGAACTCCTTGTCGGCGGCGGTCTGGCGCTGGTTGATCTCCTGCTCGACGCTCGCCCGCCACTGGGTCAGCTCGTGCTGCGCGTTGCTCCGCGTGGACTGGATGTAGGACTCGGTCTCCGCCCGGGCCCGCTCCGCGTGCTGCTTTGCCTCCACGCTTAGCCGCTGCGCCTCCTGCCGGGCCTGGTCCAGCGAGGTCTCCGCCTCGGTGCGCATCTTGGTGGCCTGCTCCCGCGCGCTGGCGAGGATCGCCTCGGCCTGCTCCTGCGCCCGGGCCACCGCCGCGTCCGCCGCCGACCGGCGCTCGGCGGTCGCCTTCTCCTCATCGGAGCGGCGGGCCGCCAGCGCGATCTCGAAGTCGCGCACCGCGTCGGCCGCGCGTGCCCGCGCCTCGACCAGTGCCCGCTCCGCCTCGGCCCGCTGCTCGGCCAGCTCCTGCGCGGCGTTGCCTCGGATCGCGTCGGCCTGCTCCTCGGCGAGCGCGAGGATGTGCTCCACGCGCGGACCGAGATGCCGGAAGGAGATCTTGTCCATCGTGGCCGCTTGGCGCCGGACATTGACCACTTCGGCCTGCAACTGCTCCACCTGGCCGGCGAGGCTCTGGATTTGCGCGTACAACTGCTCACGCTCGGTCGCGAGGGAGGCTATCTCTCCCTCGGCGCGAGCGACATAGCGGTCTACCTGGCGTTTGTCATAGCCGCGCATCGCCGATTCGAAAGTCGGCTCCGTCGATACACCATCACCCAGACCAAAGAGCTCTCCGCCGTGCGACATGCCCTCCATCCTCACACGCTCGGCTGAACGGCGCCTGGATACACACCATTCGGCGGATTTCACGCAGGGGTCTTCACCCTGGGTGGGCACGCCAATGCAGGCCGCACCGGCGAACCGGTGCGGCCTGTCATCGCGTCTGCCCCACGACGCCCTGACCGCCGTCAGCGATCAGGGCTGTGGCCTCAGCTCGCCGCGCCCGCGTTGACGCGCTCGCCGTCGCCCTTGCCGGCCTTCTCCTCCGACTTGGCGCCCTGCGGTGCCGTGGGCACGATGCCCGCGAGACCGGAGAGCATCTGGCCGAGCTGCGCGGTGACCGCGTCCTTCTGGCGGGTGAGGTCTTCGACCTCGCGCCGCGCGGCCTGCGTGGTGAGCTCGGCCTCGGTGCGCGCCTCGGTGACCAGCCGGTGCGACTCGGCGCGGGCCTCGTTGAGGGTCTTCTCCGCGAGGGCCTTGGCCTTGTCGATGGTCTCGCTGGCGTTGCGCTCGGACTCGACGCGGCGGGCCTCGGCGCGCTGCTCGATCTCCTTGGCGCGGTCTTCCGCGGCGCGGGCCCGCTCCTCGGCCTCGGCGACCAGCTTCTGCGTCTGGGCCACCTGGGCGGCGTGGCGCTCGGACTCCTCGCGCTCCGCCTTCTCCCGGCGCTCGGCCAGCTCCAGCGCCAGCGCCTGAAGGTCCTTGTCGCGCTTGTCGCGCGCGTCGGTCAGCAGCTTGGTCGCCTCGGCGCGCTTCTCCTCGGCCTCGCGGGCGGCCTTCGCGCGGAGCTGGGTGATCTCCCGCTCGGCGGTGGCGCGCAGCGTGGCGACCTCACGCTCCACGGTGGACTTGAGCTCGGCGACCTCGTGGGCGGTGACTGTGCGCAGCTGCTTGGTCTCGCGGTCGGCGTCGGCGCGGAGCGTGTCGGCCTCGCGGCGGGCCTGCACCCGCACCTCGGCGGCCTCGCGCTCGGAGGCGGTGCGGACCTGGCCGGCCTCGCGCTCGGCGGTCGCCTTCATGGCGGCGGCCTCGGCCCGCGCCTTGTCGGTGATCTCGCGCGCCTCCAGGCGCGCGGCGGAGAGGATGCCCTCCGACTCGCGCTTGGCCTCACCGCGGTGGTCGTTGGCCTGCTCTTCGGCGAGGCGCAGGATCTGCTCGACCCGAGTGCCCAGGCCGGAGAGCGTCGGCCGGCTGTTTTCCTCGAGCTGCTTGTTGGTGTCGGTGAGCTTCTGCTCGAGCGAACCGAGGCGCTGCTCGGCCTGGCGGAGCCGGCGCTGCGCGTCGTTCATACGCTGCTCGGCCTCGCCGCGGGCCTGCTCAGACTGGGTCAGCGCGGCGCTGAGCCGGCCGACGAAGTCGTCGACCTGCCCACGGTCGTATCCCCGAAGGACGACGGTGAAGTCATGTTGCGAGTTCGCGTTTTCGAAGAACGCGAGGTTTGACTGCTGCTGCTGGGGCATTGGGACATACTGGCAGACCGACCGGGGGGCTTCGCAAGGGCGTGGAGGCTCATGTCGCCCGCCTTGTCAAGGTCAACTTGACCCAGTAAGCACCGAAATGTGCTGTGGTCCTCGTGGCTGACAGTGTCCGATCGCGTCCTGTCGGTCCGGGCCTGGACATCATTACCGGCCTGCGACTGGTTACTCGTCGTTAGTCTGCTTTTCCGAATGGTGTACATCGAGATTCGCTTCTGTCTGCCCTTAAAATGCTCTTAATGTTTTATGCCGCGATGTCGCGTCTCGGTTGACAGCGCCATGCGTGCCCGCGTTGACTCGCCGTCGGGCGGCGACCGGCTTTGTGCGGGTCGCCGGAGTTGGGGACTGAATGTGAATCGTCAAGGCGTTTCACATTCGCACGAAAGGATGCTGCGGGTGGGCAGAACGAGGCATCGGCGCCGTCGAAACCCGGTTACCGTGATTCTTCCGGTGGCCGCGTTGCTCGCGGCGTTGGTCACGGTGGGCGTCGCGCGCGCGTCGGTCGCGCAGGAGCCGAAGACCAACGCGGCTCAGTTGGCGCTGGGGCTCTACGTCAGAGAGAGCAGCGACCGGCAGGATGTGGTCCCACTCAACCGGAGGGAAGTCGAGGGAAAGATATACGTCACTGCCGAGGGTGAAGGCATTTCCGCCGTCTCATTCTGGCTCGACGATCCGTCGCGCCGGCCGCACCGTGTGGAGCGGGAGCGGCCGTTCGATTTCGCGGGTAACGCTTCCGACGGCTCGGCCAACGCGTTCGACACGACAAAGGTGTCCAATGGCAACCACGTCGTGTTCGCGGAGATCACCCTGACCGGGGGCGAGAAGGTCAACGCCTGGGCGTCGTTCACCGTCAACAACCGGCGGACCGACGGACCCGCGCCCACGCCGACGAAGAGCCCGACCAAGCCCAGCCCGAGCCCGGCCACGCCCGCGCCGACCACGCCGGCTCCGCCACCGCCACCGCCGTCGGGCGGCGGGAAGTGCCCGCTGCCGGCGTACCCCAGCCCCGCCTGCACCGGCGTGCCGGCCGGGACCGCCCTGACCACGATCAACGGCAGCTACACGGCGACCAAGGCCGGCGAGGTCGTGAGTGGTAAGCGAATCACCGGCCGGTTGCTCGTCGCGGCTCCGAACGTCGTCGTGCGCAATAGCGAAATTTATGGCGGCATCCGTTACGCCGGCAGTTCGCACAACGAGCGCTCGCACTCGTTCACCATTTCGGACAGCACGCTTGGTGCGCCGAGTGGATGTGACCAGGAGTATGCGGTCGGCCATCGCGACTACACGGCGAGTCGAGTGCTTGTGCGCAACTTCGGCGACGCGTTCCGCAACTCCGGAAACAATATCCTCATCGAGGACTCGTACGCCCGCATCTGTGCGGAGCGCGGTTTTCACTCGGATGGGGTACAAGGCTACGGCGGCGGGTCCAATGTGGTCGTCCGGCACAACACGATCGACCAGCGCAACCTCGTCGATGGCACCTCGCCCATCTTCTTCTCCGATGGATCGAAAGGTGCCACTATCGTCGACAACCTGTTGGCCGGTGGCGGATACACCGCCCGGATGTACGGCAGTGGATACACGTTCACCGGCAACCGCATCGTCAACGGGTCGTGGGGCTACGGGCCGGCCGACAACGACTGCGGTGGTATCAACTGGTCCGACAACGCGATAGTCGAGATCGACGGCGACTACCGCATCACCGCACGGGTCGGCGACCTGCGGTGTAACTAGTCCGGCAGTACCGACGGGAGCCGTCCGCGACCACGCGGGCGGCTCCCGATCTTTCTGGCTGTTCGGAGGATGTGATCACTGCCCGCGGAAGCGGTTGATCTCAGCCTCGTGGCGTGCCCGCAGCTCCGGGTCGCGGACCCCCAGACCGTCGGCCGGCGAGAGGCAGCGCACGCCCACCTTGCCCCTGATGCGCGTTGCGGTGCACTTCGTACGCCGCCTGGCCGGTCTGCTCCAGCGGATAGGTGCGCGAGACGGTCGGATGGATCCGGCCGAGCGCGACGAGCCGGTTGGCCTCCCACGCCTCGCGGTAGTTGGCGAAGTGGCCGCACCCCGGCTCACGGGCCGGTGGGCGGCTCGACCAGCTCGATGAGGATCCCGCCGGCGTCCTTGGGGTGCACGAAGTTGATCCGCGAGCCGGCCGTGCCCCGCCGCGGCTTGTCGTACAGCAGCCGCATGCCGCGCTCGCGCAGCTTCGCGCTGGCCTCCTCGACGTCCGTCACGGTGTACGCCACCTGCTGCACGCCCGGCCCGTTTCGCTCCAGGAACTTGGCGATCGTGGACGACGAGGAGAGCGGTGCCAGGAGCTGCACCTGCCCGCCGGAGGGGTCCGGGCCGACGGCGAGCATGGCCTCCTCGACGCCCTGCTCCTCGTTGGTCTCGCGGTGTACACAGCGCATGCCGAAGACGCGGGCGTAGAAGCCGATCGCCTCGTCGAGGTTGGACACCGCCACGCCTACGTGGTCGATGCGCAGCAGTCCGATTGTTGTGACATAGTCGGCAGCGGGCTCACCATGGTCGTGCTCACTCATGGCGTTAGTCTGACCGAACTACCGTTAAGTAGTACGGGAAGGTGAGCAACATGACCAGCTCCGTGATCGTGAGTGGCGCGCGGACGCCGATGGGCCGCCTGCTCGGCAACCTCAAGGACTTCCCGGCCACGGCGCTCGGTGGCTTCGCTATCCGGGGGGCGCTGGAGCGGGCCGGGGTCGCGCCAGAGCAGGTGCAATACGTGATCATGGGGCAGGTGCTCCAGGCCGGCGCCGGCCAGATCCCCGCCCGCCAGGCCGCGGTGAACGCCGGCATCCCGATGAACGTACCCGCGCTGACGATCAACAAGGTCTGCCTCTCCGGGCTCGACGCGATCGCCCTCGCGGACCAGCTGATCCGGGCCGGTGAGTTCGACGTCGTGGTGGCCGGCGGCATGGAGTCGATGACCAACGCGCCGCACCTGCTCGTGGGGCAGCGGCAGGGATACAAGTACGGCGACGTGGTGGTCAAGGACCACATGGCCGTCGACGGGCTGACCGACACGTGGGACCAGATCGCGATGGGCGAGTCCACCGAGCGGCACGGCACGCGGTACGGCATCACGCGTGCGGAGCAGGACGCGTTTTCGGTGGCCAGCCACCAGCGGGCGGCCGCGGCGCAGAAGAACGGCGCGTTCGCCGACGAGATCGTGCCGGTCGAGGTGCCGCAGCGCAAGGGCGACCCGATCGTGATCGCCGAGGACGAGGGCATCCGCCCCGACGCCACCGTCGAGTCGCTGGCCAAGCTGCGACCGGCGTTCAGCAAGGACGGCACGATCACCGCGGGCAGTTCCTCGCCGATCTCCGACGGTGCCGCGGCGGTCGTGGTGATGAGCAAGGCCAAGGCGGAGGAGCTGGGGCTGAGCTGGCTCGCCGAGATCGGCGCGCACGGCAACGTGGCCGGCCCGGACAACTCGCTGCACGCCCAGCCGGCCAACGCGATCGCGCACGCGCTCGGCAAGGCCGGCATGAGCGCGTCCGACCTCGACCTCATCGAGATCAACGAGGCGTTCGCCCAGGTCGGCATCGCCTCGACCCGCGACCTCGGGGTCAGCCCCGAGATCGTCAACGTCAACGGCGGCGCGATCGCGCTCGGCCACCCGATCGGCATGTCCGGCGCGCGCCTCGTACTCACGCTGGCCCTGGAGCTCAAGCGGCGCGGCGGCGGCACCGGTGCGGCGGCGCTGTGTGGCGGGGGCGGCCAGGGAGACGCGCTTATCATCAAGGTCCCGTGATCGCGCGCCGCGGCGGCGTCCGGGGCCAGGAGGCATTGTGAGGCGAAGTCGCGACGTACCCGCGCTGGTGGGCGCCGCGCGCGAGGGTGACCCCCGCGCGGTGGCCCGGCTGATCACGCTGGTCGAGTCCGGCGACGAGCTGCTTCCGGAGATCGCCGCCGCGCTCGCGCCGCACTCCGGCCGGGCACAGGTCATCGGCCTGACCGGCTCGCCCGGGGTGGGCAAGTCGACCACCACCAACGAGCTGGTACGGGCGCTGCGCGCGGAGGGGCACCGGGTCGGAGTGCTGGCGGTCGACCCGTCCAGCCCTTTCACCGGCGGGGCGATCCTGGGCGACCGCGTGCGGATGCAGGACCACGCCACCGACCCGGGCGTCTACATCCGCTCGATGTCCAGCCGCGGTCACCTCGGCGGGCTGGCGGCGGCGACGCCCCAGGCCGTGCGCGTGCTCGAAGGCGCCGGCTGCGACGTCGTACTCGTCGAGACCGTCGGCGTCGGGCAGGCCGAGGTCGAGGTCGCCTCGCTCGCCGACACCACGGTCGTGCTGCTCGCCCCCGGCATGGGCGACGCGATCCAGGCGGTGAAGGCCGGCATCCTCGAGATCGCCGACGTCTTCGTGGTCAACAAGGCCGACCGCGACGGGGCAGACGCCACGTACCACGACATCCAGGGCATGATCGGGCTCGGCGAGCGGGCGCCCGGCCAGTGGCGCCCCCAGGTCGTGCGCGCGGTCGCCGCCCGGAGCGAGGGCATCGACGACATCCTCACCGCGATCGGCAAGCACCGCGCCTGGCTGGTCGAGCACGGCGAGCTGCGCCGCCGCCGGGAGGCGAGGGCCGAGGCGGAGGTCGAGGCGATCGCGCTGGGCACGCTCCGCGAGCGGCTGGGCTCCATCCGATCGGGTACGGCACTGCGCGACGCCGCCGTGCGCGTGGCGGCCGGCGAGACCGACCCGTACGCCGCCGCCGCGTCACTTCTCTCGTCGCTGCCGTAACCGCTTCGCGCGGTCGTTCTGAGTCGGCGTTGAGGTTTCGCGGCCATGCTGTGAGGCGTCGGCACGCCGCCCTCGGTCGCTGTGGTTCGCGATGACTTCGAGCTAGCCTGCCGCTGTGTCGTAGCCCAGATCTGGCTCTTGAAGCAGACCGGCTATGCGCGCCGCTGCCGTAACCAGTCGCGGACCAGGTCGTCGGGGTCGAGTTCGCGGACCGAGACGTACGGCTCGGTGGGGCGGCGCCGGTATGCCGTGATCCGCTCGTTGACCTCGGCCACCGCCTCGCGTACGCGCTGTTCGGACTTGAGCGTGCGGACCCGCTCGCGCAGGTGCTCGGCGTCGCGGGCCAGCTTGAGCGACGGCGGCAGCGTGACCTCGCCCAGGTCTTCACGCCGCATCATCTCCTTGAGCCACCAGTTCTCGTCGTACGGCTCGCCCCGGCCGGGGATGGGCTTGCCGGCGCCGGGGAGGTTATCGAACTCCCCATTTTCCCGGGCTGCCCGGATCTGCGCCTCGATGAGGGACTCGAACCGATGCGAGTAGCTCATCACTCGACCCTAACGACTCCCGCGGAAACGACTAGTCTCACGCCCGTGGGTACGACGGTGGTGGTCGATGGGCTCTCGGTGGCGTACGGGCGAGGCGAGCCCGTCCTGCGCGATGTCTCCGTGGCCGCCGAGCCGGGCCGTGTGCTCGCCGTCACCGGGCCCTCTGGCGCGGGCAAGACCACGCTGCTCTCGGCGATGGCCGGCGTGCTCCCGGCCGTGGCGGGCAGCGTGACCATCGACGGTGAGCCGCTGCGCGACCGCGACCACGCCGTGGCCCGTGGCGTGGTGCTCGTGCCGCAGGACAACGGGCTCGCCGCGATCCTCACCGCCGGGGAAAACCTCCAGGTCGCGCTCATCGCCACCGGAGTCTCGCCCGCCGAGGCACGGCGGCTGACCGCCGAGGCGTTGGAGCGGCTGGGGCTGAGCGGGCAGACAGACCAGCTCGTCGAGGAGCTCTCCGGCGGGCAGCAGCAGCGCACGGCCATCGCGCGAGGGCTGGCGCTGGGCGGTGGCGTGCTGCTCGCCGACGAGGTGACCAGCGAGCTCGACGCGGCCAACCGGCAGCGCGTACTCGATCTGCTGCACCACGAGGCCGGGCGGGGCGCGGCGGTCGTGTTCGCGACGCACGACCCCGAGGCGGCGGCCGCGTGTGACGCGGAGTTGCACCTGGTCGACGGCCGCGCGGAGCTGGTCCGGGCCGGCTAGTAGTGCTTGGTCATGATCGTTAGCCGGCGCGTGGTTGGCGTTGCGGGAGTTGG